>NZ_QEZJ01000025.1:0-5323 GCF_003992965.1 Xanthomonas sp. BRIP62409 | reverse complement strand
CCCCAACCCCTAATGCCGCACCCGCCGTCCAGGCGCGCGCACGGCGGTCGCCTCCACCGCCAGCGTAAAGCCGCGCTCTTCGCCACCCTGCATCGCACCCACGTCCACGACCTGGCGCCTGATCTCCTGGCCCTTGCCGTTACGCACCACCACCACCACGGTGTATTCCCACGGATCACCATCGGCGGGATGGCGAATGGTGCCGTCCACCTTGAGCGGCACGATCGGGGCCGGCTGTGCGTGCTGCACCGCCGCCGAGTCGAAGCGCAGGTGGTGCTTGCACGCAGGGCAGACGCTGGCGCTTTCCAGGATCGTCGCCTTGCAATGCGGGCAGCTGCGCGTGGCACCGGGCGTGCCCGGGCGGAGCGCGGTCATGTGGCGTCGCTGTCTCCGCTGACAACCGGCTTGGCCGTCCCGACCGGTTTGCCGGTGTCCTCGCCCCAGCCGAAATCGGCCTGGCCGCGCATGCGCGCACCCGAGGCCACGGTCAGGCTGCCGGCCTTGACGTCGCCGACCAGCACACCGGAGGTCTGCAGTTCCACCTGCGCGGCCGATTCGATATTGCCCTCCAGCTCGCCGGCGATGATCACCTTGTTGGCACGGACGCCGCCGTTGAGCTTGGCGCCACGCTCGATGGTGAGATCGCCCTTGACGTTGACATCGCCCTTGAAGCGGCCAGCCAGGCGTACGTGCCCGGCGCCCTCGATCTTGCCTTCGATGCTGATGTCGGCGGCGATCAGCGACTCCTTGGCCTCGCCGTGGCGCTGCGGTGCAGGCGCTGCGGGCGCGGCACTGGGGGGCGCGGGGGCAGGGACCGGCGGCGCCGGGCTGGACTCGGCAGTGAACAGCCGCCCATCGGCCGCGGGGACCTCAGCTGCTGCGGGAACGCCGTCTTTCTTGTTGGGACCTTGATCGCGCCACATCGACATCGGACTGCCTCGCCAGGGGATCAAAGCCGACTATCGCCGCGTGTACCGATCTTTTGTGTGACGGATTGCGCAAACCAAGTTCGATGGCGCGCGTGCTCAGTCCAGTGCGGGCCTGGCCGCGCCGTGCCGCTCAACCCGGTTACGGCCGCCGCGCTTGGCCACGTACAAGGCCGCATCGGCCTTCTGGAGCAGGCTGGCTCCCAGTTCGCCATCGACCGGGAAGCTGGCCACGCCGATCGAGGCCGTCACCCGCGGCAACGCGCGCTGGCCGTCGCTGACTGCCAGCGCCGCGACATGGCCGCGAATGGCCTCGGCCACACGCGCTGCCTCGGCGCCGTCGGCCTCGGGAAGAATGACCGTGAATTCTTCGCCGCCGTAGCGGCAGGCCACGTCTTCGGCGCGCAACCGGGTCAGCAGCAACTCGCCCAGCGCCGCCAGCAGCAGATCGCCGCCGGCGTGGCCCTGGCTGTCGTTGAATTGCTTGAAGTGGTCCACGTCCAGCATCAGCACCGACAACGGCAGGCCGCGGCGTGCGCAGCGCGCCAGCTCGTGGCTGAGCGATTCTTCCAGATAGCGGCGGTTGTACAGCCCGGTCAGCGGGTCGCGAATCGACTGCCGGCGCAGCGATTCGCGCAGGCGCAGGTTGCTCAGCGCCAACGACAGCTGTTCGGCGGCCGCCTCGGCGATTTCCAGCCGCGGCATCGGCGCCGGGCCCGGCGAAGACAGGAACAGGAAGCCGAGCTGGGTGCCTTGCGCAGACATCGGCAGGCATGCGGTGGTGACGGCGCTGCCGTGCTCGGGCGCGCCGATATGCGCGCATGGCGCATCCCGTACCAGGTCTTCGATGATGTGCGGTTGACCGCGGCGCAGCGCCCAGCACTCTTCAGGCAACAGATGCGGCGCGCTGTGCACCAGCGGCTCGCCCCAGTGGCTGATCGCCTCGGCGCGATCCTGCGAGGCACGCAGCAGATAGACGCTGCCGGCAACGCCCGGCAGCAGGCTGGCCAGGGTGCGGCTGGTCACCACCAGCGCCTCTTCCGCGCTGATGCAGCCCTGCAGCAGGCCGGTGTAGCGGCTGAGCAGATTCAGATCGGCGGTACTGCGTTGCAGCGCCACGACGCTGTCGGCCAACTCGCGATTGGCCTGCGCCGCCTCTTTCTCGGCCTGCGAGCGATGCCGCAGCTCGCGCATCAGCAGGGCATAGACAAGGCTGACCACCGCCAGCCCGAACGGGATGCCGGCCAGTGCCAGCACCAGCAACAATGCCGCACTCTGCCGGCTGCTTTCGGCGCGTTGCGTCAACAGTTCCTGCTCGCGTTGCACCATGGTCAGCGCTTGCTCGCGGATCGCGCTGGTGGTGCGGAAGGCGGTCTGGCGGATGCCGGCACGCGCCGGCTCCAGGCCGTCCTGTGCGTACACGTCCAGGACATGCTGGATCTGCTGCAGTCGCGTTTCCACCAGTCGCCGCAAGCTGTCCAGGTGCCGCACCTGGTCGGGGTTGTCGGCAATCAGGCGACGCAGGTTGTCGAGCAGGATCGGCAGGCGCTCGACGCTGGTCTGATAGTCGAGCAGATAGGCATCGTTGCCGGTCAGCAGAAAGCCGCGCTGCGCCGATTCGGCGTCCAGCACACGCGCCTGGATCTCGTCGACCCGGCCGATCACTTCATGCGTATGCGAGACCAGTGCCGCGTCGGCGAGTGAGCGGCGGGCACCGACAAAGATGCCGACACCGATGGCGATGAAGATCAGGGCGGAAAACGCCAGCGCCAGCTGGTTGCGGCGGCGCGCAGTAAAAGAGAAGGGCATGGATGGATGCTAGCCCGCCAGACTGGACAACACGAGGTTGCCGTTGGCAGGACGCAGATGCGCCGGCGCAATCTGGCCGGCACATCTGCAAACTGTTGAGACGGTCACACGGTCGATCAGTGTTGCGAATGTTCGGCGTCGTGCTTGTCGGCGTTCTGCTCGGCCTTGTTGGCCATCTCGCGGGTCTTGTCGGCGGTGGCATCTGCGGCGTTGGCGGTTGCGCGGCTCGCATCGGCGGCCAGTTCACGTGCTGCCACGCGTGCATCGGCGGTGGCGGCCTTGGCCTGCACGGCTGCGCGATCGGCAGCCTGTTCGGTCGCAGCCGCCGCGTGCTTGGCAGCGGAGGCGGCATCGCGTTGCGCCTGCTCTGCGTCAGGGCCCTGGCAAGCGGCGAGAGTGAAAGCGGCAATGGCGCTCAACGACAGCATGCGGATCGTCTTCATGGGTGGTCCTGTTCCTGTTCCGGTGTTGGAAGGCGGAGCTTATGCACCCACCGATGCAGCCGGCGTCAATGCGCTGCCGGCCATTCAGCCGGTAGGCGGCATGCGCCATCCACGCCGCGACATGGCGCGCGTTCGACGGTTTGGACAGCGACGCAACCCGCTCACGGCCAATCGCAGGCAAAGAAAAAGCCGCTGGAAACCAGCGGCTTTCTCCGAACTCGCTTGGAGCTAAGAAGTGATTACTTCTTGGCTTCTTCGGCGGTGTCCTTGGCAGCTTCGGCGGTGTCTTCAGCCGTCTTGGCAGCGTCGGCAGCCTGGTCAGCAGCAGCGTCGGTGGCGGCGCCGGAAGCAGCCTGAGCAGCGTCAGCAGCGGTGTCAGCCGAAGCAGCGGCGGTGTTGGCAGCAGCCTGAGCGGCGTCAGCCGACTGCGAGCCCGAGGCGGAAGCCTGGTCAGCAGCGGTCTGAGCGTCGGCAGCGGCTTCGTTAGCCGAAGCAGCAGCGTCCTGAGCCTGTTCCGGCTTCGAGCAAGCGGTCAGGGCCAGGCCCAGAGCCATTGCGATCAGCAGCTTGTTAATGGTCATTGTTTCAATCCTCGTCGTTAGATTAGGCAACGCGCTATTGCGCGCCCCCGACATGATGACGGTCCAAAGACCAGTGTCAAGCGTACGCGCATTCAGTTTTGCAAAATCGCCGTTAAAAACAATTAAATCAATTCGATAGCGATGGCAGTCGCCTCGCCGCCGCCGATGCACAAGGTCGCGATTCCGCGCTTGCCACCGCGCGTGCGCAACGCATTCACCAATGTCACCACCAAGCGGGCGCCGGATGCGCCGATCGGATGCCCCAATGCGCAGGCACCGCCGTTGACGTTGACCTTGTCGTGCGAAATGCCCAGCTCGGCGATCGGCGTCATCGCCACCACCGCGAATGCTTCGTTGATTTCGAACAGATCCACGTCGTCCAGTTGCCAGCCGATCTTGCCGATCAAGGTCTTGATCGCAGCGACCGGGGCGGTGGTGAACCACTCAGGTTCCTGCGAGTGGGTGACATGCCCCACGATGCGTGCCAATGGCGCGATGCCACGCCGTTGCGCCTCGTCTGCGCGCATCAGCACGGTGATCGCCGCGCCATCGGAGATGCTCGACGAACTGGCGGCGGTGACGCTGCCGTCCTTCTTGAAGGCCGGCTTCAGGGTCGGAATCTTGGCGATGTCGGATTTGCCGGGTTGCTCGTCGCTGTCGACGACCACCTCGCCCTTGCGCGTGGCCACCGCGACCGGAACGATTTCATCGGCGAACGCGCCGCTGCGCTGTGCCGCCTGCGCGCGTTCGACCGAGGCGATCGCAAACGCATCCTGATCGGCACGGCTGAAACCGAACTTCTCGGCGGTGGCCTCGCCGAACACGCCCATCGCCTGGCCGTCGTAGGGATTGGTCAGGCCGTCCCAGGCCATGTGGTCGACCGCCTGGAAGTTGCCGTAGCGGTTGCCGGTGCGCGAGTTGGGCAGCAGATGCGGCGCGTTGCTCATCGACTCCATGCCGCCGGCGACCACGATGCTGGCCGAACCGGCCTTGATCAGGTCGTGGCCGAACATGATCGCCTTCATGCCCGAGCCGCACACCTTGTTGATGGTGGTGGCGCCGGTCGAGGTGGGGATGCCTGCGGCAATCGCCGCCTGCCGTGCCGGTGCCTGGCCCAGGTTGGCCGGCAGGACGCAGCCGACGATGACTTCTGAGATGTCGGCCGGCGCGACGCCGGACTGCGCCAGCGCACCTTCGATCGCGGCGGCGGCGAGTGTCGGCGCCGGCACACCGTTGAATTGACCAAGGAACGAGCCGATGGCAGTGCGTTTGGCAGCAACGATGACGATGTCGGACATGAGGAGATACCGTTGAAAGTGAAACGATTATCTGCCTCGCGCCCGGTTCGCGCCAGCACGTGCCGATGCGGCGCCATGCGCTACGCACTCAGTTGCGACAGGGGTGTGAGGATGCAGTATAAAGACGGCGTTCGGGCCCGGGACTGGGCCCTATCCATGGAATGGGTTCGGGGAGAACATCCAAATGCAGAAGAGAGACGTCGCCAGGACTGTCCTGGCCTCGGCGTTGGCCGTGGCATTGACCGCGTGTGGCGGCGGTGGCGGGG
>NZ_QEZJ01000024.1:0-153824 GCF_003992965.1 Xanthomonas sp. BRIP62409 | reverse complement strand
ACGTAAAGCCAGCCGTGCTTGGGGTCGGGCTTGGCCAGGAGCAACGACCCGAACCCCGTGCGGCTGCCCTTGGGCGCCGTGTAACCCACGACGGCAAACTCGTCGCTGGCCAGCTGCTTGGTCTTCTTCCAGTCCTCGCCCCGGCCTGCGTGATAGGCGCGGTCTGCACGCTTTGAGATGATGCCTTCAAAGTGGCGCTCGCCAGCCAGCCGGTAGGCCGATGCCCCATCGCCCTCGATGTGGGAGCTGAAGGCCAGGTGCCCCGGGCTGCCCTTCAACAACTCCTGCAGCAGTTGCTTGCGCTCCAGCAGGGGCGCATCGGCAATATCTACCCCGTCGATGTGGAGCAAATCGAACAAGGCATACGCCAACGTGCCTTGCCGTTCCCCGGACAGGGTGGCCTGGAGGAGGTTGAAGTCCTCTTTGGTGCCGTTGCCGGCGATGAGCTCACCGTCCAGCGCCCCTGACGTCAGCCCGAGGGCAGCGACGGCATCCCGGATTTCGGGAAGCTTTTCGGTCCATTCCAAGGCATTGCGGGACCAAAGGCGCACCTCCCCGTCGGCAATGGTGGCCAGAATGCGGTAGCCATCCCACTTGATCTCATGCACCCAGTGGTCGCCCTGGGGTGGGGCATCGCCGAGCTTGGCCAGCTGCGGTTCGAAGGGACCGCCTGGCGGTTCGGCTTCTTTGGCCCTGGTCAGCGCGGCGGCCTTCTTCGACCAATCCTTGCGACGGCCCTTCTTTGGCAGGGCCACGGCTGTGAGCTTTTTCTTATCGGCCTTGCCAGCCCCTGCCCGCTTCAGATCTTCAGCAGGCGGCGAGGCGACGTCGCCCAACAGATCATCCGCTTCCACGTCGCCGGCAAAGGCATCGTCCTCTTTGAAGAGAAGCCATTGCGGCTGCTTGGCCGGCTTCCCTGACCGAACCAGGTGCCAGCCGCCCTTGAGCTTGGTGCCGAAGAGTTCGAACCGCAGATGTCCCTTGGCGAGTTGGGCCTCCGGGTCGTCCGACGTAGCCCACACCCCATGGTCAAACTGGGCGACGTGGCCGCCACCGTATTGCCCCTTCGGAATCTCGCCTTCGAAGGCGGCATAGTCCACGGGGTGGTCTTCGACCTCCACCGCCATGCGCTTGACCTTCGGGTCGTAGCTGGGCCCTTTGGGAACGGCCCAGCTCTTGAGTGCATCACCGACCTGGAGCCGGAAGTCGTAATGACGGCGGCTGGCATGGTGAAGTTGCACCACGAAAATCGCCCGTTGCCCTGATGGCAACACCTCCCCCGGTTCGGGTTCCTTGGTCTTGTCGAAGCTCCGCTTGCGGCGGTATTCGGTGAGGGACATGCCCTACTCCCGGTTACTTGCCCAGGTGCCTACGCACGGCCGCCGCGGTGGGGCCGACAGCCTTGACCGCCGCCCGAAGCTCCTCGGCGCTGACGCCCAAGGCCTTGGTCCAGTATTGCAGCTCGTAGTCTTCATTGACGTTGATGCGATCGCGATCCGGACTACCCGCGTTGTTCTTGTCATCAGTCACGGTGACCTCCTCGATGTGTGGCTATCTGCCATCGTGCCGGTGCTGCCTATTACGGTGCTCGCCCTCTGGAAGTTCGGCACCCATGCCTATCGCAGAACCTGGAATCTGGCGCAGAGCAGCGCCCCGGCGGAACGGCCGCCAAGGCGCCTATGGGGATCCAATGGTTACTTCTTTGCCTCGACGCCCGGCGTTGCATCGCGCACCAGGAACTCTTCGGTGAGTTCCGGCAGGTGGATCGCGAGCCAGTCGGCCATTGCTTCCTCCTGAACCAGAATCTGCTCGCACACCCGTGCCGTTTCCGGGTCGCCGGCGGTCTTGGCCGCAGCGATCAGCGCGGTGTAGGACGCGATTTCGAAATGTTCAAAGACATAGCCGGCCATCGCGCCCTTCACGATTTCGTCCGATGCGGTCATCCCACCCACCGCCTGGCCAAGCGCTGCCATCTTGCCCATCACGTCCTTGATCGTGGAGGGAGAACCGCCCAAACGCTTGATACACCCCTCGAGCAGCTCCCGCTGGCCGATCGTTTCCTGGATGTGCTCTTCAATCCGCGCCTTCAAGACCGGGTAGTGCTCAATGCGGGACGCCTGGCCCCTCAACATGGTTTCGGCCTGTTGCTCCATCGCATGGGCATCGCGGAGCCAATCAAGCAGGTTTTCTCTGGGTTCGGCCATGAGGATATCCTCGTTAGATCAGGGGAAACTGCACCCTATCCAGCCAAACATTGAGGAAAAGCGATGTTGAAGTGACGGCGGAGCGAATCCGAGCAACGAGGCGTCGGTTACGGACATAGCAGCGTGAAGTTCCGAGATTGCGCGCTGCACGTCATCAAGCCGGCTTAAGGCAGGTACTTCGCCTTTTCCCCTACCCGCATGACCCAGGCTCTGAATCGATTTCTCCGGCCCATACATCAAGCCAAAAGGGGGAGGTCGCCCTCGACCAACATGCCAGCTATTCCGGTCCCGTCTGCTACGTGCTCGCCCTCGCGCATCGCGTTTTGTCCATGGGCTCGGTTCCATGCTTTACGACATGCTGGCCACCAAGCTCAAGCATGCTGGGGCTACCCGGGAGGACGTCGCCACGATTACGGGACACTCCGAAGATGAGGAATGCACATGCGAGCGCTTTCCCTGCATGCTTCCTGCATCCCAATCGACCCCATCAGGATCTTAACTTCAAATCAGTGATTTAAGAGTCGATGGCGGAGAGAGTGGGATCGGATCACGCTTGATCCAACCCCTTCAAACCGTTGCAGAAAGCCTGCTCGGCAGGTTTCCTTTCAATGTTTCCTCGATCATAGCCGTATGCATGGCCTGCATCCACCGTTTACCCAGTCGAAAGGACACCTCAGCTGGTTAGGCATCCTCCCGCATTGGCCAATCGAAGGGAATCAGCGCCTCCCCAGACCGCCTTGTCCATCGCTCACGTGTAGCCTCGCGGTATCGCACGTCATCAGCGAAATAGGCGTGCTCGATCAGGAGGACTTGGAGGCCGCTGCGACGCTGCGTCTCCAGAAAGAGGAAGTCGATGTGCTGTCTCATCGCTTGAGTATCCTCGTCTTCAGCGCCGCCCCCTATCTCATTGACATCATAGTCATCCCCCTTCGCAGGGAAGTAGGGACGGCTGACCTGATCCAAGACCAACAGCCCAGGCACAGGCGAACTCACCAACTCAAAATAGCGGTGAAGAGCGAAGCACAATGCGATGTGGATAGCCAAGTAGTTTTGGTCGGATCCCAGATCAGGCATGCGAAGCACAGCATTGCTCTGCTCCTCGATCATCACTACATCAGGACCTCGTGACAAGAACTCCAATTCAGCTCCGACACAAGGAGCAACCGTGGGAAGTTCTTTAAACGCCAGTGATGCAAATTCCGAGACCTTACGCTCGGCTCGCTGCAGCCTTATGTTCTTGGCCTCTTTATTTACGCGCGCCTCTAGCTCTTCGATCTCTGCTCGAATGCCTTCCAAGTCCACCCCAACCTTTGGGGATTCATCAACAATATTCTCGACAAAGTAAGAAATACGACCCCTCAGATGGCTGTGGACCTGTGCCAAACTGGTGAGCTCCCGCGCTCTTTCACTTTGGGCGAGCCAACCTTCGATACGGACGTCAACACGCCGAAGCTCGACGTTCAGGTGCCGTGCGTCACTGTCCAGTTTGCTATCGACCTCAAGCAACTGGGGTTTGACCCGCTCGACGACCATGCTTTCTGAGCGCACCTTGGTCAAAGCGGATTGCAGTGCAGCAGCGACTTCTCGGCCGCGATCCGACGGGCTTTCGCACACCGGGCAGGCGTGAGACACGTCACCGAGCTTCAAATGATCAACAAGCATCAGCTTCTCATGCTGCTGCTTCACCGCACCTTGATAACCGGACGACTCTCTAATAGCAGACTTCGTGGCTCTTGACTTCTTTTTTACTTCTTCCAGACGGGCAAGCACTTGGCGGCGAGATGCGTGCAAATCAGAAAGCTCATCGTCGGATGGCTGCTCTCCCTCAACCATCCGCCCATCTAGAACGGCGCGTAGTGCACCCAAGACCTCAGCCTCATCAGACAGTGCCGTGCTGGCGCGCGAAAGGCCGACTTGCCTTGCCTCGGCTAGCAACCCCAGCGCACGGCTCACCATTAGACTTTCGGATGACGCCTTTGCTTGCGCTTTTGCTTCAGCCAACTCCAGTCCGCGCTGCAACTGACGCAGACGCCGCTCCGCTAGGATGCTGTCTTCGTCGGTTGCTCGAAGGAAGTATGGGAGCGTTGCAATAATGTCTTTAGCCTTTTCCGCCTTCTCAAGGCCATGGAGTAGAACTGTCTCGCTGTCGATGACTTCTTTGGTCAGGAAAAGATAAGGCGTCACCTGGCGAACACTTGCTCGTCCCTTCTGAGTGGGATCAATCGATGTGCCCTCCGTATCACCAATGCCAAATGCCCGTTCCAAGAAAGCCTTTGCTGCAGACAAAGTGGTGCCTCCCTCAAAGCCATCTATGCCCAAGGGAATCCGCAGGTCTCGCCCCTTGGAAACAAACATTTTTCCGCTTGTCTGTTGCCCAACTGGTGGAACCATTCGGCCCACGATCATTTGATCATCGCCGTTGGCCCATCGCACGCCCACAGCCACCACCCTTCGGCGCACATGCGCGGGGAGCTCACATTTACTGGAACCCAAACAATAGTCAATCGCTTTGATAAGAGCAGACTTTCCTGTGCCTGAGGCTCCGGTGATGATGTTCACCTGGTCCGGCACCAAGCTAACGAGACGGCGCTGACCGTCGACACCAAGGAAAAAGATATCGAGTATGTTCCAGCGCTTCATACAGTAAGCCCCATCATGTCAAATGTCGTCCGTGCCGATCCAGCCATCGCGAACCAATAGCCAAGCCGCTCTGAATTTTTGATCACCGCGAGCGGCGCTTCACTAAGGCCGTTAACTGCGCTTTTTTTGAGCCTTTTTGGTCCCGACCGCAGCCGCCCCGCTTCATCTAATGTGAGTGCTTTCATGAAGCAAGAAAATCGAACTGCCTCCGTAACTATGCCCATTGAGCCGTTTACGCGATCAACCAGCTCAATCTGGACTTCAGGGCACCTCATCAACCACTCCAACAGCCCTGTATTCTTGTTTGTTCCATCAAACTTCAGCGACAAGTCACCTGAGAGTGCGATGGGAAGTGCGATGTAACTGAGCGACAGTGATGGCCCATCGGCATTGACCGTCTCAAATGCCTCAGTGAAGCGTGTCAGAGCATAGGCGCAAAACGCAGGATTGGTCTCAGCGAATACGTCATAGGTGCCTCTCACGCGTCGTCCTCCAGGCGCTTGATGTAGTCCGGATGCCACCCTACCTTTTTATCTACCGCCAGCACTTGGTAGCTCCCTCGCACGTAGAAGACTGCACTCCAGTTGGCTGCGATTGCTTCCACGCACCTCGGCGCATCGTCATGCGTCCAACGGAGCAATGCCAATCCTCTCTCGCACTTCTCTGGCTCATCCGAAGACTGACAATCCTCAATCATTTTTCCATGTCGATTCGACCACTCCTCGTGAAGGTGATCATCGTGCCGATTGATAGCGGTCGCCATAGCGGGGTTGTCCTCAACCCACTTTGAGCGCTGAGCTCGAGCCCGCCATTCTTCCACGGTCGCCTTGCCTTCGTCGGTTTTCCCGCCACCAACGAGACGGATCTGACGAACAAGCATGGAATCTGGCTCGTGCGAAAACGGGGGCTTGGCTCCTGAAAAGTCAGCATGGAGCAATCCAGCCTCAATCTCTCCTACTATCGACGAGATCTGAGTCTGAACTTCGAGCTTGGCAATGGCCCTATTGCGCTTGCCACACAACGAATAAATGACTTCCCTGTCCCACCATGCGACAAGTCTAGACGCCACAAATGCTCGCTGCTCGGAAGGCAAGACTTTAAGGCTTTTAGCGATCTCTGCCTCAATCGCTGCAATGTTGGGCGAGTTGGGCTGCACCCTTATTCGGCGCACTAGGGTTTCACGGCTCGGCGCAGGAAGAGCCAAGAACGCTTCACACCCATCCGCGCGATCGCCAAAGGGCAGGTCCTTCTTGGCAGCCTTTGCCTCTGCACGCTTATCCACGACGCGATTTGCCTCCGCGACCAGCGCGTCGATCAGCACTTTTCTATCAGAACCATCGTGCAAAAGCGCTTGAAGCGGACTTCCTGCGGAGACTTGTCCCACGGCCACGAGGTGCAGGGTTGTCTCCGCCATCGACAGTTGCGGCAACGTGTCTATCCACACTTTGAGTGTCTTCCAAAGCGCCCGCGATGCCACGGTTACCGAGGGAGGTGTCTCGCTCAACGAGTGCTTCAGCTGAAGAAGCAACGTTTGCTGATCGGCAACAAGCTCTACGTCGTCCAATCGTTCGACAGCAACAGCGGCATCGTCCGAGTCGAACTCGATCAGAGTCTTCAGAGCGAATAACGATTGGTAGTAGAAGCCGAGCGCAGATGCCTCAGCTGAGTGTGATCCTGTTTGATCTGAAACTTCTTCCTTGGACATGGGCACCCCCTGCGCTCACATGCGCTTAACATATTCAGAATTTGTCAGGAAATCAACCGCAGCCGCCACTTCGACGCAAAATGCACGCATCAATGGAACGTATTCTCGATTTTGTGAATGGGGACTCAGTCCTGGCTCTTGCTATTGCGTTGATCCACGCTTTGATGAGTGCACCCTCTATGCTCAAAGGAGCAATCATGTTGTCCAACCCCCAGTTCCTCGTTGCCGGCCAAATCCTCACTGGGTTGATGTGCGGCAGGCACCCACGGGAATCAGGAGAGTGCGCCAAGGAAGTAAGTTATGCCTTGGAAGCTTCGGCAGAGCTGATTAGGCAATGGCAAGGCCGATCCGTTCCTACTCTCGATTACAAGCCGCCAACACCCACAGGCGCTGCTCGAACTCGGGAAGCCCTGGTAGACCGCGCTTTCGTGGCCACGGAGCAATGGCGACGGGACCGCATGCCCAAAGCAACCCGCGCGCCCTCCCCCGGAAACTCAGGACCAGCCCTCCACTGACGGACCCAACCGAAGCCAGCAAAAGCCCCGCATCGCGGGGCTTGTTCTTTCAATGCAACCGGGGACGCCTTCGTGCGGGACGGTAAGCCGGTGGCTCTACCGACGGGGCTGGACGCAAGCGCGGTGTAGGGCTGATCGCTGGACCCTCCGGCCGAGGGGATGGCCTCTCGAGGAACGCCTGGCTCACCCCCTCCAAGTGCTCGGCACGAGTGACGAGCTCCTGGGCGCAAGCCATCTCCTGTTCTGGCGTCGCGGCCGCCTGGGCCCTCGCAAGCTCTGCTGAGCGTTGCTCCAGCGCAGCGAGGCGACGGCCCCGCCTCTTTGCCCAGTCGCCGGCCGCCCAAGGCACACCGGGCTCTGGATGGTTCGCGACGAAGTCATGCCAAGATTGCTCGGCCATGTGCCGGAGACGAACGGCACGACGGACGGCTTCAAGGCGGCGTGGGAAGCGGGCCAGTGCCGCGGCAAAACGGCGCAGGCCCACCAGGAGCCGACTGAGAATGGAGCGGTAGTCCTTGCTGTCATCTGGCGGTAGCGGATTTGCAGCCAACACCTGGACTGCGTTCAACGTCGTGTGGAGCCCCTGGACAGCCAGGTCATCCCTCAGTGTCGCGCCTAGTTGAACCACCTGCTCCCTGATGGATTCGAGTGTTACGGTGGCCTGGCCTGACTTCTCGTCCTCCCCCTGTCGGCCCGCGCTCGCGACCCTGGCCATCCCCTGCGACATTTCGATGCGACCGTCGGAGAACGTCAGCGTCCCCGGAGAGGCTCGGCGTGATTCATGGCGAGCCTGCTGACGGCTATGGCCCGGCGGCATATCCATGGCCCTGCCCTCCTGCTCGAACTGCGCCAGCATTTCATTGAACGACTCCTCGTTGTCCTCCTCAATCAGCCGGTTCACCTCACCGCGCTGAGACCTGCCCCCACGTCGCTCAATGGCCGATGCGTTTTTCCCCATGTGCTTCGTCGGTTCCCGTGACAACACAGCCGCACCGACCAGGTCACCGCGCGCCAATGCGTCATCGGCCTGGGCCTTCAGGCTGCGATGATCGATCCGGATGTCCAAGCTGGCCGCTTCCAGGTGTGCGTTGGTGACTCGGGCGACCAGCTCCCTGACCCATTCGACCTCTGCCCTGCCCGATGGCCCACCATCGAGCTCCTTCGTTTTGTCTGTAAAACCTTCAGGCCCCAAACGCCGGGTGGTGGCCAACACGTGGACATGCCAGTTCTGCCCGTCCTTGTTTCCTGGACTGTGGATGCTCGCCTGCGCAGCGAAGCCATATCGATCCACCAAGGCACGGGTGACTTCGGCAGCCAAGGCAGAGCGTTGCTCATCACTGAGCTCGTGGGGTAAGGCGAACTCGAACTCTCTGGCGATGGTCGAGTCCTTGCGGCGCTCGGAGGCTTCGGCCTGCGTCCAAAGCGCAGCCGGAATCAGGGCCCAATCGGGGGCCCCCTCCGGAATGACGCACCGCGTCTCGACCACGCCGTCCCGCCGGCGGTAGTCGTGGCGCTGACCTGTGCGCTCATCCTCGAGCAGGAGGCCGGCACGATAGGCGGCCGCAGCGATGGACGAATGTCCTTTGGCTCGGCTAAAGGTTTTGACGTTGGCGTGGTAGATGGCCATGAGGCTCCAAAGCAGTGGACGTTGCTTTGTTTATGCCTTGGCTTTCGGTTTTCGCAAGCGCTGAAAGCGATTGGGGTTCAAGGGGCACAGCCCCTTGCGCACGTGTTCCGCAGGAACACCTAGGTGCGCTCTTGCTTCTTTCTTCTATGCCCTGTTTTTCAGCGCCACGCGATTCTTGCGACCTCCAAACGCATGGCGTTCTCAAAAATTTGACGGGATGCTTTTTCGTGTTTGACTCAATGGTAGGACGACTGGAGAGCTGCATGACCGCAACGAATCACTACCGAGGCCAAATCCAACGAGCTACGGAACGACTGGCTCATTTGCAAGCACGGGAGCTTCTAGCCAACCGGCGCCGCGAAGCGAAAAAGCAGGCAATGGCGAAGCGTGAAGAAATGAAACGACGGCAGCGCGTGGCTGACCTGGTCTTCTTGGCTGGTGCCCAATCACTGGACGACGCGGAGCTAATTGGAGCCCTACTACAACATCTGGATTCCCGCCAAGAGCAAGCAGTTGTCACGCGTGCGACTGAGTTGGGTGCCCGGAGGACGAACGCTTTCGGAGGCGCAGGCCTATGCTGAGGTGGACGAGGCAATGCTGTCCATGAAGACGCGGTGCCACTCTGCATCGCTGACGTCTCAAGCTGCTTAAGCTCTACTTCCGGCTTGAGCCTGGGCCAATGTAGCAGTTGTCCCGTCCGCAAAATGAAACACCCCACCCCATGCCATTCCAACTATCAGCGGCTTCCCTCGCTTCCGATCCATGACGATGGCCCCCGGATGATAGAGAATCCGAGAGGCTCCAGATTGGGAACTCCGAAACAGCTCGGGAGCATTTCTTTCATCTATTTGGAGTGGAAGAGTGTCATCAAGACACGCAAGCAATCCCAAGCCGTGCACTGCCACATAGGCCCCAACAAGTTCCCGCCCCCTTGGTGAGGTCCTAAATAACGGACGCACTGTAACTCCACCAGAGGGACGGTGATTTGCATCAATGCCGTCAACGGAGTATAGACCAGTGCCCGGAGGAAGAGGCGAGTTTCCAAAGATCGCGCTGACAATGCCCGGCGAAGGAACTAGCTTCTGAGGCCCCATCCATCCTGCCGCGCCAAAATTGATGACCGTCTTGAGTAGCCAACGTTCTAACAGCTCGCCGTCGATATAGAGCGTTTCGGAGAAGTCCTCATCGTCACTGGCCGCTTGAAACTTTGCCAGCCTTCCCACTGCATCGTCCAACGGGCTAAGCATTGAGTTGTGCCGGCGGCAAAGGATGTTTGATTTCTCCGCGTTGGGCGTCGCGGCTCCGCCACGAATTCTGGCAACCCCTTCGATAAGCACAGGGCACCCACACCCCGGGACGAAGACGGCATTGCTGATGACATGCTCACCCGACATCGTGTCACAACCGCCCACTTTGTGAGCCCAACACCTCGCCATCGACACTTCTCCTGATTGGCATCTATTCGCACTAAGGCGTCATTTAGCCAAAGTCATCCACAACGCTTTGCCCTGCTCTGCGCTCATTTCGCTAAACTGTGAAGGTTCCCAGTGGGTGTCGGTGAGCAGCTTGCCGAGGTCCGCCAGAATTTGCTCGCATCTCTGACCGAAGGCAAAGATAGCATCATAGGTTAGGCCAAGCGTGCTGATGTTGAAAGGTGCTGGATCGTGCCCCAATGGCTGCATTTCCCAGTGGGCATGGCGCTTATCCCGAAACGTTCGAATGCTGTTGCCAACTGAATCATTGATCAGCTCTTCCATCGCCTTGGAAAGGCTCGACCATTCATTGTCGAACTGAGCCAAATTCTTTTCACGATCTTGTTGCCGCCATTCCTCTCTGACTTCATGGGTGAATCCATCCATCGGTCTGTCGTAATGGTAGTCATCCTTGTGACCGTAGCTAACTCTGTATCTCTCACTAACACCTGACACATTTAGCTTGCGCCAGATGTTGGTAAGGCTTCCTGTCTTCTTGCCCTCGTCCAGGAACAATCTTGCCAATTCGCGGATGTAGTCCTGTCCAAGCAAGGGGACCAGGTGGTTCCATAACTCCGCCCCTAACGTTCCGTCCAACTTGGCCTGCATCGCCGCCTGCACTTCCCTGTCCTGAACCAGGGGCTTGACCAGATGAACGCGTTCGTCCAGGAAGTGAACTTCACTGGTCAAGGCTCGAATCCACCCGTCGATCTGTTGGATACGTAGATCCAGCTCTTCCACGCTTGTCACTGATCACCATCCCTTATTTCTCGGCGTCCACAGGCGTCCGGTGGAAGTTCACATTGAGACGCATGATGAGCGCCTTCGTCGCCGTTTTGGGAGCCGCGGGCAGACCAGGACGGCCTCACCGTTGGCAACCCCACACACAGCCAACTGCTCGGCGCGCAGGTGGCGCGATACTTCACGCACTGATAAAACCAGCGGTAAGAACTCGTCCTAAGAGCACTTTTGCGACAGCCTGCCCTCTCGGTTTGGAAGGGCATTGCCAGGCAAGCCCCTCTCATAGCTGTCAAGGAGCTGGGACGGGGTCCTGCACTTGGTTAGTCCCGATATTTGCGGCGTAATGCTCCGGGAAGCCCGCTGCATCAAAGACTGCTTTGAACTTGTCGAAGTAGTAGTTCAAGTCGTAATGATTGAAGTCCATCACGGTGATGTTGATTCCATCCTTGTGAGAACCTCTGTCCAGGAAGCGCGCCAACGGCGTAAATGATGCATCGGCAACGGCAACCTTCTTCAGAGCTACTTTGAACTTCTCTTCTTGGTGAGTGAACCAGAAAAAGTGCTCCAGGATGCATCGCATGGCGTTGGGAACCATGATCGCCGGCGTATTGGAATCGCGTGCATCTCGAAGCACCTGCCATAGTGCCTGGTAGTCGTTCATCATCTCCGATGCCTTCATCGGAACAACCTTCGTATGGTCTGACTTCACCACCCGGAGCAGTTGGCATCGCTTGTCCTGGTTGGCCAACTCTGGGCCCACGGTCTGTCGGAGCATCTCGTGCAGGAAGAAGAGGTTGTGGGTCAGCACGATCACCTGACGCAATCGCGGCACCCCTTCGGTCGGCTTGATGAGTTCTTCTTGGATGATGGAGGCAATGTCGAACACGAAGTTGTGCGACAGACTAGAAATCGGGTCATCGATGACGGCAATCGTTCTGCCCAGGTCGACCGGAGCTGAATCTGCCTCGTCAGATCCCCTCAGGCGCTCGAGGAAGTAGAGGAATGAGATGAGTGTCTTCTCGCCCTCACTGAGCGAAGTCATGTCGCCCTCTGCCTGCCCAGGACGGCTCAAGCAATACAGGTGACCCGCTCCTTTACTTGAGATGGAGTAAGAGGTGACACCCATGCCCGCTAGGCGCGCATTGATCTTTTCGACTGCCGCCCCCACACCTGTTTGGAGCTGACCCAGCTCCTTGAGGCGCTCGGTGACGTCGCCCAAGCTCTTTTCAATGGCGGTCTTCTCGGCACGTTCTGCCGTCAGGGCCTCCACCAATGGGGCCTTGCTCGCTTTATACGCATCGTAGACAGGAGCCCTTTCGCGACGCATCACCTGCCAAAACATCGTTCGGACACGGCTTTGTTCAGCAGCCCGATCAGCGATTCTTGCGTTGAACTCGTTGACTCGCTGGTTGATGGTGCCGATGGCATCCTTCGTCGGCTCAATGTCGCTTGCCGCAACTTCATACGGCTCTGCTGGCTTGTCGACCTTGGATTTCATCAACGCACTGTTCGCTCTGAGCCGTGCAAGCAGCAGTTCCCAGGCCTGAGACAGAGCCGCATCTTTCTGCGCAAAGGTGTGCTTAAAGACCTGCGCTATCGACACCTCTATCTGTCCGACAGTCGCTTCATAGCGATCAGCAAGCAACTTTACTTGGTCGACACGAGCTTGTCTGTCTCCATCAAGAAGTTTGGCCAAATCCTCCGCGAACTTCTCCGGCAGCTTCTGCTGGCAGAAGGGGCAGTCGTCTCCGTGTAGGATGTCACGCCCCTGCCCGACCCAGTCGCTGTTCCCCCACTTCTCAATCAAAGGGGCCAACCGGCTAGCAGAAGAGACCACAATCCTCTCGGCCCAGATCGGATCCGACTCGATTACCGCAAGACCTGACAGGTCAACCGAGACCTTTCCCTGAGCAGTTTCGGTGCTGGTTGCGTCGGCCTGGCGCTCTTGCAGACGATCCAAGCTATCGAGCTCGACATCGTCGGCCACAGCATACTTGTCGAGCTCTTCGAAGAACTTCTTCCGGTCGCTGTGCCACCCGTTCAACAGATCGCGAAACGGGGGCTTATTGTAATCACTGTGGGCCTTCCAGGCCGCGGCTATGGCTGCTTCATGGACTTTCTTGCCCGCCTCGATCGATTGCTCGATCTTCTTCTTGACCGCTTCAAGCTGCGCCTCAAGCTGCTCAGCCTCTGCCTTCTTGCCTTCGATCTCAACCTGGGCCTCAGCATCCAAGGCACCTATGGTAAAGATTCCAGGAACCCCCTCTGCTGTCCGGATCACCTTGTCTACGAACCGCTGGTTGTAGACAAGCACGCGATAGGCGGTGTTGTTGGAGGTTTGCATCTGGCAGTGAGAAAACTCCTCATCGCCACTGCTTATCCCTTGAATCACCTCCCCGATTGCACTCTTTCCAGCTCCGTTGGTTCCATAGAGGAACACTGGCTTTGGAGGTGTCCCAGGTTCAAAGCTGATAGGCGGAGCAACCGCAGGATGAAAGCTCTTATATCGATGAATCGACAGACCGGTAATCAAGGTGCCCCCCTGGCAGCTCGCTCACAGAAAAAAGCTCAAGTTGAATCAGAGATGGGACCAAAAGTGACGCCTTCTCAGCAGATTCACCCTAGGTGCGCCCCAGGTCTCTTGGCAGCGAAGAGTCTTCTTCAATAACAAAGCCTCTGACAAGCCACCCATGCAAGCCGCTCAGGGTGTCGGCAATCTGGTCCTCGCCATCGCACTCGACCGCGCACTGGGTGGGCAGGATAGGGGACGCCCCGTCCGTCTCCCATTGGATGTCCCTCAAACGAAAGCGCATCATCTTTAAGCCTCATCCATGAAAGGTGCCCATGGTCACCGTAGCACTGTGTATACCCCCGGGCACGAACCGTCATTTCGACGACCCCGTATCCCTTTAAACTAACACAATGACATTTCGTTTATCACGCGTTCAGCTTGAAAAGGTTTTATCAAAGCAGTGGTTGTTAGGCAATTAACTGCAAACAGTACAGAATTGACTGCGATAAATGGGCAAATAGTCCGCTGAAACGCTTTGTTTTAAAGGGTTTCGCAAGGATAACGGATCTGACGCTCCCCGAGAGCTCACCCCGCCATCAACCCAACGCCTAGGGACGTTGCCCGGCACGCAGATTTTTCTATCAACCGGGTTGACGAAATGGCCGCCTGTTTTATCCCTACTTCCATCTACTGATGGAAGTGAACCGTGACCACCCTACCCTCCGCAGCACTCACTGATTACATCGCCTCGCCATTTGGCACTCTGCATCTGGAAGGCATCCACATCGGCCGCTTCCGAATCGACAGGGCTATCGTTCAAGGCCGCGAGGCCGCCATCAATCTCCAAGAATGTATTTTGGCGGCCTTGGACGAGACAGGCCGTAAGCAAGACATGAAGCGCGGCACTCGGTATCCAGAGCCGTTGCCTATGGGAACCCCGGCTCGCCCCCTAGCCAAGGAGATCGAGGACCATTTGGAAGATATGCGCCGCCGGGAACTGGACCCAAAAACCGTGCTCGCCACCGAGCGCACGCTCAAGCTATTGCTACGCACCTGCGGCAATATTTCCGCAGCTCGAGTGGACTATCACCACATCCAAGATCTCTGGAAGCTGCTGCGCTGGGCTCCGAGGAACTTGGTGTCGGACCCACTACTGAAGGATCTCACCTTCGACGAAGCCATCGCCCTGGGCAAAGAGCAAGACGTGACGCCACTGGCCGCCGCCACCAAAGAGCGTCACAGGCGCTTCTTGGTCGCCTTCTTCAATCACCTAGT
The DNA here is from genome assembly GCF_003992965.1 of Xanthomonas sp. BRIP62409. Taxonomy (NCBI): domain Bacteria; kingdom Pseudomonadati; phylum Pseudomonadota; class Gammaproteobacteria; order Lysobacterales; family Lysobacteraceae; genus Xanthomonas; species Xanthomonas sp. BRIP62409. The sequence goes on along the minus strand of NZ_QEZJ01000024.1, from coordinate 139,133 downwards.
GAACGGACAGGCCATTGTCTCTTCGCCCATGAAGGCCTTCCGGAAGCCCAAGGAGGATCACACCATCGATCCGGAAAAGGCCATCCGTCTGTTCGAGGACACAGATTTGCAGGCCATCTTCGACCCCGCAACCTTCATCCCCTGGGCGAAAAGGCCGCAGCACTGGTGGGCACCGATGCTCGGCTTGTATACCGGTGCCAGGGTCAATGAAGTCTGCCAGTTGAAGCTGACCGACATCATCGAGGAACGCGGTGTTTGGTGTATCGCCTTCCAAAAGACACTCGACCCAGACTTGGCCGCCGACCCGAAGCGACAGCGGCGGAGCCGGCAGAGCATGAAGGGCGCGGGTTGCATGCGCATCATCCCCATCGCCAAGCCTCTATTGGAGGCAGGCCTTTTGGAGTTCGTGGAGGACATGAAAGCGACCGGGCACCCACGCTTGTTTCCTCTACTCTCTGCTGGTGTGAACCGCGCTACAGGGGAGACCAACGCGCGCTATAGCCAACAGTTTGTCGTGGATTTCGGCCGCTATCTGAAGAGCCTAGGCTTTCCCAGAGGCGTCGGATTCCACGCCTTCCGCCACACGCTGGCCACCGAACTCGATGTCCAGGACGTGCCGGAGCGGGAGATTGCCCTGGTCACGGGCCACGCGACCGACAAGCGGGACCGAGTCCAGGTTCTCCGCACCCACTACCTCCACAAAAAGCCGCAGGTGACCCGAGGCAAGCAAATCAGCGCCCTCGAGCTGTATCAGCCCGCCGTCGAGCTACCGCGCTACAAGAGGGGGCAGTTCGCCAAATGGCTAGCAGATTCCAGCAAGTTCTACCCCTAAAGCGAGGGCTTGCACGTGTCGCGCCACCCGTGCTAGCATTTTCTCATACCAGCGACCAGGAGTAGCTCCGGTCAACCGTCTGGTCCCTAGGGCGTTTCATCAATTTACGCATGCCCGGTCGAAGGCCCACGCCCGACCGGGCATTTCGTATGTGCAGCCCGAACGTAATCGGCTACGCTTCCTTCATCCCATGAAGCGATAGGCCGAGACCCGTGATCCCACAGCCGCTATTTAAGCTGTTCGACGCCATGTTTCACGGCAAATATCGGTTTGAAGAGTTTTTGACCCTTCATCCCCAGGACAACTACACTCCAGTCCCTTGGAAGCACCGCACAATCTATAAGCCTTCGAGCACGCTCAAGGACTTCCACGTCTTTCTGAGTCGGGTCGTCCTGGATCACCTACCAGTCGATACGTCGGTTTCCTTTGCTTACCGCAGAGGCGCGGCCATCATCCAGGCGGTCGAACCGCATGCGAAGAGCCGGGCATTTTTCCAGACAGATCTGGAACGCTTTTTCGACAGCATCACTACCCCGCTGATTCGCAAAGTGTTGGCGGAAAACCAGACTCCAGTGACTGACTTACAGGATCACCTGGAGCACATCCTTAATCTCTTAACGGTCGAAGGGAAGCTGCCCATTGGGTTCTCCACCTCCCCCATTCTAAGCAACGCCTGCCTCCTCTCTTTCGATCAGCGCTTGGCACAGATCAGCGAGACCCGGGGATGGATTTATACCCGCTATGCAGACGACATCATGCTGTCGACAGACGATCGAGCCAAGCTCTCAGACGCTGATACTGTCATAGAGGACTGCCTCTCTGCTGAGATCGGCGACGATTTCCGCCTCAATCCCGCCAAGAGCAAGCTGACAACTATCGGCCGAAAGGTCAAGCACTTAGGGCTGGTCATTCTTCCGAGTGGAGATGTCTCTCTCGATCGAGAAGTTAGGAATCGAATAGAGTCTTGGATTCACTTTTACCTGCGAGACAGGGCTAAGTTGCTGAAGATATTTGAGGAGACCCCCAACCAAGGGATGGAGGAGGGGCTGGAGCGCCTTAGCGGCCTCGTCAGCTACGCTCATTCTGCAGACCCGGCCTATCTCGAAAAGCTAAGAAGCAAGTTCGGCACCACCGTCATTGACAGCCTCCTGCACAGGTCTGCGCAATGAGCCGCCTACAGGTGACGCTGGACGCTATCCAGCACGTCGCTCATCTCCATTTAGACGTGGATCTTTCCAAGAGCGGACTGATGTGCTTTGTCGGCCGAAACGGGGCAGGAAAGACGACCTTGGTTAGGGCGCTTCGGAACCTCTCGAACTCAGACACTTTCGTGCGAACAGCAACGCCTTACGCTTTCTCCAAGGGGAGCCGGATTGTCTATGATTTGGACGGCGAACAGATAACCTTTGCCTACAACGACGCTGTTCGCTCTCTCGATTGCCATGAGAAGATTTCCAAAGAGTTTCGCGAGCTAATCGCTGCCGAGCTTCCAATGCCATACGGGGCTCGGTTCAACTACTTCAGAAGCGCCAGCGAGGCAGACCAAGACATTCGGACCGCTATTGCGCTTGGAACTTATGACCACCCAGATGAGCTTATCTCGTTTTTGAACGCCGTCTACGAGACTGACCGTTACTCAGCAATGGTCGAGGTTCGACTCAGGGGGAAAAGCTACTACGCTCTCGTCAGGGAAGACGGCACATATGTCCGAGAGGATTATCTAAGCTCTGGGGAGCACTTCCTAATCAATCTCTTCCGGACGATCAAGGGTCCCTCAAAGCTGCTGGTGATTGACGAGATTGACCTTTCGCTAGACGCAGCAGCCCAAGCGAATCTTCCAGGCTGGCTACGCGGGTTCTGCGAAAAATACGACCGCAAGATCCTCTTCACAACTCACTCCCTTGCGCTTATGCAGCAGTTGGAGATTGAAGAGCTATTTTATATGGAGGAGCAAAATGGCGGCGTTTCCATCACGCCCACCTCTTTCAGCCAAGCGATGCTTAAGCTGTTCGGCTTTATTGGATATGACCGATATATCGCAACGGAAGACAAGAAGCTCATAGCCCTAATCCACCATCTAGTTAAGAGATATTGTCCCACCACCTTACTCAGCTACAAGGTGATATACATCGGAGGAGCGTCTCAGGTCGCAGGCTTCATCGAGAGCAACGATACAGATCGCTTCTTAGCTGCGCCGGAAAGGGTGATCGCGATCCTCGACGGCGATCAATGCAAAGAGAAATATGCTCAGAACGACCGTATCCATATGATTCCTCTGAAAAGCGTCGAGAAAGCACTGTGGGCAGCTAGGCACGAAGATGCCGAGTTCCCCTTCGTCACCGAGCGAGATAACTTTACAAGTGAAAAAGATTTTGAAAACTACCTGAAAGACAAGAAGATTGCCACGCAAGAGCAGATTTTCGATTACCTAATCGCAAGACAAGAGGCAGGCTTTCAATCTATTGCTCACGTCTTGACTGACCTGCTGCCGCCGCCGCATAGCTGACGCCATTTGGATTTTATGAAGGCGGCAGACTTCAAGGCGCCACTCCCGCACTAGCCCCCACGCCCACGCAAGTTGTTTCGGGCGAAGTCGCGCATTTGCCGCACCAGCTCCTCTTGCGCCCCTTCTGGCAGCTGCGACATCACCAGGATGGCTTCTGCCACTGGCTCGCTGACTGCGTGGAAATAGGCAACGGGCGGCCCTAAAGCCTCTGCCAGCTTTGCCATGCTTTCGTTGTCTGGCATCCGATCCCCTCGCTCGTATCGCGAAATTCTAGGAGCGGCAGTGTTCTCTTCCTCCAAGCCCAGCACTGCTCCCAACTCGGCCTGAGTGAGGCCCTTAGCCAACCGGGCTTCCCGCAATCGGCGGCCGAGGGTGGTCGATGGAGGCAGTGCTGCGGGCATGAAGACCAACGAATGCTGAATTGACCCGCTAGTCTGCCGCTTCCAATGTTGCCCTGCATTTGCCATATTGGCAAACGTCGCCAGACGGGCGGCTTTGCAGGGGGTTTCATGAAGAAGAACCAGACGATAGCTGCCACCGCACTGGCTGCCGCGCTGTTGCTGACGGCCTCTGGAGTTGGTGCGCAGACCCACCCGGAGCAGGAAGCGGTTCCCAACAAGCCCGGCTTCTTCCGCCAGTTGGGCAGCAGCCTGAAGGACGCCGGGCAACAGATGGTCGGGGTTAAGCCGGCCCACAGCGGAGCTAAGACCAGCGTCAGTGGCGGGGCCATCTATGTTCCAGTCGGCGGGGCGGGAAAGATCCGCGGCCTGTTCAAGCAGGACAACCACCAGCAGGCCCAGCAAGGCAAGCTCGACTGGCCCCGCGTTGCCCTGAGGTTCCAGGAATGGGGCGCGTCTCTGCCGTGCTGGACCGTGGAAGCCAGGATCTGGACCAGCGCTAGCGCTTCGACGGTGGAAACGTTCCGGACCTGCGCCAATGCCGCCGTGACCGAGACCGACGACCTGGGCGAGACAGCGGAGCTCAACACCTCGGCCCTGTGGAAAGGCAGGGATGCCCTCACCGGTATTCGGGTGCCGGCGGGTAGGCCCAACACGGGCTCCAACCGCTCGACCGGTCCGAACCCGCCCAGCCAGCCGTTCGTAGTCAACGTGTCTCGCCCTGGTGTATCGGACCGCGCTGTTGACGTGGCTCTCCGAGTCGCCTGGGTTTCGGGCTTCATCCAGACCGCCGACCTGCATCCCGGGGCCAGTGGCCTGCTCACGCCGTTCAAGGACAGCCGCATGTGGCTCGCCGGGTTCAAACCGGAAGGCAACCGCGACAAGTAAGCCCGCCTCGCGGACTCAACCTAGCTGGTCGGCCGCCCGCCGCCCACCCCATACCAATCAAGGAATGACCTATGAAAGCAAGGTTCCCCCTGGCCGGCCTGGCCTGTGCCCTCACTCTGACCGCCTGCGCCGGTCCTCCTTCCAACGGCGATGCCGAGAAGGCCCTGGCAGCCCTGCTTACCCAGAGTGGCGCGGGTCAGATCACCGGAATCCAAGAGTTCCAGCTGTCCGGGTGCGTAGAGGCCGAGGACATGGAGGGCTACCGGTGCGACACGGCCGGAAAAGTGTCCATCGACATCGGCGGTCAGCAGGTGCCGATCCCGGTGAGCAAAAATCTGCGCTATGCAAAGGAGTCGGGGACTTGGAAGGCTTACGCGAAATGAGCGCCCTGCCCCCATCCGTTTCGTCCCATAGGCATCTCGCATCACGGAAGCTGATGAACCCGCGAGACCGGTTCTTCTGGTGGTATTCGGGCGCGCTGCTCCTCTTGGGACCTTTCGGATTCGTCGTCGGGCCACTCATGGCCCGACGCGCAAGCCGGAAGGCGGCGGCCCTCTACCCGGTTGAAGCACACGCTGCCCAGGCCCGGGACACAGGGTTCTCATGGTGGCAGTGGTGGGTCATGACCGTCCTGACCATGCTGGGCGCACTCGGAGCATTCGCCGTGCTGAGCGGGCTGCCAATGTTGCTTTTGGTGCTCTATTCGCAGTTGAGCTAGTGGAGAGCCCAATCACACGGTTACATTTGCGTCAAAGTTGCCACAGCAGGACATGCCCCCGTCACGAACAAGCCCGGCTTTCGCCGGGCTTGCTAATGAAGGTCAATTCAATATTTGATCTAAATTAGATTAAAAGGCACGCTTGCGTGCGGCCGATTCGCATCGCGGATTTTCTTGCGGGAGCTTTCGTCCAATACCTTTTCGGTGTAGACCTTGGCAGTGGGAACCTGGCTTTTAACCAGAGGCTTGGCGCTCTCGTTCTGTCGCTGGGTGGGAAGAGAGGTTTTAAAATGCATCACATGTCACCTCCGCAAGACAAGAAATCGTTAAGAAAGACCATGGAGACCGAATTTTTAGCCAAGGTGAAATCCATGTAATCCCCTTCGCCAGCCAGCTTCCAAAAATCCTTCCCTCCAGGCAACCTTATCACGTCAGATACTTTCTTGCAACCCCCGAGTCCACGAGGGTAGTTGGGGAAACGAGAGATCAGATCCAAAGTGGCATTCGGTATGAAGCAGTCGAATCCGTACTTGGGCCAAGCAACATACCCCCACCAACGCAACCCCGCAGCGTAATCCTTCCAAAGAAACCCTCCGGCCGCCCATAGACGGATACGCTTAGCCCGAGGCAGTGAAGCGGCCCCATCCACCATCACGCCAATCATATGCCCAGCGATACCCTTTCGTTCAGGAATGTCAAGAAACATGACCAGCTTGATGTAGAGACTAGCCACATCAACCAGGCCATCCAGAAATATCACCACTTCCAAGTCCTGACTGAAATAGCGGTCGTTTTTCACTTGCAGCAATACGCCTGACGGCACATTCTCCCCGTCATCAACTTCCGGCCACTCCCTCTTCTCCACAAGCGTCACAGTGGAGCCAGTGGGTGCCCCTGCAAGCTGAATGAGTGCGTTATCGTCTAGATTGAAGCCAAGAATTTTGGCCAAATCAACCCCATTTCGGTGAACACGGCTGCTGCCGACGTTGAAGTGGACCGCCTTAAAGTCGTTAGTTCTCATAGGGCTCGATGGGAGTAAGTTGTTCACTTAGTTAGTTGCAAAACCAATGCCTTGAGTCCTGGAGAGTAGTTACTTGGACCGTTCAATTTTTCAGTAACAGTGAAGAGCCGTCCGTAGGTCGCGTGATGCTCATCATCGAGCTCATGGCCGACGATTTGCGCCCTCAGCTCAGACACCACACCAGCTCCCTGTAGTTCTTGGATAAAAGTCTTGCGGAGAGAATGAAACCCGCGCCTCGCTGGCTCCCAGCCCTTGCCCACCTCGGCCAGATGCCGACTGAAGGCCTTGGTGATCCAGTTGCCTTGCCCATTGACCGCCGTGGCCTTCGCCGCCGGGAACAGCCTTGTTTGACCGGCCTTGCGCTTCTGATTCACCCATTCCAAGAAGCCCATCTTGAGGAGTTCGGGATGAAGAGGCACCGTCCGAAGACTGACCTCGGTTTTGACTTTCTGGTGCTCACCCTCGTCTGAGATGCGGATGCACGGGATGCCGTCCTCCTCAAATACGTCCTTGATAAGCAGCTGGCCAACCTCCGACGCCCTGGCCCCCGTGTAAAGCCCAATGAGCGAGGCCCAGCGTGCCGATTCGGATAGCTTGGCCAGCGCCTCCGGCGCAAACAGGGCTTGGATCTGCGCTCGGTCATAAGCCTTGAAACCCAGCTTCTTCCGAGCACGCTTTTCGCGCTGGGAGTAGCTCACGTGGCCGCTCGCCGGGTTATCGCCCCGAGGGTAATAACCCGACGCCATGGCCCACTCGAAGAAGCCACCTTTGCCACCGATGTAGCTCTGCTTGTTCGTGAGCGTGGGCGTTGATGCGCCCTTCTCCCGCATGTCCTGATACCAGCGCGCCAAGTCTGAGCGGGTGATGGCATGGACCTTGGCTTTCGGGCCGAGGAACGCCACCAACGCCTCAATGGCCGTCTTCTTGATCGTAAACGTCTTAGGCAACGTGGAAGGCTTGAGTGTCGCCAGGAATGCGTCACGGGCCTTGCCAAGGGTCATCGTTTCGATCGCGGGCGTAGCCGCTGACGCTATCGGGCCGCGAGGTGCCGGCGTCGGAGTGGACTGCGCCCTGACCGGCGAGTGATGAAACCGCGCATTCTCGGCATCCAGCGCTTCCAGCTCCATCAGTAGGCGATAGAGCTTCAAATCCTTTGGACTGTCGATCTGCCACTGCTCCGTGACCGTGCCGTCTGGGGAGCGGCTCCGGTTCAACGTGAGCTCTTGGAGGTTCTCCGCGCTCGTTAGTCGAGCAATGAGCAGGTCAGCATCCGTTTTGCTGAGCTTGGCCACGCGTTGATCCTTCAACTGTGCGAAGAGTCGAGCATAGCCGGATGCCAGGACGACCGCACGCACGTGTGCCTGGGTTAGGTCTTTTGTCCAAAGGGTGCGCTTGATCAGCCGGCAATCGAGCACGGCCTGTAGATCGACAGGGACTCGCTGGACGAAGGACCAGCGGCCGGTGGCAGACCGGCTCAAGTGATGTGGAATGCGCATGCGAGTGTTTCCTCTGCATGCTTCCTGCCTTCCAGTCGACCCGAATCAAGATTTCAATTTGAAATCAATGACTTAGGATCTAGTGGCGGAGAGAGTGGGATTCGAACCCACGGAAGGTTTGACCCTTCGCCGGTTTTCAAGACCGGTGCCTTAAACCGCTCGGCCATCTCTCCGATGCTGCTTTGCGCGACCGCCGAAGGCGTCGAGTGATCACGCTTGCGCCACGTGCGAAACGGGTGACGTCTGTCGATGGACGCTGCATTGCGCGCTGCCCTCGACCCGGGATTGCTCCCGGGCGCGCATTCTCGCATGCCCGGACGCGCTTTGCTAAGCGCCGCGTGTCGTTGAGCTGCACAGCGCTGCAAAGCTGTTCCGTTTGCCAGGTTACGCAGCATTTCCGATTACGCAGCGCTGCCAGGCGACACAGCGCTGATGGGCCGACATCCACAACCCGGACGTCGACGACCAGGCACAGCGATCAGCCGGCTTCGGCGACGGCCAGGCGCGGTGCGGTTGCGGCCGCACGCTTGAGCTTCTCGGCCAGCTCGGCGCAGTTACCGCCGCAATCCAAGCGCGAGCGTTCGATTTCCTGCGGCAGGTGTTCGGCCAAAAAGTCGATGAACACCCGCACCGCCGGCAGCAGACCGCGCCGCGAGGCGAACACCGCGTGGCAGATGCCCTGCGGCAGCGACCAGTGCGGCAGCACCACTTCCAGCTCGCCGCTGCGCACTGCCTGGGCGCACACGGTTTCCGGCAACATGGTGATGCCGAAGCCATCGCGCGCCATCGACTGCAGCAGCGGGAAGTCGAAACCGGCCAGGCGCGGCTGCAGGTCCACCCGGCGCATCTCGCCGTTGGGGCCGTGCAACTCCCAGCGCTGGTGTGCTTCGTCCTCGCTGGTGCTCATGGTGGTGTGGTTGGCCAGCTCGCTCGGGTCCTTGGGGCGCCCGGCGCGGTCCAGATACTTGGGGCTGGCCACCAGCAACTCCTGCACCTGGCCGAAGCTGCGCATCACCAGGCTGCCGTCGTCGTCCAGGCGCGAGCGCACGCGCAGCGCGATGTCGTAGCCCTCGTTGATGACATCGACGCGGCGATTGCTGATGTTGAGCTGCAACCGCACCTTGGGGTACTTGGCCAGGAATTCCGGCAATAGCTTGGGCAACTGGATCTGCGCCAGCGAGACCGGAACGCTCACGCGGACAAGGCCGCGCGGCTCGGCGCTGAGACGGTCCACCACCTCGCGCGCGGCCTGCGCTTCGGCCAGCATGGTCTGGGCATGCCGGTGCACGCTGGTGCCGACATCGGTGACTGCAAAGCGGCGCGTGGAGCGCTGCAACAGGCGCACGCCCAAATCGGTTTCGAGCTGGCTGATGCGGCGGCTCAGGCGCGACTTGGGGATTCCGAGCGCACGCTCGGCTGCAGCGAAGCCGCCGTGGTCCACCACCATCGCGAAGTAATACAGGTCATTCAGGTCGTGCATGGCGCAGGCATCCATGAATAGAACGATAAGTGACATTTAATCACTTTTATCCCAACAGAGCAACGACCTGATACACCAGAAATGTAGTTTCATGCAATCAGGACCGCGAACTGCTGCGCTCCGAGCTCCATCGGTTTCGCCACGGTAAAGGCATAGCTGGCGGCGCGGCTGGGGTGGAAAAAAAAAGCTAGAGCACATTCGCCACGATCGGCGACGCAAGAGGCCGCTGCATGGACATGCAAACGGGGCCATCGCTGGCCCCGTTTCTGTTCCAGGTTTGTCAGTGACGCGGCGGCACATCTGGCAGCCCAGCAGCCGCGCGGGCACCACTGCTTAAGTGCCTGACGAACGCGAGCAGTCGTCAGTGGGAGCTGACGGCACACGCAGCGCCGCATATCACAGCTGCACGACAACGCCGGGCATCGGCCGCGCCCGCCTGGCAGCTGCGCTGCGTGGCAATTGCGCCAACCGCTCCTACCCGATCCGCTCGATCCCACCCATGTACGGACGCAGCGCCTCGGGCACATTGATCGAGCCATCGGCGTTCTGGTAGTTCTCCATCACCGCGATCATCGCGCGGCCCACGGCGGTGCCGGAACCGTTGAGTGTGTGCAGCAGTTCCGGCTTGCCGCTGGCCGGGTTACGCCAGCGCGCCTGCATGCGCCGCGCCTGGAAATCGCCACAGTTCGAGCACGACGAAATCTCGCGGTAGGTGCCCTGCGATGGCAGCCACACTTCCAGATCGTAGGTCTTGATCGCGGAGAACCCCATGTCGCCGGTGCACAGCAGCACCTTGCGATACGGCAGGCCGAGTTTTTCCAGCACCACTTCGGCACAACGCGTCATGCGCTGATGTTCGGCATCGCTGTGTTCCGGGGCGCAGGCGGTGACCAGTTCCACTTTTTCGAACTGGTGCTGGCGGATCATGCCGCGCGTGTCGCGGCCGCCGCTGCCGGCTTCGGCGCGGAAGCACATCGAATGGGCAGTCATGCGCAGCGGCAGACGCTCGGCGTCGACGATCTCGTCGCGCACGATGTTGGTCAGCGGCACCTCGGAGGTAGGGATCAGGTAGCGGCGCGATTCACCCACTTCGGTCTGAAACAGGTCGTCCTCGAACTTGGGCAGTTGCCCGGTGCCGCGCATCGACTCGGCATTGACCAGCAGCGGCACGTTGGTTTCTTCGTAGCCATGCTCGCCGACATGCAGGTCGAGCATGAATTGCGCCAGCGCGCGGTGCAGCCGCGCGACCGGCCCACGCAGCACGGTGAAACGCGCACCCGACAGCTTGGCAGCGGTCTCGCCGTCCAGCCAGCCGTGCGGCGCGCCAAGTTCCACATGGTCCTTGACCGGGAAATCGAACTGGCGCGGCGTGCCCCAGCGCGCCTGCTCGACATTCTCGCTCTCGTCCTTGCCCTGCGGCACATCGTCGGCCGGCAGATTGGGCAGGCCCAGCGCAATGGTCTCGAGCTTGGCGCGGATCACGTCCAGCGCTTCTTCGGAGGCCTTGAGCTCCTCACCAAAACCGGCCACCTCGGCCATCAGCGCAGTGACATCCTCGCCCTTGGCCTTGGCCTGCCCGATCGCCTTGGACTTGGAATTGCGCTGGCTCTGCAGTTCCTGCGTGCGCACCTGGATGCGCTTGCGCTCGCTTTCCAGCGACTCCAGTTCCGCGGTGTCCAGGGAGAAACTGCGCGTGCTGCGCAGGCGCTCGGCAAGGTCGGCGGGATGTTGGCGAAGCAGGGCCGGATCTAGCATCGGGAGTCTGTGAGTCAGTGGGAAGCGCGAGATTATCGCCTGTTCCGCCACCTGCTGCGATCGATTCACCGCCGCTATGCCAGAATTAGCCCGATCCTTCAGGTGAGTCCTATGCCCGCGCCCCGCCCTGCGTCCGATCGCCAGATCGTCCTGCGACTGCCCCGCCACACCCTGAAAATTGCCGGTATCGCCTTCGTTGCCGGCCTGTTGTTGTTCCTGCTGGTGTGGGCCACCGGCCGCAAGGACGACTTCTACAAGGCCTCGCCGGCCCACCCGGCTGCCGGTGTGCAGGCCGACGACAGCATCCAGCCGCTGCCTGCGCCGCTGCCGGCCCAGGACGGCGCCAGCGACATGCCGCAGGCCAAACCGCCGGAAGACACGCCGACGCTGGTGGAGACCGCGCCGCCGGCTGCGCCTGCCCCCATGCCGTTGCCTGAAGACGCGGTTCCCGGTGCGCCGGGCAGCGCGGCCCCGGCAAACGCCGCTGCTGCAGGCGGAGATCGCCCGGTGCCGATGCAGGGTCAGATGCCGCCGCCGCGCTATCCCTCGGCGGCGTTGCGTCGCGGCGATGCCGGCGACGTGGTGGTGCGGGTGGACGTGGACGCGGCGGGCAACCCGGGCGGAGTGACGCTGGTGCAGCGCAGCGGCTCACGCGACCTGGACCGCGCCGCAATGGAAGCGGTGCGTCGCTGGCGCTTCCATCCGGCACAGCGCAATGGCCAGCCAATTGCCGGGAGCCTGGATATCCCGTTCGAGTTCAAGCCGGCGCAGTAAGAGGCGCGGCGGTGCGATGCGTCGGTTGTCCCGCACGCCGATGACGGCCCGCCTGCCGCAGGCGAGGAGAGCGCCATGGGTTGACCGGAGATGGCGATCGAGCCGGGCCCGGCGCCGGGTTGACCAAGCTGAATGTCTACCGCGCCTTAAATCCTCCTGAGTGCCCTGCCTTAGCTGCGCCTCAGGCAAGGCCGACCAGACTGGTCACGTCATCCCAAAGATGCGCCAGGAGGCCGGCCATGTCCTTCATCTCCAATCCCTCGCCACACCCCACGCAGGCATTGCCGCAGCGCTCCGCGCACACCGACGACCACGTCCACGACGACGCTGCCGATGGCGCCTCGCCCTGGCTGTGGGCGACCCTGCTGGCGGTGCTCGTGGTGGTGCCGACCTGGTGGTGGGCCCGACACAGCGACGAATCGTTCGCGACCGACACGCACCCGGTGCCTGCGGCCAGCCGCCAGATCCTGCCGACATCGGAAGGCCCGCGCGCCATGACCATGATTGCGCATCAACCCGTGTGCGCGCCGACCAGCACCGAAGAAGCGATTCCGCTGCCTGGCAATGCGATGCCACGCTATCCCTCAGACATCGCACAGGCCGGTATCGAAGGCAGTCGTACTGCGCGCCTGCAACTGGATGTGCAAGGCCGGGTGAGCGATGTGAGCATCGTCGATCGCAGCGGCAGCAACGACCCGCGCCTGGATGCAGCGGTGATGGACAGCTTGCGTCAGTGGCGCTTCGAGCCAGCCACCCGCGATGGCCATGCAGTGGTCAGCAGCGTGCAGGTGCCGGTGGAGTTCACCGCAGAGCGCTGAGTGGGATCACCACTCGAGTGAGCTAGCGGTATCGCCGCACTGAGTGCAAGGCGACACCCGAACCTCGACTGACAGGCGTTGCGCGCCAGCGCCGCCTCGACCGGCAATCCGTGCCGGCCAAGAACTACCGTTTTTGTTCAAACGCTGTCTGTCTACTCAGGCTGTTTCAAGCCCGAAACCGGCACCCCGCGCCAGGCTGTCGAACCCCGGGAACGAGGTGGCGACATTGGCCACGTCGTTGACCCGCACGTCGCCGGTGGACAGCTGGCCCGCAATGGCAAACGCCATCGCGATACGGTGGTCGCCGTGGCTCTCGATCACGCCGCTGCCGATGCTGCCGCCGTGAATGGTGGCGCCATCGGGAGTCTCGTCGACCTGTACGCCGAGCGCGCGCAGGCCGGTGGCCATCGCTGCAAGGCGATCGGATTCCTTGACCCGCAATTCGGCAGCGCCACTGACCACCGTCTGCCCGGTTGCCGCCGCAGCGGCCACGAACAGCGCCGGAAACTCGTCGATCATGTCCGGCACCAGCGCTTCGGGAATCTGCGCGCCCTGTAGCGGCGCATAGCGTATGCGCAGATCGGCCACCGGCTCGCCGCCATGCTCGGCATGCTGTTCTTCGGCGATATCCGCGCCCATCAGCCGCAGTGCCGCCAGCAGCCCGGTGCGCCGTGGATTCAGGCCCACCGCACGCAGCAGCACGTTCGAGCCGGGAATGATGCTGGCTGCCACGATGAAGAACGCCGCCGAGGAGAAATCCGCAGGCACCGCGATATCAGTCGCGCGCAGGCGCTGGCCGCCGCGCAGGCGGGCCTTGCCGGGCGAGAAATCGATCTCCACGCCGAATGCGGACAGCATGCGCTCGGTGTAGTCGCGGGTGGGATGCGGCTCGGTGACCGAGGTTTCGCCCTGCGCATACAGGCCTGCCAGCAACACGGCGGATTTGACCTGCGCACTGGCAACCGGCGAGACGAAGTCGATGCCGTGCAGCGTCTGCCCGCCATGCACGCGCAGCGGCGGGGTGCCGTCGTCTTCGGTGTCGATACGCGCGCCCATCAGTGCCAGCGGGCCGGTCACGCGCCGCATCGGGCGCTTGGACAACGATGCATCGCCGACCAGCGTGCTGTCGAAGCGCTGCGCTGCCAGCAGGCCGGCGAGCAGGCGCATGCCGGTGCCGGCATTGCCACAGTCCAGCGCCTCGCTGGGCGGTTGCAGACCATCCACGCCCACGCCGTGCACGATGCGCTGCGACGCCGACGGCGTGTCGATACGCACGCCGAGGTGGGCGAAAATGGCCGCGGTGGACCGGGTGTCTTCGCCTTCGAGAAAGCCATCGATCTGCGAGACGCCATCGGCCAGGGCGGCGAACATCACCGCGCGATGCGAGACGGATTTATCGCCGGGAATGGCTAGGCTGCCCTGCAAGGCGCTGCCCTGCCGGGCGATCCAGTGCTGCGTGCTGCTGCTCATGCGTGTGATCCGATTGCTGCGGCATCGCCCTGTGCGGCGATACGCGTTGAAGAGTGTCGTGGCGCTGCCGCCACCTCGGCCGGCGACGGCATGCCGGTCAGGCCTGCGCTTGCGGGACGCGCCCGCTCAGGGAATGGCGACCGGATATGAGCCCAGCACCTTGATCTGTGCCGAGTGCGCTTCCAGTTCGGCCAGCGCCTGCTTCATCGCCGCATCCTCCACGTGGCCGGCCAGGTCGATGAAGAAGCCATATTCCCACTTGGCCTGATGCGAGGGACGTGACTCGATGCGGTTCATGCTGATGCCATGCCGCGCGAACGGGCTGAGCACGTCGAACAACGCACCCGGCTTGTCGTGGATGAACACCAGCACCGAGGTGCGGTCATGCCCGGAGGTGGGAAAGATCTGCCGGCCAATCACCAGAAAACGCGTGGTGTTGTCGTCGTCGTCTTCGATCGACTTCATGATGACTTTCTTCAAGCCATACACATGCGCGGCGCTTTCGCCGCCGATCGCCGCGGCATCTTCGGCATTGCGGGCGCGGCGCGCGCCTTCGGCATTGCTGGAGACGGCGATCTTCTCGACCTTGGGCAGGTGCGAGCGCAGCCAGCCGGCGGTCTGCGCAAACGACTGCGAATGCGCGTAGATGCGCTCGATGTCTTCCAGCCGGCCATTGCGCGAGAGCAGGTACTGGTGCACGCGCAGCTCGACTTCACCGCAGATTTTCAGATTCGAGGTCAGGAACATGTCCAGCGTGACCTGGATGGTGCCCTGGCCGGAATTTTCCACCGGCACCACGCCGAAATCGGCATTGCCCGCTTCCACTTCCTGGAACACCTCCTCGATGGTGGCCATCGGCAGACCCACCGCCGACCGGCCGAAGTGCTTGAGCACCGCCTGCTGGCTGAAGGTGCCTTCCGGGCCGAGATAGCCGATCTTCAGCGGCTCCTGCTGGGCCAGGCACGCGGACATGATTTCGCGATACACGTGCACCAGCACTTCATCGCTGAGCGGGCCTTCGTTGCGGTCCACCACCATGCGCAGCACCTGCGCCTCGCGCTCGGGCCGGTAGTAATCCACCGCCGCGGCGAGCTTGCCCTTGGCCTTGCCGACCTGATGGGCAAAGTTGGCGCGCTCGGCGATCAACGCCTGGATGGTGCGGTCGATCTCGTCGATCTTGGCGCGCACATCGGCCAGCACCGGTGCCGCCGTGGCCGGCTTGATCGCGTGCTTGTCTGCAGCGTTGCCGGCAGCCTTGGCGGCGGACTTGCCTGCCGGTTTGGTCTTGCCGCCGGTGGCGGCACTGGGCTTGTTGGACTTGGGAGCCATCGCTCGGCATTCCTTAAAATTGCGGCGCATGCGCCTGCGCGGCATGCGCCGCGGTCGAATGAAGACTCAGCCGTGACGCTGCTGGAAGTCGTGCATGAAGCTCGCCAGCGCCTGCGCGCCTGCAACCGGCATCGCGTTGTACAAGGACGCACGAATGCCGCCGACCGCCTTGTGCCCCTTCAACGCCAGCAGGCCGGCCGCCTTGGATTCGCTGACGAACAACGCATCCAGCTGCTCGTCCGGCAGAAAGAACGGGATGTTCATGCGCGAGCGCACCGCCGGGGTGACCAGGTTGCGGTAGAACCCGCCGGAGCCATCGATCGCGCCATACACCAGCGCGGCCTTTTCGGCGTTGCGGCGGGCGAACTCCTCCACCCCGCCCTGCTCCAGCATCCACTTCACTGTGAGTCCGAGCAGATACCAGTTCCAGGTCGGCGGCGTGTTGAGCATCGAATCGCGTGCGGCGTGCGAGGCGTAGTTGAAGATGTCCGCGCGCGGCTGGCCGGCGCGTTCGAGCAGGTCGCGCCGCACGATCAGCACCGAAATGCCGACCGGACCCAGGTTCTTCTGCGCGCCGGCATAGATCAGCCCATAGCGCGACACATCCAGCGGCTCGGACGCGATCGAGGAACTGAAATCGGCAAACAGCGGCAGCGTGCCCACCGCCGGCGTGTCGCGGAATTCGACACCGTGGATGGTCTCGTTGGCGGTGATGTGCACGTAGGCCGAGTGCGGCGACAAGGTCCAGCTGGCCACCGGCGGAATGTCGGTGAAGCCGCCCGCCTGGCCGTCGGCGGCAATGCGTGCATCCACATAGGTGGCCGCCTGCCTGATCGCGGTCTTGCCCCAGTGGCCGGTGATCACGTAGTCGGCGGCCTGGCCGGGTGCGGCGAAATTGAGTGGCAGCAGCGCCTGGATGGTGGTGGCACCACCGGCGGTGAACAGCACCGCATAGTCATCGGGAATCGACAGCAAGCGGCGCAGATCGGCTTCGGCCGCGGCCGCCACGGCCATGAAATCGGCGCTGCGGTGGCTGATTTCCACGATCGAGGCGCCGACGCCGTTCCATTCGACCATCTCCGCCTGCGCCTGCCGCAGGACCGATTCCGGCAATGTCGCAGGGCCGGCACTGAAATTGAACGCGCGTGTCATGGCACACCTTGTCGAGCTACCCTTCTAGTATGCCGCAGCGCACCGGCCTTGGCAGCGTCGCAGAAAAGTTGCATGTGCATCCTTCTCACTGGCGGAGACGTATGGTTTGCGTAGGCCATCGGCAGCGCCATCACGGTGGTCCGTTATTCTCATCAGCAGCCACTGTCAGGAGCGAGCCATGTCCCTTCGCGATGTCTTGAAGACGCCGTCCAGCGAGATCACCGATGAGGCCGTCTACCGCGACCGACGCCGGCTGCTGCAGCTGTTTGCCCTGACCCCGGCGCTGGGCGTGGCCGGCTGCGCCGAGGCCGATCCGCCGCCTCCGCCCAAGACCGTGGTGACCCCGGCGCAGGCGCGCAGCGGCTTCCGGACCGCCGAGGAACTGACTCGGCTGGAAGACGTCACCAGCTACAACAACTTCTACGAGTTCGGCACCGACAAGACCGACCCGTCCAAAGCCGCCAAGACCCTGAAGCTGTCGCCATGGTCGGTGAAGGTCAGTGGCGAGTGCGAAAAGCCCGGTAGCCTGTCGCTGGACGAATTGCTCAAGGGCATCAGCGCGGAAGAACGCATCTACCGGCTGCGTTGCGTGGAAGGCTGGTCGATGGTGATCCCGTGGACGGGGGTGCCGCTGGGCGAGGTGCTCAAGCGCTTCGCGCCAACCTCCAAGGCCAAGTACGTGGCGTTCACCACGTTGGCCGACCCGCAGCAGATGCCGGGCGTGCGCTACCGCTCGATCAACTGGCCATACCGCGAAGGCCTGCGCATCGACGAAGCGATGCATCCGCTGACCCTGCTGGCCACCGGCCTGTACGGCAAGCCTCTGCCGCAGCAGAACGGCGCGCCGCTGCGGCTGGTGGTGCCGTGGAAGTACGGCTTCAAGAGCATCAAGTCGATCGTGGAGATCCGCTTCGTCGAGAAGATGCCCGAAACCGCCTGGCACGACCTGCAGCCCTCCGAATACGGGTTCTTTTCCAACGTCAATCCGGCGGTGGACCATCCGCGCTGGAGCCAGAAGACCGAGCGCCGCATCGCCGGCACCGCCAGCAAGCTGTTCGCCGAGCGGATCGCGACCAAGCCGTTCAACGGCTATGCGGACCAGGTCGCCTCGCTGTACGCAGGCATGGACCTGAAGAAGTGGTTCTAGGCGACTAACACCCAGATATCCACCTCCCGTAGGAGCGCACCCGGGCGCGACCGCTCTTCCTGCACAAGGCGGTCGCGCCCGGGTGCGCTCCTACGTTTCCTGCCCGCGCGGCATCGCTTCCTTCTTCGAGATCGCATGGCCAAGACGTCCGCATCCCTGATCGCCGCCAAGACCCTGGTGCATGTCGCCGCACTGACGCCGATCGCCTTGCTCGGCTGGCAGTTCTGGCAGGTATGGCAAACCGGCAGCGATGCACTGGGCGCCGATCCGGTGGCCGAGATCGAGCACCGAACCGGGCTATGGGCGCTGCGCTTCCTGTTGATCACCCTGGCGATCACGCCGCTGCGCCAGCTCACCGGCCAGGCGCTGCTGATCCGCTTCCGGCGCATGCTCGGGCTGTACGCGTTCTTCTATGCCAGCGTGCACCTGGCGGCCTACCTGAGCCTGGATCTGCGCGGCTTCTGGACCCAGATCTTCGAGGAGATCCTCAAGCGTCCCTACATCACGGTCGGCTTTGCGGCATGGCTGCTGCTGGTGCCGCTGGCGATCACCTCCACCCAGGGCTGGATGCGGCGGCTCAAGCGCAACTGGGGCCGCCTGCACCTGCTGATCTACCCGATCGGGCTGCTGGCGGTACTGCACTTCTGGTGGCTGGTGAAATCCGACATCCGCGAACCGGCGCTGTATGCCGGCATTCTGGCCGTGCTGCTGGGCTGGCGGATCTGGAAAAAACTCAGCGCGCGCCGAACCACAGCAAGGCGCTCAACGCCGCCGCCAGCAACACCGCGCTGAGCAGCAGCCATGGCCAGCGCGCGACCTTGACCGGCGCACGCGCCGGCTCGCTGGTCGCGCGTGGCAGCGGCTGCGGCTCCGACTCGGGGATGTCCCAGGTGGTGCCGTGATGGATACGCGGCACCTCGACGACAAAGCGGTGGCGCGCATCGAACACGACCTGGTCGCCGGCCTGCAGCCAACCGTCGCGCACCTGCACGCCGTTGATCCAGCTGCCTTCTTCCGAGCCCAGATCACGGATCAGCACACGGTCGCCGTGGCGCTCCAGCCGCGCGTGCTGGGCGGCAAAGGCCGGGTCGTCGATGACGATGTCCGCCGCCGGGTCACTGCCGACCAGCCGCGAGCGGTCCAGGGTGAAGCTGCGCCCGTGATGACGGCCGCCGAGCCCGCGCAACAGCAGGCAGACCTCGCTCAGGCCGGTCTCGTCGTCTTGAACATCGCTGGCCGGCGCGCTCGACGGCGCACTGCGCAGGAGCATCTCCACACCGTCGGCGTAGATCGCATCGCCGGGGCGCAGCAGCGCCATGCGCCGCACCGGGCGTCCGTTGACGTGGATGCCACGGATCCCGTTGGCCACCTGCAGCCACAGCCCGCGCTGGTCCAGGCAGAACTGCGCCAACAGCAGCGCCCCCTGCGCATCGGCAACCACCCGCACGCTGCCAGAGGCATGGCGGACGATCCGGTGGACGCCGGGCTTGAGGGAATGATCCGGCTGCTGCCGGTGGGTGAAATGAACTTGCAGATCGCGCACCCGCCGCAGCCTAGCAGGTTTGCCACGCGCCGCGGCCAACAACCTGACCGGTGTCGCCCCGCCCCATGCACCGAGCCGGGGCGTCGTTGCCGCTGCGTGCCACGCGCGCCGCACTTGGAGCCTGGCGCGCGCATGCGCACAATGCGCGCTCCTTTCGTCTTTTCCATGGAACTCATGTCCAGCATCGATATCCGCCACGACCATGCCCTGTCGCCGGCCCAGGCCCGCGCAGCGATCGACGCGGCGGCCCGCAAGCTGACCGATCGCTACGGCGTCGCCTCGCACTGGGAAGGCGATACCTTGCGTATCGCGCGTGCCGGCGTGGATGGGGCGATCGCCCTGTTGCCGCAGCAGGTGCATGTCACCGCCGAGCTCGGCTTCCTGTTGTCGGCGATGCAGCCGATGGTGGAATCGGAGATCCGTCGCCTGCTGGCCGAAAAACTCGCCTGAGCGTGCAGCGCCGATGATCGGGCCTGATCGCCTGGGTCGGCCTGACTGCGCTATCGCTTCAGCAACAAGTCAGCCGCGCTGTCCATTGCAGGGGGATGCTTCATGGGTGCTTCACCTGCTCGATGCAGTGCCCGGACTAGGGTGAAGGCAACGTCACTTGGCAACCCAACAGGAGCATTCCATGACGACCGGATACGATCAGAACGGCAAGCGCGACGATGCAGCGCACGGCTTCCAGGCGCAGGCAGAACAGATTTCGCGCCGGCTCGGTGAATCGGCACAGACGGTATGGCTGGCCGGGCTCGGTGCGCTGGGTCGGGTGCAGAGCGAGGGGGGCAAGTTGTTCGACTCGCTGGTGCGCGAAGGCGCAGCGTACGAGCGCAGCGGCCAGCGCAAGGCGGCTGAAAGCGTCGACGAGCTGCGCGAAGAGGTGGAAACCCAGTTCGAGCAGGCACGCGACACGGCAGTGCGCGGCTGGGACAAGCTGGGCAAGGCCTTCGACGAACGCGTCAAGGGGGTCTTGCGCACGCTCAACATCCCCGAGCAGGACGAACTGGAAAACCTGCGCCGCGAGGTGGAATCGCTCAAGGCCCAGGTGCGTGCCAATACCGCCGCGACCAAGCGCGCCAACCGCACCGCCAACCAGGCAGCGCAGGCCGGCAGCAGCGACACCACCGGCGCAGGCACCACCACCGGCAGCGCCACCTCAAACAATGCTGCATTCGATGGTGAATAAGACAGTTCGGCAATGTTGCAAAGCAGCATGATTTTTTAGACAATCGGGAAGGACCCGCCAGTCCTGCATTACGAAGTCCGTTTGCTCCCCTCCCCTCACGGCTTCGGACTGGCGGGTCTTCTGCTGCCTGGATCACGGCGCGTGCGATCACTGTCGCCGATCCATTGACGAACCTACCGCGAAGGATTCTTCTAAGCGCACCGCTTCGTCATATGCGCCATCCCTTCGCTTGATGCTCATGCCTCCCTGGATTGTGGCGCTCGTGGCTTCCCTGCTGCTCTGGCTGGCGGTGTGCGCCTATGTATGGCTGGTGCGCCGCCGTGCCGACGAAACCATCGAGGGCGTGCATGCATTGGCGGCCATGCACTGGCGCGACTTTTCCGGCGTGGTGCTGCGCGTGCTGCAGGAGCAACGCGGTTGGCAACCGACCCAGGTACCGCAGGACGGCCTGCCGACGGCCGAATTCATGATGCGCACCGGGCAAGGCACCCGCCTGGTGGCCTGCAAGCATGGGCGCAGCTACCGCATCGGCGTGGCAGCGGTGAACGAGCTGGGTGCGATGGCGCGGCTGGCCGGCGCAGGCGGCGGCGTGATGGTGACCGAAGGCCGGATGGAACGCGAAGGCATGGCCGCCGCCGAGAGGCAGTCCATCGAAGTGCTGGATGGCACGCGCCTGTGGCCCTTGCTCAAGCCGTATCTGCCGGGCGATGTGGAAGCCGGCGTGGTCCGCATGGCGCGCCGCCGCGCGATCCGTCACAGCCTCGGTGCCGGTGCAGCGCTGGCGACCCTGGCCCTGGTTGCGGTGCTGGCGCTGCAGCCGGCGCAGCCGCCCGTGCCAACACAGCAGGCCGCACTGGTGGCCACTTCGCGCGTTGCCGAATCGGTCGCTGCAATCCCGGGACCGCAGCGCACACCCTCGCAACAGGCGGCGCCGCCGACAGCCGCAGCGCCTGCATCGATGCCGCTGGCAGGCACTGCCGAACCGGATGCGGCAACCGTGCAGGGCTATCAACGCGAGGTGTCAAAGGCGCTGGCTCGAACGCCCGGCCTGGTGCGCGGCATCTGGATCACCCAGGCAACGCTGGCGGTGGATCGCTCGGTCGAAGACGCTGCGGCGTGGCCGCTGATCTGCCGCGAACTGCAGCGCTACCCGTATCTGCGCACCGTGCGCGTGCAGCTTAATCCGCGGCCGGGCGTGGAGGAACCGGTGCGCTGGCGGCAGTGCACGACGATCTGATGCATGCCTTGGGCCGCCCACTTGCACTTAGCCTCTGAGGCTCAGCGCATTCCCGGCGCAAACCGCGCCACCAGGTCATAGGACCCGCCCAGAAACAATTGACGCACGTAGGTGACCGGCTGGTCGCCGCGCCAGGTGTGGCGATCGATGACCAGGCAGGCCGTGCCATCGTCCACCTGCAGGCGTTCGGCCTGCGCGGCGTCCGCACTGGCGGCGCTGATGCGGTGCTCGGCGCGCGTCCACGGCACGTTGCGCAGCAACCAACTGCCCGGCGCGATGTCGGTGAACGGCTGCAGCAATGCCTCGGGCACGGTGGTGGTGTCGATCACCCGCTGTTCCAGCGCGAATGGGCTGCCGTCTGCCAGGTGCACGCTTTCCAGCGCCAGCAGCTTGCCGCTGCTGCCCAGGGCACGCTCCTGCGGCACGCGCAGGCGCGGGTTGCGCAGCCGCCGCGACACCAGCGAGAACGCGTAGACGTGGCCGCGCGCAGTCATTTCCACCTCGATGTCGGGAATTGACAAGGCGACCTGCTCCAGATGCGGATGCGGGCGCGCCACGAAGGAGCCGGTGCGGCGGCGGCGTTCGATCATGCCGGCATCGGCAAGCAGGCCGAGCACCTTGTTCACGGTCATCCGCGAACAAGCGTATTGCGCCATCAACTCGTGTTCGGGCGGCACACGGTGACCGGGCGGCCAGTCGCCACTGTGGATGCGTTGTTCCAGATCCTGCCGGATGCGTTGATGCAGGGTGCCGGGCGCGGCGATGGGGGTGGCGGTCAAAGCGGGTCTCCGGTCAGACCTGCATTGTGCGCGTATCGGCTCATTTGCTCAGCAGCGCTCGCAAAACGCCGGCAAAACGCGTGGCAATCCGCGCGCGATCCACATGGCGCCCGTCACGCACCACCGGCCGCCCGGCGCGCCAGACAGTGCGCACCGCACCGCCGCGCGCGGCGAACAGCCAACTGTCCAGCAGCGCATCGTCATTGCGCGCCAGCAGCGCCGGATGGGCCGGGTCCAGCTCCAGCAGATCGGCCGATGCGCCAACCCGGATGCCAGTGTGAGCAATGCCCAAGGCCTGCGCCGCGCCCTCGCCCGCCTGGTCGAACAGCCAGCGCCCGCTCGAGGTACCCGCCTGCGCCAGCACATTGCGCGCCTGCAGCTGCAGACGCTGGCCGTATTCGAGCAGGCGCAGTTCTTCGGCCGCGTCGATCAGGACATTCGAATCCGAACCCACGCCAAAGCGCCCGCCCGCGGCGGCAAATGCCTGCATCGGGAACAGCCCGTCACCCAGATTCGCCTCGGTGATCGGGCACAGCCCGACCACCGCGCCGCTGTCGGCGATGGCCTGCAGCTCGCTCGCGTCCACGTGCGTGGCATGCACCAGGCACCAGCGCGCATCCACCGGTGCGTTGGCCAGCAACCACTGCACCGGGCGCTGGCCCGACCAGGCCAGGCAGGCCTCGACCTCGCGCTGCTGCTCAGCGATATGGATATGGATCGGGCCCTCGGTGAGCGGCATCAACGCCGCCAGCTGCTCCGGCGTGACCGCGCGCAGGCTGTGCGGCGCCAGTCCAAGCACGGCATCCGGCAATGCCGTGAGGCTGCGCCTGCAGTCGTCCAGCAACCGCGCGAAACCATCGATGTCATGGATCAAACGGCGCTGGGCTGCGCTGGGCGCAAGGCCGCCGAAATCCGAATGCGCATAGAACACCGGCAACAGCGTCAGCCCGATGCCGGTGTTGGCGGCGGCAGCGGCGATGCGCCCGGACATTTCGCCGGCCTGCGCATACGCCGCGCCACTGGGGCTGTGGTGCAGGTAGTGGAATTCGCCGACGCGGGTGAAGCCGCTTTCGAGCATTTCCACATAGGCCTGTTCGGCGATCGCCTGCAGGCTGTCGGGATCGAGCCGGTCGACGAAGCGGTACATCAGCTCGCGCCAGCTCCAGAAACTGTCGCCGCTGCGCCCGCCCACCTCGGTCAGGCCGGCCATGCCGCGCTGGAACGCGTGGCTGTGCAGGTTGCCCAGCCCGGGCAGCAGCAGCGCGACCCGGGTATCGCCGGCGACAGGTGCGCGATCGGCCTGCACCGTGGCGATGCGCCCCTGCGCCAGCGTGATCCGCACATCGCCAGCCCAGCCATCGGGCAGGAGCGCCCGCGCTGCCCACAACGCCTGCACCTGTTGGTCTGCCACTGGACACCCTCGATTGCCGGCTCTATTGTATATACATATCAGACAGCATGAGCCTGCGCCATGTATTGCGACGTCCTCTGGCACAACGCACGGCTGATGACCCTGGACGCGGCCGATGGCGGCCTGGGCATCGTGGACGATGGCATTCTGGCCTGCCAGGACGGCCGCATCGCCTATGCTGGCCCGGCCGCGCAGGCTCCGGCGTTGAAGCCGGACGTTGCGCACGATTGCCAGCGCCGCTGGATCAGCCCCGGCTTGATCGATTGCCATACCCATCTGGTGTACGCAGGCAATCGCGCCAACGAATTCGAGCAACGCCTGCGCGGTGCCAGTTATGCCGAGATTGCCGCAGCCGGCGGCGGCATCGTGGCCACGGTGCGCGCCACCCGTGCCGCCGATGACGCAGCGCTGCTGGCCGCCAGCCTGCCGCGCCTGGACGCGATGCTCGCCGAGGGCGTGACCACGCTGGAAATCAAATCCGGCTACGGGCTGACGCTGGAGGACGAAACCAAGCAGCTGCGCGTGGCACGTCAGCTCGCCACGCTGCGCAAGGTCGAAGTGGTGCCGACCTTCCTCGGCGCGCACGCGGTGCCGCCGGGCGGCGATGCGCAAGGCTACATCGACGCCGTCTGCACGCAGATGATTCCGGCGATTGCCGCGCAAGGCCTGGCCGAGGCGGTGGACGTGTTCTGCGAACACCTGGCGTTTTCGCCCGCGCAAGCCGAACAGGTCTTCCTCGCCGCGCAGGCGCACGGCTTGCACATCAAGATCCATGCCGAGCAACTGAGCAACCAGCACGGCGCGCAACTGGCCGCACGCCATGGCGCCTTGTCGGCCGATCACGTCGAATACCTGGATGACGCCGGCGTTGCCGCGATGGCCGGCGCCGGCACGGTCGCGGTGCTGTTGCCCGGCGCGTTCTATTTCACCCGCGATACCCAACTGCCACCGATCGCTGCGCTGCGCGCCGCCGGCGTGCCGCTGGCCCTGGCCACCGACTGCAACCCCGGCACCTCGCCGCTGACCAGCCCGCTGCTGGCGATGAACATGGCCGCCACGCTGTTCCGCATGACCGTGGACGAGTGCATTGCCGGCTTCACCCGGCACGCCGCACGCGCGCTGGGGCGCGGCGAGCGGCTCGGTCGGCTGCGTGCCGGCATGCACTGCGACCTGGCGATCTGGGACATCGATGCGCCGGCCGACCTGGTCTACCGCATGGGCTTCAATCCTCTTCATGCCCGCATCTGGCGCGGGCATTCCTGCTGAATCCGGAGTCCTCATGAGTGCATCTGTTGTCCTGCAGCCCGGCCAGGTCACGCTGGCGCAGTGGCGTGCGCTGTATCGCGGCGCCGAGGTCGTGCTGGACGACGCCTGCGCGGCCGCGGTGCTGCGCAGCGCGCAGACGGTGGAGGCCATCGTGGCGCGCGGCGAGCCGGTCTATGGCGTCAATACCGGCTTCGGCAAGCTGGCCAGCGTGCGCATCGAGCGCGAGGACCTGCAGACCCTGCAGCGCAATATCGTGCTCTCGCACGCGGCCGGCGTCGGCGAGCCCACGCCGGTGCCGGTGGTCCGGCTGATGATGGCGCTCAAGCTCACCAGCCTGGCCCAGGGCGCCTCGGGCGTGCAGCCGGGCACGCTGGCGTTGCTGGAGGCGATGCTGCGCCGGGACATCACGCCGGTGGTGCCCTGCCAGGGTTCGGTGGGCGCATCCGGCGATCTGGCGCCGTTGTCGCATCTGGCCGCGGTGATGATCGGCGTCGGTGAGGCCTTCGTCGGCGGGCAACGCCTGCCTGCCGCCAACGCGCTTGCGCAGGCGCAGTTGCAGCCGCGCGTGCTGGGCGCCAAGGAAGGCCTGGCGCTGCTCAACGGCACCCAGTTCTCCACCGCCTGCGCATTGGCCGGCCTGTTCGAGATCGAGACCGTGCTGCAGGCCGCGCTGGTCACTGGCGCCTTGTCGGTGGAAGCGGCCAAGGGCTCGGACACGCCATTCGATGCGCGTATCCATGCCCTGCGCGGCCAGCCCGGGCAGATCGCCACCGCCGCGGCACTGCGCGCGCTGATGGCCGATTCGAGCATTCGCGAATCGCACCGGCTGGGCGATGTGCGCGTGCAGGATCCGTACTGCCTGCGCTGCCAGCCGCAGGTGATGGGCGCGGCGCTGGACATCATGCGCCAGGCCGCACGCACGCTGGAGATCGAGGCCAACGGGGTCTCGGATAACCCGCTGGTGTTCAGCGACACCGGCGAGGCCTTGTCCGGCGGCAACTTCCATGCCGAGCCGGTGGCCTTCGCAGCCGACATGCTGGCGATGGCGGTGTGCGAAATCGGCTCGATCAGCGAACGCCGCACCGCGATGCTGGTCGACCCGGCGTTGTCGGGCCTGCCGGCGTTTCTCACCCCGCGCCCGGGCCTGAATTCCGGTTTCATGATTCCGCAGGTCACCGCTGCGGCGCTGGTGTCGGAGAACAAGCAACGCGCGTATCCGGCCAGCGTCGATTCGATTCCGACCTCGGCCAATCAGGAAGATCATGTATCGATGGCCGCGCATGGCGCGCGGCGCTTGCTGGCGATGGCCGAGAACGCCGCACACGTGATCGGCATCGAACTGCTGGCGGCCGTGCAAGGCTGCGACTTCCATGCGCCGCTGCGCTCCAGCGCCGCACTGGAAGCCGCACGCGCGTTGCTGCGCGCGCAGGTGCCCACCTTGCAGGACGACCGCTATTTCCATCCCGACATGCTGGCGGCCAGCGCGTTGGTGCGTTCGGGTGCACTTGCGCAGGCGGTTGCCACGGCATTGCCAGGCGTGGAGCAGCAGGCATGATGCGAGACGCCGCATGAGCGCCCTGCCCTGGCTCGACATCCACCGCGGCGATGCGCCGTTGATCCTCAGCTTCCCGCATACCGGCACCGAGTTGCCCGACGCGCTGGTGGACCAGTTCGTCTCGCCCTGGCTGGCACGTCGCGATGCCGACTGGTGGGTGCATCAGCTGTACGACTTTGCGCAATCGCTGGGCGCCACCACCGTGCGCACCGCGATCTGTCGCTCGGTGATCGACGTCAACCGCGCCCCCAGCGGGGCGTCGTTGTATCCGGGCCAGAACACCACCGGCCTGTGTCCGCTGACCACCTTCGACAACCAGCCGCTGTATGCCGATGGCGCCGAACCCGACCAAGCGCAGATTGCCTGGCGCCGCACGCGCTGGTTCGACCCCTATCACGCGGCGATTGCCGACGAAATCGCGCGCCTGCGTCGGCTGCATCCCCGAATCGTGGTGTACGACGCGCACTCGATCCGCTCCTTCATCCCGCATCTGTTCGATGGCGAGCTGCCGCAGTTCAACATCGGCAGCAACGACGACCGCAGCTGCGCTCCGGCGCTGGCCGATGCGGTGGAGCGGCTGTGCCGCAGCAGTGGCTCGAGCACCGTGCGCAACGGGCGCTTCAAGGGCGGCTGGATCACCCGCCACTATGCGCAGCCCGAGCAGGGCGTGCATACGCTGCAGATGGAGCTGGCATGCCGCGGCTACATGCGCGAGCCGGATGCGATCACCCCGCAGAACTGGCCGACGCCCTGGCTCCCCGCGCATGCAGTCGCGCTGCGCGCGGTGCTGCGGCACGTGCTGCTGGCCTGCCTGCAATTTGCCGCCGACAGCGCTCAGTCCTCCGACACCACGCCGCCTGCGGCGCACCGTTGATTGCAAGGAAACCGGCATGACCCGTCACGATGCAACCCGCGTCATCCGCGCCGCCACCGGCACCACGCTCACCGCCCGGAGCTGGCTCACCGAAGCGCCGCTGCGCATGCTGATGAACAATCTGGACCCGGACGTGGCCGAGCGCCCGCAGGAGCTGGTGGTCTACGGCGGCATCGGCCGCGCCGCGCGCGACTGGGAATCCTTCGATGCGATCGTCGCCGCGCTCACCCGCCTGGAGGATGACCAGACCCTGCTGGTGCAATCCGGCAAGCCGGTCGGCGTGTTCCGCACGCATGCCGATGCGCCACGCGTGCTGATCGCCAATTCCAACCTGGTGCCACGCTGGGCCACCTGGGACCACTTCAACGAACTGGATAAAAAAGGTCTGGCGATGTACGGCCAGATGACCGCCGGCAGCTGGATCTACATCGGCGCGCAAGGCATCGTGCAAGGCACCTACGAGACCTTCGTGGAGATGGGCCGCCAGCATTACGGCGGCAACCTATCCGGGCGCTGGTTGTTCACCGGTGGCCTCGGCGGCATGGGTGGCGCGCAGCCGCTGGCTGCGGTGATGGCCGGCGCCTCGTGCCTGGCGGTGGAATGCCGCCGCTCCAGCATCGACATGCGCCTGCGCACCGGCTACCTGGACACCTGGACCGACGACCTGGACGAAGCGCTGCGCCTGGTCGAGGAATCGTGCACGGCCAAGAAGCCGATGTCGGTCGGCCTGCTCGGCAATGTCGCAGACGTGCTGGACGAACTGCTGCTACGTGGAGTCAAGCCGGACCTGCTGACCGACCAGACCTCCGCGCACGACCCGGTCAACGGCTACCTGCCGCAGGGCTGGACGGTGGAGGAATGGGACGCCAAGCGCGTGTCCGCACCGAAGCAGGTGGAAGCGGCCGCGCGCGAGGCGATGGCCAACCACGTCCGCGCCATGCTCACCTTCCATGCCCTGGGCGTGCCCACCGTCGACTACGGCAACAACCTGCGCCAGATGGCGCTGGAAGCAGGCGTAGACAACGCATTCGACTTCCCCGGCTTCGTGCCCGCCTACATCCGGCCGCTGTTCTGTCGCGGGATCGGGCCGTTCCGCTGGGTCGCGCTCAGCGGCGATCCGGACGACATCGCCAGGACCGATGCCAAGGTCAAGGAACTCATTCCCGACGATACGCATCTGCACCGCTGGCTCGACATGGCGGCCGACAAGATCGCCTTCCAGGGCCTGCCTGCGCGGATCTGCTGGGTCGGTTTGGGTGACCGCCACCGGCTCGGTCTGGCCTTCAATGCGATGGTGCGCAGCGGCGAGCTCAAGGCGCCGGTGGTGATCGGCCGCGACCACCTGGATTCGGGCAGCGTGGCCTCGCCCAACCGCGAAACCGAAGCCATGGCCGACGGCTCGGATGCGGTCTCCGACTGGCCGTTGCTCAACGCGCTGCTCAATACCGCCTCCGGTGCCACCTGGGTGTCGCTGCACCACGGCGGCGGCGTCGGCATGGGGTTTTCGCAACATGCCGGCATGGTCATCGTCTGCGACGGCAGCGAGGCCGCCGACAGGCGCCTGGAGCGCGTGCTCTGGAACGACCCGGCCACCGGCGTGATGCGCCACGCCGATGCCGGCTACGCCATCGCCACCGACTGCGCCAGGCAAAAAGGCCTGGATCTGCCGGGGATTCTCGGCTGAGGATCCTCGGCCGCGGTTTCGCCGGCAGCGTGTACGCTGCACGCTGTCGGCACTTACCACGCCTACATCACCGGTGCTAGGCGCGCTGTCCGCAGCACGCGCCGACTGGCCGCTACATTCTGTCAGCGGCTTTCATTTCCATCACTGTCTACTGGCAGGCCGATGCAGCAGCAGCCAGCAATGCGTCGTCATCGAGCGCCGGCGCCGCCCCGCTTGCCGGATAGGCGGCTGCGATCGCCTTCGCCGCGCGATCGGCGTGCGCCTGGATATACCACTGCGATGACGGCGGCAGCGAACGCCCGCGCACCGCCTGCTCGAAGCGATACTGTCCCCAATAGATCGCCAGTGGTTCTTCCAGCGCGTTGAGCGGGTTCGGCAAGCTGGCCGCACCCGGACACAGCCGCATGAAGTTGGCAGCGAGCAGGCGTTTACGCGCCGATGGTTGCCCCGCAGACAGGTGATGACTCAATTCGTGCAACACGATCGGCGCCCAGTCCATCGAGGCCGTGCCGGTGAGCGCATCATGCTGCGAATACAGCAGCATGGTGCGTCCGCGTACCTTGGCCTGGGTGGTGTCCGGCTCCGGCCACCACACGAATCTTGACTGGAACAGCACAGGCTCCGGCACCGCAAAGAACGCCCGCATCTGCGACGCCAACCGCGCAACGGCGGGGTTGGACAGTTCCTCGCGCAGCATGCGCGCCTGTTGCTCGAAACGGGGGGCCGCTGTGACCAGCCGCCTGGCGCGTGGAACGAAGCGGGCAAGATACGCACGCAGCATCGCCTGGTCATCCGCCGACTGCTCCGCAATGGCGGCGCCCGCTGCGGCCTCGAATTCTGCATTCCCGAGGAAATGCCGCGAGAAAGAATCCACATCACGGGTGGCCTCTGGCGCAAACACACGGTCAAGCACCTCCGGATCGTCGCCCTTTGCCAGCCCCGAGGTGCGGCGGCGGAAATCTGCATAGGCGACCAGTGCTGCGTGATCGGCCTGATCCAGCCCTCCATGGGTTTCGAAGTAATTGCGATACACGGGCACCGTAAAACCCGGCAACCAGTCCGACAGGTTATCCAGCAGGTTGAACAGATCCGTGGCTTCGCTGTAACCCACCTGCACCGGTGTCGATGACGGCACGGGTGGCGCGGCATGCGCGGTGGCATACAGCAACGCCCAGATCAGTCCCACTGCGCCGATGCCCCGCAGCGTTGGCGGCCAGCGGTCGATCCATCTGCGCATGCAAGGCTCCGGGCTGGCGAGTGCGCTGATTCGAGCATGCCTGGATACCGCCCGCCACCTGCCGTTCGTCAGGGGGCAGTGAGAGCTTCCGGCATCAGGATGCAAGCGGGGACATCGTCGTCCATCACATTCCCGACGATTGCCCTCAAGTCCGCGGCGTGCAGGCCGACAAGGTATGCAACGTTTTGAGGAATCTCCATGGGCATCTTGATCTACCTGGTGCCTGCATTCGCGCTCTGGGCGCTGATTGCCACCGTGCTGGCGTTCGTGCGTGGGCGGCAGCTGCGCGCCGAATCCGGCCAGCTCGCCAGCACGCAGGACAGCCTGGCCCGCTACCAGGCCGCGCTCTCGCAGCTGAAGGCGCGTGCGGCCGCCAGCGCGCTGGAACTGGAATCGCTGCAGCGCAGCTATACCGTGCTCAAGCAATCGCTGGAACAGCGGGAACAGACAGCCGCCGAACAGGCGCCGGCCGCTGACAGCCAGGTGATTCCGATGGTGATGGTGCAGCGGCTGGATATCGCCAACGAAATCGGCACGTTGTTCACGCACGTCGCACGGGTGGCACGCAGCCTGCGCCGCTACAGCGCCTACAGCCGCGGCCACACGGCGCCGGAACCGGCCACGGCCCGCTACGACCTGCACTGGCTGGCCGATTGCCTGCACAGCTTCGACCAGATCGGTTATGCCTTGTTGCGCGGCAATGTCGCAGCGCTGATCACCGCCTGCCAGGACCTGCTGTCGATGTACGACCATTACCTGAAGGATGGGTCCGGCTATAACAGCCGCGATACCTTCCAGCGCCTGGGCAGCGATGTGCCGCTGTCGGATGCCACCGATGCCATCCGCTCGATCATCGTCAAGGCGACGCTCGCGCAGGATGTGCGCGATGCGGTGATGGAAGATGCGGCCGCTGCCAACGTCGGGTGATTTGGGAATCGGGAATCGGGAATCGGGAATCGGGAATCGGGAATCGTAAGAGCGTGGATGCGGGGTTCTGTCGGGTCAACAGGTAGATGCATGTTGTTTGGCCACGATGCGATTGCCCATGAAAAAAGCGCACCGCTTGCGGTGCGCTTTTCGTTTCAGGCTTCGGAAGTGGCTAGCAAGCCTCAGCTAGCGCATTCGCTCGCTGCGTGCATCACGGTGCCTTTTGCGGCAGCGCGTAGGCCACCACGGCATCACCTGCAGGCGTCTCCATGAAGTGGTGGCCGCCGGCCATGATCACCAGATACTCGCGGCCGTTGTAGGCGTACACCATCGGGTTGGCCTGGCCACCGGCCGGCAGCTTGGCATGCCACAGCTCCTTGCCGGTGGCCAGATCGATGGCGCGGATCAGGTCGTCGGTGGCTGCGGCAATGAAGATCAATCCGCCGGCCGTCACCACCGAACCGCCATTGTTCGGCGTGCCGATCTCGATCGGCAGACCCGAACGGATACCGAACGGACCATTGCCGCGCGCGCTGCCGAATGGGCGGTCCCACAGCGTCTTGCCGCTGGCCAGGTCGATCGCACGGATGCCGCCGTACGGCGGCTGCTTGCACAGCAGCTTGGTGAACGGCAGACGCCAGCCGGCGTTGACGTTGATCGCATACGGCGTGCCGGCCTGCGGATCGCCCGCGCCTTCTGCGCCACCGGCATCGCCGCGCACTTCATCGCGCGGCGCCCAGCCCAGTTTGTCGGCCTTGGCGCGCGGCACCAGCAGGTTGTAGTTGGGCATGTCGTTGTAGTTGGCCACGATCACGCCGCGCTGCGGATCCACCGACACGCTGCCCCAGTCCGAACCGCCGTTGTAGCCGGGATATTCGATCGAGTGGCGGTCGGCTTCCGGCGGCGTGTAGATGCCCTTGTAGCTGGCCTTGCGGAACTGGATGCGGCAGACCAGCTGATCGATCGGCGTCATCCCCCACATGTCGCGCTCGGTCAGATCCGGCTTGCGCAGCGTGTGGTACAGCGAAAATGGCTGGGTCCTGGCACGCATCTGCGGCTCCACGCCGCCACCCGGTACTGCACGTTCCTCCACGCCCACCAGCGGCTTGCCGGTGCGCCGGTCCAGCACGTACAACTCGCCCTGCTTGCTCGGCAACAACACCGCCGGCACGTTGACGCCGTCCTTGGGGAAGTCGATCAGGCTCGGCTGCGAGCCCAGGTCGTAATCCCAGGTATCGATATGCGTGGTCTGGAAATTCCATACCGGCTTGCCGGTGGTGACATCCAGCGCCACCAGCGAGGTCGCATAGCGATTCTCCTGCGGCGTGCGCGAGCTGCTCCAGTAATCGGCGGTGGAGTTGCCCATCGGCAGATACACATAGCCCAGCTGTTCATCGGCCGCGGCGGTGGTCCACATGTTCGGCGTGCCACGCGTCCAGGTCTGGCCCGGCGGCGGTGCGCCGTTCCAGTCCGGATGGGTCATGTCCCAGGCCCAGCGCAATTGGCCGGTCACCGCATCGAAACCCTCGATCACACCGGACGGCTCGTAACGCTTCTGCCCGTCCAGTACCTGATGTCCGGTGACCACCACGCCGCGCACGATGGCGGGCGGCGAATTGATCGACACATACCCCGGCGGCGTCTGCCCCATGCCGGCGGTGATAGCGACCTGGCCGTTGTTGCCGAAATCCGTACACGGCTTGCCGCTACGTGCATCCAGCGCGATCAGGCGGCCGTCCAGCGTGCCTTCGATGATGCGCGTGCGGCACAGCGCCGACGCATCGGCCGCCGCCGCTGCCGCGGCATCGTTGGCCGCCGCCGGCACCTGGTAGTACGACACACCACGGCAGGCGGCCGTATACGGAATCGCCTCGTCCTTGACCTTGGGGTCGTAGCGCCAACGCTCCTTGCCACTGGCGGCATCCAGCGCGATCACCTGGTTGCGCGCGGTGCACAGGTACAGGCTGTCGCCCACCTTCAGCGGCGTGGTTTCTGCACCCCAGCGCTTGCTCGGCAGGTCGCCGGTGTGGAAGACCCAGGCCTGCGTCAGCTGCGCCACGTTGTCGCGGTTGATCTGCTGCAGCGGCGAATAGCGCTGCCCGGCCTGGCTGCGTCCGTACGCGGCCCAGTCGTCGTCGGCAGGTGCATTGGCCGGTTGCCCATCAGAGACTGCAGGCGATGCAGACGCACTGCGCTTGACCAGGCCCGCAGCCATGCCGGCAGCATGTGCCAGCACACCATCGGCCTCGGTCACTCCAAACGGCACGAAGGCGAGCGCGAAGGCCACCACGAACACCGCTGCCAGGACGCCGGCCACGCTGCGCGACACCGCGCGCGACACCGGGCGCTCCAGCTTCGGCAGCAGCAGCGCCAGCACAAACGCCAGGCCGACGATCAAGCCCAGCCGCGGCACCCAGCGCCAGTAGTCGCGGCCCGATTCCCACCATGTCCACAGCAGTGACGCCGCCACCACGGCGGCAAACCACCATGCGCCCGCATTGCGACCGCGAAACAGCAGCACGCCGGCAATCAGCAAAGCCGCGCCCGCAGGCGCGTAATACCAGGAGCCGCCCAGCGCGGCCAGCCACACGCCGCCTGTCAGCAGCACGGTGCCCAGCACTCCAATCACGCCTCCCAACGTCGCCAGCGCCCAATGGCCGCGACGGGAAGGACGATGCAATGTCGTCATCAGTTGTTCCTCTTCGATCTGCGGCGACGCAACGCCGCCGCACCACCAACAACCTTCGACCCGCCACGGTGAAAAAGCCGCGTTCTTTGCGACCGCCGTCGAAAAACACTGCGTTGCAGATGTCACCGCGTGCAATAAAAAACGCCGGCTGTGCGCCGGCGTTTTTCTTCAACTGCGTTGCTCGCCTGCTGCGATCACGCTTCGGTCGGTGGCAGCTCGCCTGTGCTGGCTGCCGGTACGCCCGCTGCATCGTCCAGCACATCCTCGGCCTCCTCCAGCGAGGCATCCAGGCGTTCGACCGCCTGCAGCTTTTCGCCCTTGGACAAGCGGATCAAGGTCACGCCCTGGGTATTGCGACCCACGCGCGAGATCTCCGAACCGCGGGTGCGCACCAGGGTGCCGCCATCGGAAATCAACAGCACTTCGTCGGTGGCGCCCAGCAGCACCGCACGCACCAGCTTGCCGTTGCGTTCGGTGGTCTGGATGCCGATCACGCCCTGCGTGCCGCGCCCCTTGCGCGGGTACTCGGTCAGCGGGGTGCGCTTGCCGTAGCCGTTCTCGGTGGCAGTGAGGATGTAGGCCATGTCGTCGCTTTCGGCGCCTTCGATCACCTCTGCCTCGACGCCGTCCGTGCTTTCCACCACGTCCTCGACACCCTCGTCCTCGGCATCGCCTTCGATGCCGCCGGCACGCTCGGCCACGATCAGGCTGACCACCTCTTCGCCCTTGGTCAGGCGGATGCCGCGCACGCCGGTGGCGGTACGGCCCATCGAGCGCACCGTGGATTCGCCGAAGCGCACGGTCTTGCCGTTGGAGGCGAACAGCAGCACGTCGCGATCACCATCGGTCAAGGCCACGCCGACCAGCGCATCGCCCTCGTCGAGGTTGATGGCGATCTTGCCGCGTGCCAGACGGAACGCGAATTCGCTCAGCGGAGTCTTCTTGACCGTGCCGTTGCGCGTGGCAAAGAACACATAGCGGTTGTCGGCGTACTCGCGCACCGGCAGCACCGCCTGCACCCGCTCGCCCGGTTCCAGCGGAATCCAGTTGATGATCGGACGACCACGCGCATTGGAGCCGGCCTCCGGCAACTGGTACACCGGCAGCCAGAACACCTTGCCGCTGCTGGTGAAGGTCAGCAGCGTGTCATGCGTGTTGACCAGCCACAGCTGGTCGATGAAATCCTCTTCCTTGGTCGCCGCCGCAGACCGGCCACGGCCACCACGGCGCTGCGCACGATACGCGCTCACCGGCTGGCGCTTGGCATAGCCGGCGTGCGAGAGCGTCACCACCACGTCTTCCGGCGAAATCAGGTCCAGGATGTCCAGATCTTCTTCGCTGTGGCGGATCTCGGTGCGGCGTTCGTCGCCGTACTCCTCGCGAATATTGATCAGCTCGTCGCGGATCACCTGCAGCAGCACGTCCGGGTTTTCCAGGATGCGGATCAGGCCCTGGATCACCTCGAGCAACTGCTTGTATTCGTCGGTCAGCTTCTCCTGCTCCAACCCGGTCAGGCGATGCAGGCGCATTTCCAGGATCTGCGAGGCCTGCACTTCACTGAGCTGGTACAAGCCGTTGGCCAGGCCCACGCCCGGCGCCAGGTCTTCCGGCTTGGAGGCTTCGGCACCGGCAGCGCCCAGCAGCGCGCCCACCAGACCCGGTTCCCAGGTCTTGGCCAGCATGCGCTCGCGCGCTTCCTGCGGATTGGCCGAGGTCTTGATCAGCTCGATCATCTCGTCGATGTTGGCCAACGCGACGGTCAGACCTTCCAGCACATGCGCACGCGCACGCGCCTTGCGCAGCTCAAAGATGGTGCGGCGGGTCACCACTTCGCGGCGGTGGCGGATGAACGCCTGCAGCATCTGCTTGAGGTTCATCAACTGCGGGCGGCCGTCGATCAGCGCCACCATGTTGATGCCGAACACCGACTCCATCTGGGTCTGCTGATACAGGTTGTTGAGCACAACCTCGGCCGACTCGCCGCGCTTGACCTCGATGTAGATGCGCATGCCGTCCTTGTCGGACTCGTCGCGCAGCTCGCTGATGCCTTCGAGCTTCTTTTCCTTGACCAGCTCGGCGATCTTCTCGATCAACCGTGCCTTGTTCACCTGGTACGGGATCTCGGTGACGATGATCGCTTCACGGCCATTGTCGGCCACTTCCACGTCGGCCTTGGCGCGCATGCGCACGCGGCCACGGCCGGTGCGATACCCGGCAGCAATGCCGGCGGTGCCGTTGATGATGCCGGCGGTGGGGAAATCCGGGCCGGGGATGTACTCCATCAGGCCTTCGACATCCAGTTCCGGCGTGTCGATCAAGGCGATGCAGGCGTTGATCGCCTCGGTCAGGTTGTGCGGCGGGATATTGGTGGCCATGCCCACCGCGATACCGGCCGAGCCATTGACCAGCAGGCTCGGGAACCGGGTCGGCATGACCGTCGGTTCCAGTTCCTTTTCGTCGTAATTGGGCTGGAAATCGACGGTTTCCTTGTCGATGTCGGCCATCAGCTCATGCGCCAGCCGCGACATGCGCGACTCGGTGTAACGCATCGCCGCGGCGGAGTCGCCGTCGACCGAACCGAAGTTACCCTGGCCGTCCACCATCATGTAGCGCAGCGAGAACGGCTGCGCCATGCGCACCAGCGTGTCGTACACCGACTGGTCGCCGTGCGGATGGTACTTACCGATGACGTCGCCGACGATACGCGCCGACTTGAAGTAGGCCTTGTTGCTGTGAGCGCCCAGCTCGTGCATGGCGTACAGGACGCGGCGGTGCACGGGTTTGAGGCCATCACGGGCATCGGGGAGTGCGCGGCCCACGATCACGCTCATCGCGTAATCGAGATAGCTCTTGCGCATCTCGTCTTCCAGATTGACCTGGATGATTTCCTTGGCGGTTTCTGCCATTCGGGTTCCGTAAGTGAGGTGGCGGGCCAGCCGGAAAGCCGCGTCGGGGGCGCCTTGGTCACAGGCTGCCGACCCCACGCTCCCGCCGATCGATTCAAGCCCCGGATTGTATCACGAAGGGGCACCACGATGCCGCCGGTTTACCGGCCAGAAACAAGCACTTGCAGGATTTTGACGGGACGATGCGGCGATAGCGCGCCGCACTGGCCTCAGCCGCCGAACGCCGCCTGCATGCGCGCCGGGTCCGGCTGCACGATCACCCCGCGTTCGGTGACGATCGCATCGATCAGGCTGCCGGGGGTGACATCGAACACCGGATTCCAGGCATGGATGCCATCGGCCACGGTGCGCACGCCGCCGACCCCGAACAACTCGCCCGGATCGCGCTGCTCGATCTCGATCTGCTCGCCGCTGGCGGTGTCCATGTCGACCGTGGACGACGGCGCCACCACCATGAACTTGACGCCGTGGTGGCGCGCGGCGATCGCCAGCTGGTAGGTCCCGATCTTGTTGGCGGTATCGCCATTGGCGCAGATGCGGTCGGCGCCGACGATGACCCACTGCACCAGCCCGGACTTCATCAGATGCGAGGCGGCCGAATCGGCGATCAGGGTCGCGTCGATGCCGTCCTGCTGCAGCTCCCACACGGTCAGGCGCGCGCCCTGCAACCACGGCCGGGTCTCGCCGGCAAACACCTTGGCGATGCGCTGCTGCGCCACGCCGGCGCGGATCACGCCCAGCGCGGTCCCGAAACCGGCGGTGGCCAGCGAACCGGTATTGCAGTGGGTCAGCACGCCGCTGCCGGTGTCGATCAACGCCGCACCAAGCGCGCCCATCTGCCGATTGGCCGCCAGGTCTTCATCGGCAATGGCCTGCGCCTCGCGCGCGATCACTTCGCGCCAGTCGGCGCCGGCAGCGCCCAGCACGCGACGCATG
Organism: Xanthomonas sp. BRIP62409; assembly: GCF_003992965.1. Classification (NCBI taxonomy): domain Bacteria; kingdom Pseudomonadati; phylum Pseudomonadota; class Gammaproteobacteria; order Lysobacterales; family Lysobacteraceae; genus Xanthomonas; species Xanthomonas sp. BRIP62409. Next base: position 101,119 of record NZ_QEZJ01000024.1, on the reverse strand, counting down.
CGCATCAGCGCCCAGGCCAGATTGACCGCGGTCGGACGCGCGGCATTGAGCCGCAACAGCGCCGGTTCGAGTTTCTGCAAGGCCGCACTACCGTCCTCGGCAGCGATGTCGCGCGCCGCCAGTACCACGCCCCACCCGGCCGCGATGCCGATCGCCGGCGCTCCGCGCACGGCCAGCGAATGGATCGCCTCGGTCACGGCGTCGCTGGTGTCGCAACGCACATGCTCGACCACGAACGGCAGCTTGCGTTGGTCGAGCAGTTCCAGGGCATCGCCGGTCCACAGCAGGGGGCGGATATGGTCGTAGCGGGCGTAGTCGATATGGGCGCTGTCGTTCATGCGGACATTGTAAGTCATGCCCTGCCTGCAACCACGCACGCCGACCGTCGTGACTGGGTCCTTGCCCGCTCACCACCGCGGGACCTTACGCGGCATGGATGCCGCGTGCGCCCACACGGACGTATTTGCGGCGTGTCCTGCGATGGTGGGCGGGCGGGCCCCGCAGCAAACTTACAGCGTCGAGGGCGCGGTGCCCTCACCGCTTGCGGGACACGCCGTGAACCCGTCCCTGGGGGCTCGGTGGCGGCATCCATGCCGCACACGGTCCCGCGACCGGCAAGGACACCGCGCCAGACAATTGGTCGGCGCTCAACTGAAAAGCTGTCTGTCGTGCGGTGAGCATTGAGACGGGGGGCCGATACGTCACGATCAAACAGGGCGCATCCAGCACTGCTCTTCCATGCACACCTACCATCTCGCTTGGTCCTTGCCCGCTCACCGTCGCGGGACCTTACGCGGCATGGATGCCGCGTAAGAGCCTACAAGGACGTACTTGCGGCGTGTCCCGCGAGGGTGGGCGGGCAAGGACCCTGCAGCAAACTGACAGCGTCGAGGGCGCGGTGCCCTCACCGCTTGAGGGACACGCCGTGAATCCATCCCTGGGGGGCTCGGTGGCGGCATTCATGCCGCCACACGGTCCCGCAACCGGCAAGGACACCGCACCAGACAGGTGGTCGGCGCTCATCTGAAAAGCTGTCTGTCGTGCGGTCTGCATCAGACCTGGGGCCGCTGCTTCATGATCGGACGAGGCGCATCCAGCACTGCTCTCCCATGCACACCGACCCTCTCGACCGGTCCTTGCCCGCTCACCGTCGCGGGACCTTACGCGGCAGGGATGCCGCGTAAGAGCCTACAAGGACGTACTTGCGGCGTGTCCTGCGATGGTGGGCGGCCAAGGGCCCTGCGGCCAAGCCGCAGATCGTCCTCCCTACAGCCGTTAAATCCGCAACCCGCTCAATCACCTCTCAAGACAACCGAGGGCTTGAGTTGTTGATCAATTCTCTCAGTCGACGATGAACTCGGCGCGGCAGCCATCGTTGACCCAGACGCCGTCGCGGCTCCAGCCCCAGGTCTGGCCTTCCACGCATTCCTTTTTGGAGAGCTGCCGGCCCACACGCACCCGGCGCTCCACCGAGACGCCGCAGGTGCGACGTGCACCCTTTTTCGATTCGCAGGTCACCATGCGCGGCACTGCCACGAAGCCGGAACCGTCCTCGGCAGCGACTTCGAATTCGCCATCGCAGCCGCGCGAAACCCAGATTTCGTTACGGCGCGCGCCCCAGCTGCGGCCTTCCTTGCACGGCCAGACAGAGCGCTGGCGCAGCAAGCGCACTGGCGCACCACGCAGCACCACCGGGCAGACCACCTTGCCACCGTTGGAATCGCAGCGCACCACGCGGCGCATCTGCGGGGCCTGCGACGCGCGCGCGCTGGCAAACTCCGCACGGCAGCCCTGTTCGACCCACACGCCATCGCGTTCGACATCCCACTCGCTGCCGCGGATACAGCTGGTTTCGGACAGCTGGCGCACCAGTTGAATGCCATGTTCGGTATCCATCGCGCAATGCACGCGTGCCATGTCCTTGGACTCGCAGCGCACCACACCGGAGACGCGATCGACCGCGCGCGCATCGGCGAGCATCAGCAGCGGCACGCACCACAAACCGCATAAGCTGATCAGCCACTTCATGCCGACAATCCTCACCCAAACACACTCTGCGCCGCGCCCCCCGTGGACGCCACGATGAGAGCATCATCGATGTGAAGATAGCAGTACGGGGGACATGACAGCGGGATGCCAGCGGGCCACACCGTGCGCGACGAGGCCACGCCGGGGCCACTGCAGGCCTTGTCGGGGTCAGGCGCGGGCGAACGCGAAGGCCAGCACATCGGCAATCTGCGTGGTGTTACGCATGGCCATCAACAGCCGGTCCACGCCGACCGCCACGCCGGCGCAGTCGGGCAGTTGCGACAGCACTGCCAGCAGCCGCTCATCCACCGGCAGCTGCGGCAATCCGCGCGCCGCACGCACCGCATTGTCGCGCATGAAGCGCGCACGCTGCTCCTGCGCATCGTTGAGCTCGTGGTACCCATTGGCCACCTCGTAGGCGCCCAGATACAGCTCGAAGCGTTCGGCCACCGGCGGATCGTCATGGCGGATGCGCGCCAACGCGCACTGGCTGGCCGGCCAGTCGTGCACCACGGTCAGCGTGTCGCTGGCAAAGCCCGGCTGGAGGCGATGGGTCATCAGCAGATCCAGCCAATCGTCGCGGGTCAGGCCATCCGGATCGATCGCGACATCGTGCAGCGGTGCACGCAGCGTTTCGATCGGGTCGTGCAACGGGTCGATGCCCAGTGCCTGCACGAACAGCGCGCGATAGCTCAGTACCTGCACCTGCGCCTGGCGCCCGACCAGCGCAAGCGCGCGGCGCACCAGCGCGATGGTTTCCTGCGCCAGCGCGCGATCGTCCCAGCCCACCCGGTACCACTCGAGCATGCTGAACTCGGGATTGTGGCGGCCGCCGGCCTCGCCGTTACGAAACACCCGCCCCAGCTCGTAGCAATCGCCCACCCCGGCGGCCAGCAGCCGCTTGAGCGGATATTCCGGCGATGTGCGCAACCAACGCACCGGCGCGCCGGCATCGACATGGCCGCTGAAGCGCGTGCTGAAACTGTCGATATTCGGCTCGGTGTTGCCGGCCTCCGACAGCACCGGCGTCTCCACTTCCAGCACGTCGCGCTCGGCGAAGAAATCGCGGATCAGCGCATTGAGCCGCGCGCGTAACCGCAACGCGGCCAGGTCGACCTGCGCTGCATTCATGGCTGCTGGCCGTGCTCGCCGAGGAAGGCCAGCAAGCGCGCCTCATCCCAGATCTCCACACCCAGCGATTGCGCCTTGTCGAGCTTGGACCCGGCCTCTTCGCCGGCCACCAGAAACGCGGTTTTCTTGGAGACGCTGCCGGCGACCTTGGCGCCCAGCGCTTCCAGCCGTTGCTTGGCCGCATCGCGGGTGAGCGCAGCCAGGGTGCCGGTGATCACCACGGTCTGGCCGTCGAGCGGGCCCGTTTGCAGCGCATCGGCTGCGGGCAGACGCGACAGCACCGTTTCCATCGCCTGTTGCGCGGCGCTGGCCAGGGCCGCGTTTTCCGGCCGCTCCAGCCATTGCAGCAACGACGCCACCACCGCCGCCGGAACGCCTGCCTGCAGCAAGGCATCGGACCCCGCATTGCGCAGCGCGTCGAACGAAGCCACCGCGGCAGCCAGCTGCTGCGCACGCACCGGCGTCACCTTGGGGATATCCATGTCTTCCAGCACGCTGGCAAAGCTCAGCGCCTCGCGCAGCTTGGGCGATGGCGGATGCGCATCGCCGATGCGCACGCCACGCTGCAGCAGGTCGTCGATGGCCTGCTGATTGCCGGGCTGGTCGAGGAAGTGCCCGAGCGAACGCGCCACCTCGCCACCGATGTCCGGCACGCGCTTGAACAGCGGCCACGGCAGATGGCGGATCAGTTCCAGGTCGCCGAACCACGCCGACAAGGCCTTGGCGGTGCTTTCGCCGACATGCTCGATACCGAGCGCGAACAGGAAACGCTCCAGCGTGGTATCGCGCGATTGCGCGATCGCCGCGATCAGGTTTTCCGCCCACTTGGTGGCGATCTTCTTGCGGTTCCAGTCGAACGCCGGCAGGCCGGCGCGCAACAGGTCCGCTTGCCAGGTGTGCGGCACCTCGCGCTCGCCGGCCAGGTCCACACCGATGCCGACCACGGTGGTTTCCAGCTGGCCATACGCACCGCTGGCCAGATGCTCGCGCGCCTCGCGCAGGAACGCATGCGGGCTCTCGGCGGTGCTGATCAGGCGCAGTTGCAGCAGCTGGTCCACGGTGAGCAGATACAGATCGGCCACGCCCTGCACCACACCGCTATCGACCAGCACCTCGATGAATTTCTCGCCCAGGCCATCGACATCCATCGCGCGGCGCGAGACGAAATGCCGGAACGCTTCCTTGCGCTGCGCCGGGCAGGTCAGCTCGCCGGAGCAGCGCCACACCGCCTCGCCCTCCTCGCGCACGATCTCCGACCCGCACACTGGGCATTGCGTGGGCATCTGCCATGGCTGGGTGCCGGGTGGCCGTTGATCGGCAACCACGCCGGCCACCTCCGGAATCACATCGCCGGCACGCCGCACGATCACGGTATCGCCCACGCGCACATCCAGCCGCGCGATCTGGTCGGCGTTGTGCAAGGTGGCATTGGTCACGATCACCCCGGCCACGTGCACCGGCTTCAGCCGCGCCACCGGCGTGGCCGCACCGGTGCGGCCGATCTGGATCTCGATTGCCTCCACCGTGGTGGACTGCTCCTGCGCCGGGAACTTGTGCGCAATCGCCCAGCGTGGCGCGCGCGCGACAAAGCCCATCTCGCGCTGGCCGGCCAGATCGTCGAGCTTGTAGACCACGCCATCGATGTCGAAGGGCAAGCCATCGCGCGCTTCACCGATGCGCTGGTAGTAGGCCAGCAGGCCCGCGCTGCCCTGCACCACCTCGACCAGGGCGCTGACCGGGAAACCCCACGTGCGCAACTGCGCCAGGATTGCCGAATGCGTCTGCGGCAACGCACCTTCGCTCACTTCGCCCACGCCGTAGGCAAAGAAACTCAGCGGGCGCTGCGCCGTGATGCGCGCATCCAGCTGGCGCAGCGAACCGGCGGCGCCATTGCGCGGATTGGCCAGCACCTTGCCACCGTGCAGGCGCATCTGCGCGTTGTAGGTCTCGAAGGCGGCGCGCGGCATGTACACCTCGCCGCGCACCTCCAGTACCTGCGGCCAGCCTGCGCCACGCAGGCGCAGCGGAATCGCCTTGACGGTGCGCAGATTGGCGCTGACATCCTCGCCGGTGGCGCCGTCGCCGCGCGTTGCGCCCTGCACGAACTCGCCGTTTTCGTAGCGCAGGCTGATCGCCAGGCCATCGAGCTTGGGCTCGGCCGAGAACAGCGGCTGTTTCACCTCCAGGCGCTCGCTGATGCGCCGCACGAACTCGGTCACTTCCTCGTCGCTGAAGGCATTGCCCAACGACAGCATCGGCAAGGCATGCCGCACTTCGGCAAAGCGCGAGGCGGCCAGGTGGCCAACGCGCTGGGTCGGCGAATCGGCGCTGGCCAGCTCCGGATGCGCTGCCTCCAATGCCTCCAGTTCACGCATCAGGCGGTCGTAGTCGACGTCGGCCATCTGCGGCTCGTCGAGCACGTGATAGCGGTAGTTGGCGTCCTCGATACGATGACGCAGGTCGTCGATACGCTGCGCGGGGTCCGGGCTGACAGTCATGCGATCGCTGGGCTGGCTCTGGGCCGCCCATTCTAACGGGCCGTGCCGGGGTGCAAGTGCGGCCGGGCAGCTGGCAAACCGTGCGACAGCGAGCCCTGCAGCGATTTTCCCGATAGGCAGACAGGCGCAAACCCGCTAGCGTGGCGCCCTCTTTGCCTGTTCGCCTGGAGCTTACCCGTGTCGTTGCCTGTCTCGCGCCGTTCGTTTCTCAGCCTCGCCAGCGTTGGCGTGGCAGTTTCCGCACTGGGGCTGCCCCCTGCGGCCGAGGCAGCCCGCAAACGCGCGGCTGCGCCGGCCAAGCCCGGCGTGGCGCCGGCAGCGGGCGCGGTGTTTCTCAACCTCAACGAGCATCCGCTTGGCCCCGCACCGGCCGCACTGGATGCCGCAACCCGCTCGCTGGCACGCGCGGGCCGCTATCAGGTCGAGATGGAGCAGGACCTGCGCAATCTGATGACCGGCGAGCTGCAGCTGCCCGGCGACCATCTGGCGTTCTTTCCCGGGTCCAGGGATGCGCTGAATCGTGCCGGCAGCCTGTTCACCTCGGCGCGTGCCGGGCTGGTGGTGGCCGACCCGAGCTTCGATCCGATCGTCGACAGCGCCACCGCCCGCGGCGTGCCGGTACGCAAGGTGCCGTTACGGGCCGACGGCGCCCATGACGTCAAGGCGATGGCCAAGGCCGACCCGACTGCTGGCCTGATCTACCTGTGCAACCCCGGCAACGCCAGCGGCGCCATCACCCCGCGCGCCGACATCGAGTGGCTGCTGGCCAACAAGCCGGCCAGCGCCGTGCTGGTGGTCGACGAAGCGTATATCCACTACAGCAACGAGCCGTCCGTGGCCGACCTTGTGCGTCAGCGCCAGGACCTGATCGTGCTGCGCAGCTTCTCCAAGCTCTACGGCATGGCCGGCCTGCGCCTGGGCGCCGCGCTGGCGCCGCCGGGGCTGCAGACCAAGCTCGCCAGCCTGGGCAGCAACCCGCTGTCGGTCCCGGCAATGGCCGCCGGCATCGCCAGCCTGCGCGACCCCCAGCTGGTGCAGACCCGTCGCGCGGAGAACGCCCGCGTGCGCGACGACACCGTCGCCTGGCTCAAGACCAAGGGCTACACCTGCCTGCCCACGCAGGCCAACTGCTTCCTGCTCGACGTCAAGCGCGATGCCGGCGTGTTCGCCGATTCGATGCAGAAACAAGGCGTCATCGTCGGCCGCAGCTGGCCGATCTGGCCCAAGCGCGTGCGCGTGAGCGTCGGCACCGAGGCGGAGATGCTGCGGTTTCGCGAGGCCTTTGCCAAGGCGAAGCGCTGAGCGCACGGCGCTGGGTAGTCATCCCTTCTCCCATCGGGAGAAGGTGCCCCGAAGGGGCGGATGAGGGTGCAAGCGAAGCCGCGTGCCGTCCAACTACCCCAGGGCTTCGCCCCGTGCCCTCACCCCAACCCCTCTCCCGCAGGAGAATGGCTTTGATGCCCTCTCCTGCGGGAGAGGGAACTCACCAGCGCGGCGACTTGGTCAGCGGCGGAGCCTGGTGCTGGCGGTCGTAGGCGCGCAGCTCGTCGCGGATATGCGCCACCCGTTGACGGCCCAGCGCATTGCGACTGTCGTCCAGCACCACGCCGTCGAGCAGTTCGGCCATGCGCTGCACGGTCGGCAGCATCTTTTCCCAGGCATCCAGCGCGGTCATCGGCGCCGGCAAGGTGAGGAAGAACGCAATCGCCGGGGTCTGCATCTCGCGGATGTTGGCCATGTCGAAACTGCCGGGCTTGAGGATGCTGGCCATGCTGAAGATCGGCCCGCGCTCCGGATGCCCTTCCACCAGGCGGTGGAACACATTCATGTGCCCGAACACCAGCCCGGTCTTCTCGGCAGCGACGACAATGTCTTCTCCGCGCAGGACCTGGCCGGCCTTGGCGGCAACGAACAGCGACACGATCTTGTCGAAGTCCTGGTTCGGGCGCTTGCCGACATCGTTGCCGCCGGCCGCATCGGCATCGTCCAGGTTCAGTTCGCTTTGCTCAGCGCCTTCACTGCGCGCGAACGGGTCGCCCTCCACGCCGGGCTCGCCGGAAATGACCGGTTCGCGGCGCTCGCGCGGCTGCCCGTCGTCCTTGTCGACCCGACGGCCTTGCGGCGATTTTTTCGGGCGACCAAACAGGAAGATGGCCGCGACCAGCAGCAGTCCAGCGATCAGGATCCCGATCCGGATCATGGCCATGTCGGACATTCAGCGTGCCTCCGCATAAGAGTGACAGGTGTCGATATTCCAACAAGCATGGCACGTCATGCCGCACCCGCCAAACGTGCGGCCTCTTCCAGGTCCACGCTGACCAGGCGGCTGACGCCCGGCTCGCGCATGGTCACGCCCGAGAGCTGACGCGCCGCCTCCATCGTTGCCTTGTTGTGACTGACGAACAGGAACTGCACCTTCTCGCTCATTTCCCGCACCATGTTGGCCAGCCGGCCGACATTGGCTTCGTCCAGCGGTGCGTCCACCTCGTCGAGCAGGCAGAACGGCGCCGGATTGAGCTGGAAGATCGCAAACACCAGCGCCACCGCAGTCATCGCCTTCTCGCCACCGGACAGCAGCGAGATGCTGGACACACGCTTGCCCGGTGGGCGCGCCATGATGGTCACGCCGGTATCGAGCAGGTCTTCGCCGGTGAGTTCCAGATAGGCGTGCCCGCCACCGAACAGGCGTGGATACAGCGCCTGGACGCCGGAATTGACCCGGTCGAAGGTGTCCTTGAAGCGGCCGCGGGTTTCGCGGTCGATCTTGCGGATCGCCTCTTCCAGCGTCTCCAGTGCAGTGTTGAGATCCAGGTTCTGTGCGTCCAGATATTCCGAACGCTGCGCAGCCTCGCCGTACTCCTGGATCGCGGCCAGGTTGACCGGCTCCAGCCGCCGCATGCGCCCGTCGATCTGGCCGACTGCCGCTTCCCACTCGGCCACGTTCGCTGCTTCCGGCAATCCATTGACGACGTCCTCGAGCACGAAGCCGGCTTTCACCACGGCGGCCTCCAATTGCTCTGCGCTGAGCACCAGCGCCTGCTGATCGAGCTTGCGCTGCGAGATGCGCTCGCGCTGGGCCAGCGCCTGTTCGTCGCGCTGCTGACGGGTCTGCTCATAGCTGCGCAGCTCGCCATCGATGCTCTCCAGCATCGTGCGCGCCTCGCTCAGCAGGCGCTCGGTACGCACACGCTCGCTCAAGGCGGCCTGATGCTCGTGTTCCAGCGTTTCCACCGGCGAGTCGCCGTCGCTGAGCTGGGCGACCAGATCCTCCAGGCGCGTATCGAGCTGGCCGCGCTGGCTGTCCATGCGCTCCAGCGTCTGGCTCAGCGAGGTGATCTGGGTGCGTTGCGATTCCAGCGTGAGCGCCAATGCGTGCATCGCATCGCGCACGCCACGTGCGGCATCGCGGGCCTGGTCGCGCGCATCGGTGAGCTGGCGGCGTTCGTTCTCCAGCGCCTCGCGGGTCCCTTTCAGATCGCCCATCAGGGTCACCGCGTCTTCGAGCTTGGCGCGTGCCTCGCGTGCCTGCTCGCGGCTGGTGTCCAGCGTTTCCAGCAGCTGCGACAATTCGTTTTCGATGCGTTCGATGCGCGTGCGCGCGGCATCGACCTTGCCCTGCTGACTCTGCAGCTGGCCGGCCAGTTCGGACACGCTGCGATGCGCCATGTACAACTGGCGCTGCGCATCTTCGCGCTGCTGTTCGGCCGCCAGCAGCTGCTCGCGGAAGCTGCCCAGGCGCTGTTCAAGCTCGGCTTCGCGCTCCTGCAGCGTTTCGATCTGCGCGCGCAGTTCCTGGATCTCGCGCTCGCGCAGCAAGGCGCCCTGCTTGGCGGCGCCGGAACGCGATACCCGTACCCAGCCCTCGCCCAGCCGCTCGCCGCTGCGGGTGATGACCGAATCGCCCTCGGGCAGGCTGCGCTGCAGCGTACGTGCCGCGTCCAGATCCTCGGCCGCGTGCAGGCGCGCGAGCAGGCGACGGATCGCGATCGGCCCCTGCACCTTGGCCGCCAGCGAGGTCGGCGCAAATGTCGCGTTGTCGTCGGCACTGGACACCAGCGCGATGCGGCCATCACCCAATTCGCCCAGCGCATCGACCAGTTGTTCGGGCGCCTCCACCAGCACGCCTTCGATCAACTGCCCCAAGGCGCCTTCGACCGCGTTTTCCCAGCCGCTTTCGACCGTGATGCGCTCGCCCACACGCGCGGCAGAATCCAGCCCGCGCGAGGTCAGCCACGCCACCGCCGCGCCCTGCTCCTGGCCGAGTGCGGCCTGCTGCAAGGTTTCCAGCGACGACAGCCGGCCACGCGCGGCCTGCGCCTGCTTGCGCACCTCGGCCAGCTCGCCCTGGCTGGCGCGCTGTTGTTCCTGCAGCCCGCCAAGCGCGTGCTTGCGCGCTTCGACCTGCTCGGTCAGCCCGTCCAGCGAAGTCTTCTGGGTTTCGTGGCGCAGCTCGATCTGCTCGAACGCCTCGGCCAGCGCGTCCAGATCCAGCCCGGCGCGCTCGTTGACCAGCGCTTCGCGGCGGCGTTCGGCCTCCAGCGACTGGCGATCGAGATAATCCACACGCGTGCGCTCCACCTCGCCGGCACGCGAGGCTTCGCCGGTGTCGCGGTTATGGGTTTCCCAACGCTGCTGCCAGTCGGCCAGGCGCGCCTCGGCCTCGCGTAGCGACTCCTGGCGGAATTCGTGGTCTTCGCGCAGCTGTTCCAGCTGCGGTTCGGCAGCGTCCACCGCCTCGCGCAACACCGCCAGCCTGGCCGAGTCGCCGCTGATGTGCTGGGTCAGTTCCTGCAGTTGGCTCTGCGCCTCGTCGCGCGCCTTGTGCAGGCGATGCGAGAGCTCGCGCTGGTGCTGGATCTGCTGCTCGATGCGCGCCAGCGCGCCACCGACCTGATAGACATCGGCCTGCGCCTTGGCCACCGCTTCGGCGGCTTCCTCGCGACGCGCGCGCCCGGTTTCGATCCGCGCCTCGGCATCGCGCTGTTCGGCGATCAGCTGCTGCAGCCGGGTCTCTTCCTGATTCAGTTTTTCGCGCAGCCCCTGCAGCCGGCCATCCAGGCCGCGGTATTCCAGCGCCTTCCACTCGGCGTCCTTGATCCGGCGCTCTTCCTGCAAGGCCTGATACTGCTCGGCCTGGCGCGCCTGGCGTTGCAGATGCGCCAGTTGCTTGGTGATCTCTTCGCGCAAGTCGCCGAGGCGATCGAGGTTTTCGCGGGTGTGCCGGATGCGCGTTTCGGTTTCCTTGCGGCGCTCCTTGTACTTGGAAATGCCGGCGGCTTCTTCCAGGTACACGCGCAGGTCTTCCGGGCGCGCCTCGATGATCTGGCTGATCATGCCCTGCTCGATGATCGAGTAGCTGCGCGGGCCAAGGCCGGTGCCCAGGAACAGGTCGGTGATGTCGCGGCGCCGGCACTTGGTGCCGTTGAGGTAGTAGGCGCTGTTGCCGTCGCGGCTGACCAGGCGCTTGACCGAGATCTCGTTGAACGAGGCAAACTCGCCGCTGATGGTGTGATCGGAATTGTCGAAGATCAGCTCCACCGTCGCCTGCGACACCGGCTTGCGCGCCGAGGAACCGGAGAAGATCACGTCGGTCAGCGAGTCGCCACGCAGGCGGCTGGCCGAACTTTCGCCCATCACCCAGCGCACCGCGTCGATGATGTTGGACTTGCCGCAGCCATTGGGTCCGACGATGCCGGTCATGTTGGTGGGCAGGTGCAACGTGGTCGGGTCGACGAACGACTTGAAACCGGACAGTTTGATCGTGGACAGGCGCATGGGGCTGAAGGTTCCGGGCACCGCACGGGCGAGGCCGGCAGGCGCTTTTTCCTGTGAAGCCGACACCTAAGCCCTTGATCCACAAGATCTGCAGGCCGTGGAACCGGCAATGGAACACGAGTATAGCGGGCCTGCCATCGTTGGCGCGGCCGCAGAAAGACGAAGGGCGCCCAACAGGCGCCCTTCGGGTACAGCGTGCAGCGTGGATCAGGCGTCGGATTCGACGATGACCTTGACCGAGGTTTCCACATCGGCGTGCAGGTGCAGCACAACGTCGTACTCGCCGACATTGCGGAACGCGCCTTCGCCCAGGATCACTTCGCTCTTTTCCAGCGGCAGGCCGGCGGCGGTGAACGCCTCGGCGATGTCGCGCGGACCGACCGAGCCGTACAGCTTGCCTTCGGTCGACGCATGCGCGCCGATGGTGACGCTGGCGCCTTCGAACTTGCCGGCGCGGCTCTGGGCATCGGCCAGGATGGTGTTGGCCTTGGCTTCGTAATCGGCACGCTTGGCTTCAAACGCTTCGACGTTGGCAGCGGTGGCCGGCACGGCCTTGCCCTGCGGCACGAGGAAGTTGCGGCCGTAACCCGGCTTGACGCTGACCTTGTCGCCCAGGCCGCCGAGATTGGTCACTTTCTGCAGAAGAATCAGATCCATGGTGGTGCTCCGTTATTCGTTAGCGCCGGCGCTTTGGCCGACGCAACGTTTGCTGTCCGAAAAGACGGGATTCGGGAATCGGGATTTGGGAATCGCAACAGCACGATCAACACCGCATCTCGAACGACCGGCCTCTATATTTTTAGTAACCCGCACATGGATGTGCGGGCTTTTGTGAGGGACCCACATACAACTGAGGGACTCACATACAACCGTGCGGGCTATTCCGAGGGACTCGGATTAAACGTCGTGATTGTCCGTGTACGGGATCAGCGCCAGGAAACGCGAGCGCTTGACGGCCGTGGCCAGCTGACGCTGGTACTTGGACTTGGTGCCGGTCACGCGGCTCGGCACGATCTTGCCGTTCTCGGTGAGGTACTGGCGCAGGGTGTTGAGATCCTTGTAATCGATCTCCTTGACGCCCTCGGCGGTGAACTTGCAGAACTTGCGACGACGGAAAAACTTGGACATGACAGCGCTCCTTAAGCGGCTTCGGCGTTGTCGCCGTCGGTATCGGTGGCGGCAGGTGCAGCATCGCCCTCATCGTCATCACGACGACGACGCTCGCTACGCTCGGGCTTGTCGCCCTTCTCGTCCTTGCTCTTCATGATCAGCGACTGCTCGGTGTCCGGGCCGTCGCGCTTGACGACCAGGTGACGCAGCACCGCATCGTTGAAGCGGAAGCTTTCCACCAGCTCGCTCAGCACGGCCTGGTCGACTTCGATGTTGAGCAGCACGTAGTGCGCCTTCACCAGGTTCTGGATCGGGTAGGCCAGCTGACGACGGCCCCAGTCTTCCAGACGGTGGATGGTGCCGTTACCGCCCTCGATCAGCGACTTGTAGCGCTCGATCATGGCCGGGACCTGCTCGCTCTGATCCGGGTGGACCAGGAACACGACTTCGTAATGACGACTCATGTTGTATTACCTTTCGGATGTGGCCACGTGGGCCGGACAGCTCCCCGGTGACCCGCGCGAGGCGGCCGGTGGAGCAAGGGTTCCCGCCCGGAACCGGGCAGGAAGCAGGAAAGTATGGCAGTTCAGGCGCTTAGCCGCAACCAACCGGGCCGCCAGGAGGTTTAAAGCCCCTCTCCCATCGGGAGAGGGGTTGGGGTAAGGGTCGGGTGGCGAAGCCCGCGCAGAATTCGAAGGCTCACGGCTTCGCCCGTGCCCTCATCCGCCCTTCGGGCACCTTCTCCCCAGGGGAGAAGGGACTCCAGTGCCGGTGGTCTCAGCCGGGCTCAGCGGTGCTCGGCGTCGGTCGTGAAGCTTTCCCCGCACCCGCACTCGGCGGTCGCGTTGGGATTGTTGAAGGTGAAGGTCTCGCTGAGGCCGTGCTTGCCGAAATCGATGCAGGTGCCATCGACCAGCGGCAGGCTGACCGGGTCGACAAAGATGCGCACCCCCTGCTGCTCGAACACCGCATCGTCGTCGCGCTTCTCGCGCGCCAGGTCGGTGACATGGCCCCAACCCGAGCAACCGGTCTTGGTCACGCCAAAGCGCAGACCCAGCGTCCCCGGGGTCTGCTGCACGAAACGCTGCACGCGCTCCAGCGCGGCGGGGGTGAGGCTGATGGCCATGGGAGATGCTCCGGAAACGATGGTGAAACACTGGTGGCAAGTATAGCGAGGCTGCACCGACCGGGGCTGCGCCCGCTGATACGACGTGTTCCGCAGATGGGGCCATGCCCCGCCGTCGACAAGCGCAACCACCGGCAAGCCGTTCAGATGCTCGCGCCAGCGCGCCCGCAGCCAGTAAACTCGCAGACCATTCAAAGTCGCTACGGCGAGGACAAGTCATGACGGTGGTCAGCGTTGAACATGCGCTTGCGGGAAAACTCCCGGAAGGCGGCGAAGTCACGGTACGGGGGTGGGTGCGCACGCTGCGCGGATCTGCCGGACTGGCCTTCATCAACGTGACCGATGGCTCGTGCTTTGCCCCGATCCAGGTGGTGGCCAACGACACCCTGCCCAACTTCGACGAGATCAAGCGCCTGACCAGCGGCTGCTCGCTGATCGCCAAGGGCGTGCTGGTGAAGTCGCAGGGCAAGGGCCAGTCGTTCGAGATCCAGGCCAGCGGCGTGGAGATCGTCGGCTGGGTCGAGGACCCGCTGACCTACCCGATCCAGCCTAAGCCGATGTCGCCGGAGTTCCTGCGTGAAGTGGCGCACCTGCGCCCGCGCACCAACCTGTTCGGTGCGGTCACCCGCATCCGCAACTGCCTGGCGCAGGCGGTGCACCGCTTCTTCCACCAGAACGGCTTCAACTGGATCAGCACCCCGATCATCACCACCTCCGACGCCGAAGGCGCCGGGCAGATGTTCCGCGTCTCCACGCTGGACATGGTGAACCTGCCGCGCGATGCCAGCGGTGCGGTGGATTTCAGCCGCGACTTCTTCGGCAAGGAAACCTTCCTGACCGTGTCCGGCCAGCTCAACGTGGAGGCGTACTGCCTGGCGCTGAGCAAGGTCTACACCTTCGGCCCGACCTTCCGCGCCGAGAACAGCCATACCACGCGCCATCTGGCCGAGTTCTGGATGATCGAGCCGGAAATCGCCTTCGCCGACCTGGCCGAAGACGCGCGCCTGGCCGAACAGTTCCTCAAGTACCTGTTCCGCGCCGTCCTGGACGAACGTGGCGACGATCTGGCCTTCCTGGCCGAGCGCGTGGACAAGAACGCCATCAGCAAGCTGGAAGCCTTCATCAATGCGCCGTTCGAGCAGATCGACTACACCGAGGCGGTAAAGCTGCTGCAGAACTCGGGCAAGAAGTTCGACTTCCCGGTCGAATGGGGCCTGGACCTGCAGACCGAGCACGAGCGCTGGCTGACCGAGGAACATATCGGCCGCCCGGTGGTGGTGACCAACTACCCCGAGCACATCAAGGCCTTCTACATGCGCCTGAACGACGACGGCAAGACCGTCGCGGCGATGGACGTGCTGGCGCCGGGCATCGGCGAGATCATCGGCGGCAGCCAGCGCGAAGAGCGCCTGGACGTGCTGGATGCGCGCATGGCGCAGTTCGGCCTGGATCAGGAGCACTACGGCTGGTACCGCGATTTCCGTCGCTACGGCTCGGTGCCGCATGCCGGCTTCGGCTTGGGCTTCGAGCGCCTGGTGGTCTACGTGTGCGGGCTGAGCAATATCCGCGACGCCATCCCCTACCCGCGCGCACCGGGCAGCGCCGAGTTCTGACCGTGCGCCTGCTGGCTGCCGCCGCCCCGCACCCGCAATCGCCGGCCTTGGCGCCGGCCTTGCCGAGCCTCGGCATGGCCGGCGTGTGCGGCGTCCGGCCAGCCGAGCCGGCAGCCACGCCTCCGGTTCCAGGTGCGTGGTGGCAGGGTGACACGGCACGCCAGGCCCTCCTCCAGGCCAGGCATCCGTTGGGGCGGACCATCGCTGCGCCGATGGCTGGCGCAGCACTTCTGCAACGCGTACTGAGGCCGGCGGGCACATGACCCTGTTCTTCGCACTGTGTTTTGTCGGCGTCGCCGTCGCCGGGCTCACCGCCTTGCTGATCTTCTGGCCACTGACGCTGGTGCACCTGCGCGACCGTCATCCCGAGGCGCTGGCCAGCTTCGGTGATCCGGCCTTCATCAGCCCTGCGGCACTGCGCTGGTTGCTGACGCGGCGCTACCGCCGCCACCGCGACAATGCGCTGTCCGGTCTGGCCACACCCGCCTGGCTGTCGCTGCTGACCATCTTCTTCGGCCTGGGCATGGCGGCCCTGCTCGGCCTGCTTTCCAAGGTAATGCCATGAATACACCGCAAGACACCGCACAGGACCACCACGATTCGTGGTGGCTGGCCACGATCGGCCGCACGCTGATCTGGGCGCGCCTGCGCGTCAAGCAGGCAGGTACCGCCGAAGTCCTGGACAGCGACGGCAAGATCCTGCCCTACGACAGCGAAGACAGCGCCCGTGCGGCTTTGTTCGATGCCGAATTCGTCGCGCTCGACGGGCTGGACGAGGAAGACGCGCTGATGCGTGGCTTCTCGCTCGACGAGGTGTCGCCGCCGCGCGGCGACGACGATGCCGACCTGCGCGAACGCAT
Source organism: Xanthomonas sp. BRIP62409 (assembly GCF_003992965.1). NCBI lineage: Bacteria > Pseudomonadati > Pseudomonadota > Gammaproteobacteria > Lysobacterales > Lysobacteraceae > Xanthomonas > Xanthomonas sp. BRIP62409. The sequence continues at coordinate 84,978 of NZ_QEZJ01000024.1, read as the reverse complement.
GGTGCTGACCCTGGGCGGTCGCGCCTGACATGTACGCCCCGCGCGCGTTCGCGCAGACCGATCTGGCACTGCTGGACTGGCTGATCGCGCGCGACCCGTTCGTCACCCTGATCAGCCAGGGCGAGGACGAGCAGCCGGCGATCTCGCATCTGCCGGTGCTGTACCGACGCCAGACGCAGGCAGTGGTCATCGAAGGCCACTGGGCGCGCCCCAATCCGCAGGCGCGCAGCCCCGGCGATGCGGTAATCGTGGTGCAGGGCCCGCATGCCTATGTGTCGCCCAGCTGGTATCCGGACAAGGAAACGGCCGCACGCGTGCCGACCTGGAACTACGCCGTGGCGCATCTGCATGGACGCTGCGAGCAGGTCAGCGACGAGGCGGCGCTGGGCGATCTGATCGGCCGCATGAGCGCACACTTCGAACAGCGTGTCGGCAGCGACTGGCTGTTCGAGATGGAGCGCGACAGCCACCGCCGACAGCTGCGTGGTCTGGTCGGCTTCCGCTTCGTTCCCAGCCGCATCGAGCTGACCTTCAAGCTCAGCCAGAACCATCCGGCCAGTAATGTTGCTGCCGTGAGCGAAGCACTACAGCAACAGGCGTCCACCGACTCCCGCGAGCTGGCGTCGCTGATGCGCGATGCCCTGCAGGCACGCGATGGCGCGGCCTGAGCGGGGCCATACAGCGTCGATTTGCGCATCACTGCCTTTCGCTCATCTGTCGATCACACACTGCCCTTCGTCCTCTGGAATACTGCGCGCATGAACGAGCTCAACCATTTGCTTGAAAACAACCGCGCCTGGTCCGAACGCATCCGTCGCGAGGACCCGGAATTCTTCTCCAAGCTCTCCACCCAGCAGACGCCGGAGTATCTGTGGATCGGCTGCTCGGACTCGCGCGTGCCGGCCAACCAGATCATCGACATGGCGCCGGGCGAGGTGTTCGTCCATCGCAACATCGCCAACGTGGTCGTGCACACCGATCTGAACTGCCTGTCGGTGATCCAGTTCGCCGTCGACGTGCTCAAGGTCAAGCACATCCTGGTGGTCGGCCATTACGGCTGCGGCGGCGTGTTTGCCAGCCTGACCCAGAAGCGCATGGGCCTGGTCGACAACTGGATCCGCCACGTCACCGATGTGGCCGACAAGCACGAGGCCTGCCTGCACGATGCGGGCGACCTGCCGGTCCAGCACGCGCGCCTGTGCGAGCTCAACGTGCTCGAACAGGTGGTCAATGTCTGCCGCACCACCATCGTGCGCGATGCCTGGGAGCGCGGCCAGGCACTGCAGGTGCATGGCTGGGTCTACAGCCTGCGCGACGGACGTGCGCACGACCTGGGCATGTCGATCGACCGCCCCGAACTGCTGCAGGAACGCTACGACGCGGCGCTGGCACAGATCCAGGCCGATCACGCCGAACGCTGAGCCGCACCCGCACACCATCCCGCCGCGGCGCCCATCGGCGCCGTCGGTTGGCTATGCTGGACGTCTTCTTTGCCGAGGAACGTCGATGCTGGTCCCGCCGATCAACTTGCAAGCCTGGATCGAGCAACACCGCCACCTGCTCAAGCCGCCGGTGGGCAATAAATGCATCCAGCAGGACGGCTTCATCATCATGATCGTCGGCGGGCCGAATGCGCGCACCGACTATCACTACGACGAAGGCCCGGAGTGGTTCTTCCAGCTCGAAGGCGAGATGGTGCTGAAGGTGCAGGACGACGGTGTGGCACGCGACATCCCGATCCGCGCCGGCGAGATCTTCCTGCTGCCGCCCAAGGTGCCGCATTCGCCGCAGCGCGCGACCGGCTCGATCGGCCTGGTGATCGAACGCGAGCGCCTCCCCAACGAGCAGGACGGCCTGCAGTGGTATTGCCCGCAGTGCAATCACAAGCTGTACGAGGCGATGTTTCCGCTGCAGGACATCGAAACCGATTTTCCGCCGGTGTTCGATCATTTCTACCGCTCACTCGCGCTGCGCACCTGCACCCGCTGTGGACACCTGCATCCTGCGCCGGAGCGCTATGCCACTGTCCAGGCATGAGCGGGCGATGACGTATGGCACGGCCGGGCACGTCTTGCGCAGGTCTTCGGAGCGCGTTCGCTCGATGGCCGCGCGTGTGTGTCACGTCGGCAGCGTGATGCCGCGCAATTGCAACGACGGCGCAACTGCCCGCAACGTGCTGCGTTTCAACCGCGTGCACGCGCGGCGGCCACGCTGCGTGCCCGCGCTGAGCCACATGCCATGCTGCGCACGCTGATCGACCTCAAACCGCGCGACGTGCCGCTGCGCGTCGCGCTGCGCAACACCGCCGCGGTGGTGCTGCCGCTGGCGGTCGGCGTGGCCACCGGGCATGTCGCCGCCGGCCTGGCCATGTGTACCGGCGCGCTCAACACCATGTTCACCGACCAGCCCGGCCCGTATCGCGCGCGCCTGCAACGCATGCTGATGGCCGCGCTGGCTGCCGGCCTGGCCGCGTTGCTCGGCATCTGGGTCGGCCACGACACGCCGGCCCTGGTGATCGCCGGGCTGCTGCTCGGCCTTGGCGGCGGCTTGCTGGTGGCGCTCGGCCCGGTGGCGGCGCGTGTAGGGCTGACCAGCATGATCCTGCTGGTGGTCAGCGCCGACATGCGCTTGCCGGTGCAGCAGGCAGCGGGTGTGGCGGCGTTGATCTTTGCCGGCGGCCTGCTCCAGGTGGTGCTGGCGTTGGCCGCCTGGCCGCTGCAACGCTATCGCCCGGAGCGCTTCGCGCTGGCCGACCTGATGCGTCAACTGGCCGGCATCGCACGCCAGCGTCCGGAAGCCAGCGCGCCGCCGCCGGCCACCCAGGAAGTGCTTGATGCGATGGTGATGCTGCATGGCGAGCATCGCTCGCGCGCGATCGCCGTGCAGAGCTTCCGCATCATTGCCGAGCTGTGCGAGCGCGTGCGGCTGGAGCTGCTGTCATTGGCCGATGCCGATACCCGCCTGACCGAGTCGCAGGCGCGCCCGGCGATCGAGCGCGTGCTCGAACGCAGCGCCATCGTGCTGGAACAGCTCGCGCATGCGATGACGGTGGGCGAAGACCCGCTCGCCGCCAATGCCTCGATGACCGGCTTCGACGATCTGGTCGCCGCGCTGGCGCAGTTCCAGCACGACAACGCCGACACCCGCGAGCGCCGACTGGTGCGGGTGGCGGTAGCACGCGCGCAAGGCCTGGGCGGCCAGCTGCGCGCGCTGATCCGCAACGCGCATTGGGCCAGCAGCCGTGGCGAAATCCAGGCGCAGCTGGCCGAAGCGCGCCTGCCGGCGGTACTCAGGCCCGCCGCGACCTGGGCCACGCTGCGCGCGAACCTGGATCTGTCGTCGGTGGCCTTCCGGCATGCCTTGCGCTGCGGCGTGTGCCTGGCACTGGCGATCGCCTTCCAGCGCTGGCAGCAGATCCCGCACGGCTTCTGGATTCCGATGACCACCGCCATCGTGCTCAAGCCGGATTTCGGCGGCACCTTCAGCTTCGGTGCCCTGCGCGTGGCCGGCACCTTCGTCGGCCTGCTGGTGGCGACCTTGCTGGCGCATCTGGCGATGGATGGCGCGAGCGTCCGCCTGGCGTTGCTGGCACTGTTCTGCCTGGGCTTCCGCCTGCTGACGCAGGTGAACTACGGCATCGGCGTGGCGTTCCTGACCGGCATGCTGGTGCTGCTGCTGTCCTTCGAGGGCGTGGCACCGGGCGAGGCCATCGGTGCGCGCCTGCAGGCGACGGTGGCCGGCAGCGCCTGGGCGCTGATCGCCTATGCGCTGTGGCCCACGCGCGAGCGCCGGCACATCCGCTCCTCGCTGGCGCAGCTGCTCAGCGCGTATCGCGATCATCTGCGCAATCTGTTGCTCGGCAGGATGGAGGATCTGGGCGACACCCGCGCTGCCGCACGCGTGGCGCGCACCAATGCGCAGGCCTCGATCGAACGCCTGCGCGGCGAGCCGCGCAGCCGGCGCAATCTGCACGAGCTCAAACTCGCCGAGTCGCTGCTGGCCAACGGCAACCGGCTGATCCGCGCCACCTTGTCGCTGGAGGCGGTGCTGCGCGACGGCCATCCCCTGCCTGCGCTAGACGCGCTGCCGGCATTTGCGCAACAGGCCGACCAGGCGCTGTCCGAGCTGATCGCCTGCCTGCTCGACGGCGGCATTCCCGCCGCGGCCACCTTGCGCAGCGCCGAGCGCCAGCTGTCCGATGCATTGGCGGCCCTGCCCGACGGCTCGCCGGCCACCGCCGCACTGGCCGACACCATCGACCGCATCACCGACAGCATCGGCACGTTGACGCATCTGCTGCGCCCTGCCCGGCCGGCCGCGACCACCGCCGCGCCCGACACACCGGCCGCGCATGACGGCGCACAGGGTGCCGGCGGGTAAACTGCGCCACTGACCTGCGTTGCGAGCCGTGATCATGACCGACCTGCTGTCCCGCGCCCATGCCGTTGCACTGGACGCCGCCGACCCGCTGCGCCAGCTGCGCGATGACTTCATCTTCCCGCAGCATGCCGGCCAGGATCAGACCTATTTCGTCGGCAACTCGCTGGGCCTGCAGCCACGCGCCGCACGCGCGATGGTGGCCGAGGTGCTCGACCAGTGGGGTGCGCTCGCGGTGGAGGGCCACTTCACCGGTCCCACCCAGTGGCTGACCTATCACCAGCTGGTGCGCGATGGTCTGGCCCGGGTGGTCGGCGCACTGCCCGGCGAAGTGGTGGCGATGAACACGCTGAGCGTCAACCTGCACCTGATGATGGCCAGCTTCTACTGCCCCACGCCCGAGCGCGGCGCGATCCTGATCGAAGCCGGCGCGTTTCCGTCCGACCGCCATGCGGTGGAATCGCAACTGCGCCTGCATGGGCTGGATCCGGCCACGCAGCTGATCGAAGTGCAAGCCGACCAACCCAATGGCACGCTGTCGATGGCAGCGATTGCCGATGCCATCGCCCGGCATGGTCCGCGCCTGGCGCTGGTGCTGTGGCCCGGCATCCAGTACCGCACCGGCCAGGTCTTCGACCTGGGCGAAATCGTGCGGCTGGCACGCGCACAGGGCGCGGCGGTGGGTTTCGATCTGGCGCATGCGGTCGGCAATATCGCGCTGACGCTGCACGACGACGGCGTGGATTTCGCGGTCTGGTGCCACTACAAATATCTCAACGCCGGCCCCGGCGCGGTGGGTGGCTGTTTCGTGCACGAACGCCATGCCAACAGCGACCTGCCGCGCATGGCCGGCTGGTGGGGACACGAGCAACAGACCCGGTTCCGCATGGATCCGCAGTTCGTGCCCTCGCCTGGCGCCGAAGGCTGGCAGCTGAGCAATCCGCCGGTGCTGGCGCTGGCGCCGCTGCGTGCCTCGCTGGAATTGTTCGACCAGGCCGGCATGGCGGCGCTGCGCGCCAAGTCCGAACAACTCACCGGGCATCTGGAACAGCTGATCCACGCCCGCGTGCCGCAGGTGCTGCAGATCATCACCCCGACCGAGCCGGCGCAGCGTGGCTGCCAGCTGTCGTTGCGGGTGGCCGGCGGGCGCGCGCAGGGGCGCTCGCTGTTCGAGTCCCTGCAGTCGGTGGGCGTGCTCGGCGACTGGCGCGAACCGGACGTGATCCGCATCGCACCGGTGCCGCTGTACAACCGCTTCTGCGACCTGCACCAGTTGGTCGAGCACGTGGAAACCTGGGCCGCCGCCTGAGCACGTACGGCACAGACTGTGCCAGCGAGCAGGGCTGCGCGTGAGCCGGAATCGGCACCCGCGCACGTACACTCCGAACCCGCACCTGGCCGACCGCAGCAGGTGCCGCTGCCAGCCACTCTCCTTCCTCCCTCTTGGCCGGCACTCGCGTCCGGCCGCTGCCGGATACCGCATTGAGCGCAGTCTCTCCCCGTTCCCTGACCCTGATCGGCGCTGGCCTGGCCGGTTGCCTGCTGGCCATCCTGTTGTCGCGTCGCGGCTGGCAGGTCACCGTCTACGAGCGCCGCGGCGACCCGCGCATCAAGGGCTACGAGTCCGGCCGCTCGATCAACCTGGCGCTGGCCGAACGCGGCCGCCATGCACTGCGCCAGGCCGGCGCCGACGACGCGGTGATGGCCAAGGCGGTGATGATGCGCGGGCGCATGGTGCACCCGCTGCACGCGCAGCCGCAGCTGCAGCGCTATGGGCGCGACGACAGCGAAGTGATCTGGTCGATCCACCGCGCCGCGTTGAATGTCGCGCTGCTGGATCTGGCCGAACAGGCCGGCGCATGCGTGCACTTCTACCGCCGCCTGCATACGGTGGACTTCGACGCCGGCTATGCGCGCTTCATCGACGACCGCGACGACCAGCCGCACGAAATCCATTTCCAGAGCCTGATCGGCAGCGATGGCGCCGGCTCGGCATTGCGCGCGGCGATGCAGCGCAAATCGCCGCTGGGCGAGCGCACCGAATTCCTCGATCACTCCTACAAGGAGCTGGAAATTCCGCCGTTGCCCGGCGGCGGGTTCCGCATCGAAGGCAACGCGCTGCACATCTGGCCGCGCGGGCGCTACATGTGCATCGCGCTGCCCAACGACGGCGGCACCTTCACCGTCACGCTGTTTCTGCCCAACGCCGGCGAGCCCAGCTTTGCCACCACCCGCAACGGCGACGAAGCGCTGGCCTTGTTCGCGCGTGATTTCCCCGATGCGCTGCCGCTGATCCCGCAGCTCAAGGAACATTGGGAAGAACATCCGCCTGGCCTGCTCGGCACCCTGACGCTGGACCGCTGGCATCTGGGCGGCCGCGCATTGCTGATCGGCGACGCTGCGCACGCGATGGTGCCGTTCCACGGCCAGGGCATGAATTGCGCGTTCGAAGATTGCGTGGCGCTGGCAGAGCAGCTGGACGCGCACCACGATCTGGAAACTGCGTTTGCCGCCTTCCAGGCTGCACGCCGTGAGGATGCCGCGGCGATCCAGCAGATGGCGCTGGAAAACTATCTGGAGATGCGCGACCGCGTCGACGATCCCGACTTCCTGCTGCAGCGCGCGCTCGAACAGCAACTGCAGGCACGCTGGCCCACCCGTTTCGTGCCGCATTACACGATGGTGACCTTCCTGCGCACGCGCTATTCGATCGCCCTGGCGCGCAGCGAGATCCAGCGCCAGATCCTGGTCGAGGCCACGCGCGGGCACAGCGACCTGTCGCGCATCGACTGGGCGGCACTGGAAGCGGTCGTGCATGCGCGCCTGCAACCGCTGGAAGGCGCGCATTGATCAAGCTGCACAGGCCGGCGTCAGCGGGCCGGCGCGCGGATAAGAGATACTAGGCAGCACTGGCGGCGCCCTCCGCAGCGCGCCGCGGATCTGGATTTGATACGGCATGCCTGACAGCTTTCTCTTCTACGACCTGGAAACCTTCGGCCAGGATCCGCGCCGCACGCGCATCGCGCAGTTCGCCGCGGTGCGCACCGATGCGCAGCTGCGCGTGATCGAAGAACCGATCAGTTTCTACGTGCAGCCGGCCGACGACCTGCTGCCCTCCCCGTACGCGACCATGGTCACCGGCATCACCCCGCAGCACGCACTGCGCGAAGGCGTGAGCGAGGCCGAAGCGTTCGCGCGCATCTCCGAGCAGATGAGCCGGCCACAGACCTGCACACTGGGCTACAACTCGATCCGCTTCGACGACGAATTCGTGCGCTGCGGGCTGTTCCGCAATTTCTACGACCCGTACGAGCGCGAGTGGCGCGGCGGTAATTCGCGCTGGGATCTGCTGGACGTGCTGCGGCTGGTGCATGCGCTGCGCCCGGACGGCATCGTCTGGCCGCAGCGCGAAGACGGCGCCACCTCGTTCAAGCTCGAACACCTGGCCGATGCCAACGCGGTGCGCGAAGGCGATGCACATGAAGCGCTGTCGGACGTGTACGCCACCATCGGCATGGCACGCAGGTTCCAGCAGCATCGGCCCAAGTTGTGGGATTACGCGCTGCGCCTGCGCGACAAGCGCTTTGCGGCAACGCTGCTGGACGTGATCGGCATGCAGCCGGTGCTGCATGTCTCGCAGCGCTATCCCGCCTCGCGCATGTGCGCTGCCGCAGTGCTGCCATTGACGCGCCATCCACGCATCGACAGCCGCGTGATCGTGTTCGATCTGGAAGGCGACCCTGAAGTGCTGTTGCGCCTGAGCCCGGACGAGATCGCCGACCGGCTGTATATCCGCGCCGCCGACCTGCCCGAAGGCGAGCAGCGCATTGCGCTCAAGGAAGTGCACGTGAACAAGTCGCCGGCGCTGGTGGCCTGGCAGCATCTGCGCGCGGCGGATTTCCAGCGCCTGGGCATCGACCCGGACGCGGTGCTGGCCAAGGCTGCACGCCTGCGCGCGCTCGGCCCCGAACTGGCCGAAAAAGTGCGCCAGGTGTACGGCAACGAGCGCGCTGCGGCGCCGACGGTCAACGATGCCGATGCCTCGCTGTATGACGGCTTCCTGGCCGAAGGCGACAAGCGCCTACTGGCGCAGGTGCGCGCCAGTGCACCGGCCGAGCTGGGCGCGCTGGAATCGCGCTTTCGCGATCCGCGCCTGATCGAGTTGCTGTTTCGCTACCGCGCGCGCAACTGGCCGCAGACCTTGTCGTTCGACGAGCAGGAACGCTGGAACGTCTACCGCCGCCAACGCCTGCTCGAGGACCGTGGCCTGGGCGAGGTCACGCTCGACCAGTTCCATGCGCAGATTGCGGATTTACGGCTTGCTCACCCGGACGATGCTACCAAGCAGTCCCTGCTCGACCAGCTCGCCGCCTGGGGTTTGGACCTCCAACGCACGCTATGACCACCTATTTTTCCGACGCCAGTTTCAAGTTCCTGCGCGCCCTGGCGCGCCACAACGACAAGACCTGGTTCAACGACCACCGGCATCAGTACGAGGCGCATGTGCGCCAGCCGTTCCTGCAGCTCATCACCGACCTGCAGCCCGCGCTGGCACAGGTCAGCGAGCACTATCGCGCCGACCCCAAGACCCAGGGCGGCTCGCTGTTTCGCATCTACCGCGATGCGCGTTTTTCCAACGACAAATCGCCGTACAAGAACTGGCAAGGCGCGCGCCTGTTCCATGAGCGCCGCCGCCAGGTGCCGGCGCCGTCGTTCTACATCCATCTGCAGCCGGGCGAGAGCTTCGTGGGTGCGGGGCTGTGGCATCCGGAGCCGGACACCCAGCGCAAGCTGCGCCAGTTCATCTTCGACAATCCCGCCAACTGGAAAGCGGCCGCCTACGAGCCAAAACTACGCCGCAAGTTCGCGTTGGACGACAGCGAGAAACTGGTGCGTGCGCCGCGCGGCTTTCCCAACGATTTCGAGTTCATCGACGATCTCAAGCATCGCAACTGGGCGTACCTGCGTCCACTCGACGATGCCATCATGACCGGCCCGCGCCTGCGCCAGACCATCGAGGCGGACCTGGTGGTGCTGGCGCCGTTCGTCGATTACCTGTGCGCCGCGCTGGATCTGGAATTCTGATGCATCGCACGGCGCCGACGGCAATCGACGCTGCGCAGGCAATCGGCGGACCGCGGCGATTTCTCGCTGCGCGGCGCCATGCCTCGATGCGCCTGCTGCAGACAACAGCAATGGACTGCATGCCATGAAGAAGCGCTGGTTGCTGCTGCCTGTGCTGGCCGTGCTGCTGCTGGCCAGCTATGTGGTTGCGGGCCCGTATCTTGCCATTCGCGGCATCAGCGAGGCAGTCGCCAGTCGCGACGCCGCACAGCTGGAACGTCATGTGGACTTCCCCAGCCTGCGGGTCAACCTCAAGGCGCAGCTGGACGATTACCTGATCCGCCAGGCCGGCAGCCGCATGCAATCCAGCCTGCTGGGCGGATTCGCCCTGCAGCTTGCCAGCGGCATCAGCGGCGCCGGCGTGGACACGCTGGTGACGCCGCTGGGCATCGGCGCGTTGCTGCAAGGCCACAGCGTGTGGAATCGCGTCACCGGCACCACCGTCAGCCCGGACACCTATGCGGCGCCAGCGCCGGCGCGTCCGCTGCAAGGCGCGCAGCAGCGCTTCGAGTCCACCCGCCGCTTCACCGCGACCACCCGCACCGCAGCCGGAGCGCCGGTGGTGTTCGTGCTGACCCGGCAAGGCCTGCGCTGGCGGTTGACCGATATCCGCTTGCCGCTGGCAGAGGCGGAAGCGGACATCCGCTGACCCCATAAGGGCGCGCCTGCGAGCGATGTTGGGCGTGTCGCATTTGCAGGCTGACGACTGGCGCCGGACAGCGGCTCAGGAAAACCGCCAGGCCCGCTCCATCCACGCCGCCTGCAGCCGCAACATCGACGGCCGCAGCTGCCGACGTGCCGACCACGGCAGCGCCGCCAACGCCTGCTCCGCAGTGCCCGGCGCGCGCTTGCCGTTCCAGGCGTACAGCAGCTGGTTGCGCGGGTCCGGCTCGGGCAACAGCAGCACCCGCCCCTCGAACACCTCGCGCAGCGCGGCCAGATGCCCGGCCAGCGGCACCTGGAACAGGTTCAGGGCCAGCACACCGCTCGGCGTCAGCGCAGCGCGGCAGTCGGCGTAGAACTCGGGCGTGCACAACGCCGGCGGAATGCCATCGGCATCGTAGGCATCCAGCAGCAGCAGGTCGTAGCGCCCGGCACGCGTGCCGATCCACTGCGCACCATCGCCGTGCGTGACCTCCAGCCGCGCATCGTCGGGTGGCACGCCGAACGCATCGCGCAGGGCCAGCACCTGCGCATCGGCGTCCACCGCTTCGATGCGCGTGCTGCGCAGATAGCGGTGACAGAACTTGGCCTGCGCGCCGCCGCCGAAGCCGATCAGGCCGACGCGCTCGGGGCGTGGCTGCAACCACAGCGCCGCCAGCATGCCGCGCGTGTACGGCAGCATCAGCCGGTACGGCGCCCAACGCGACATGCGCGTCTGGACGGTGTCGTCGGCAAAATACAGCTCCAGTTGCCGCCAGCTGGAGCGCAGCGCGGCGCATCCAGACGGCCTCGGTGCCTCGCTCACCTGCCCGGCGGATCGTTGGCCACGCCATGCGGTACGTGACCGGCCGCCACATGCTGGTGTTGGCGCGCACTGTCGATGTTGTGCTGCGAATCGTCGAAAAAGATATCCGCGCCGAACGCCTCCAGGAACGGCCCCTTGTGGCGTCCGCCGAGGAACAGCGCCTCGTCCAGGCGCACGCCCCATTCGCGCAGGGTGCGGATCACCCGCTCGTGCGCCGGCGCCGAACGCGCGGTGACCAGCGCGGTGCGGATCGGCGAGGCCTCGCCGGGCGGGAATGCCGCCTGCAGCGCATGCAGCGCCGACAGGAAATTGCGGAACGGCCCGACCGACAACGGCTCGCGCGCACGTTCGCGCTCGTGGCGCCCGAACGCCTCCACGCCCTGCTCGCGCGAGATGCGTTCGCTCTCGTCGCCGAAGATCACCGCATCGCCGTCGAAGGCGATACGCAATTGGGTGGACAGGCGGCTTTCGTCGTTATGCACGATCGCCGCGGCGGCCTCGGCGCGTTCGCCCGGCGCACGCGGCATGATGGTCGCCGCCGCGATGCCATGGGTGAGTGCGCGGCGTACCGATTCCGGATTGGCCGATAGGAACAGATCGGTGCCGAACGGCTTCACGTACGGCCAGGTCGGCTGGCCCGAGGTGAAGGTCGCCCGCACGATGCCCAGGTTGTAGTGCTGGATCGAATTGAAGATGCGCAGCCCGGTATCGGCGGAATTGCGCGACAGCAGGATCACCTCGACACGCGGGGTTTCCTCGGGCACATCGTGGTTGAGCGCCAGCAGCTTGCGCACCACCGGAAAGGCGACGCCCGGCTCCAGGATGTCGTCCTCGTGCTCGCGCTGGAACGCCGAATACGCCTCCACGCCATCGGCCTCGAACAGCGCATGGCCTTCTTCGAGATCGAACAGCGCGCGCGAGGTCACCGCGACGGTCAGGAGCCTGGGGGAATTATCAGCCATTGGGGCGGGGATTCGGGAGTGGGGATTGGGGATTGGTTTAAAGCAGGAACTACTGGGTCGGGATTTGATCGCCCATCTGCGCAGCATCGTAGCGCGTGCGCGCCTTCTAAAGACGACGTGGCACGCTGCTGCCGTTGCCAATCCCGAATCCCCACTCCCCAATCCCCGCTCCTCAGACCGCAAACTGTTCGCTGAAGATGCGCTCTTCCAGATTGTGTTCGGGATCGAACAGCAGCGTGACCTGGCGTTGGGTGGATTCGCGGATGGTCACTTCGACCACATCGCGGATCTCGTGCGAGTCGGCAGTGACGCTGACCGGGCGCTTGTACGGGTCCAGCACGCGGAAACGCACTTCGGTATCGGCCTTGAGGATGGCGCCGCGCCAGCGGCGCGGCCGATACGGGGCGATCGGCGTCAGCGCCAGCGTGTGCGAGCCCAGCGGCAGGATCGGCCCGTGCGCGGAATAGTTGTAAGCGGTGCTGCCGGCCGGCGTGGCGACCATGACCCCGTCGCCGATCAACTCGGCGATGCGGGTCTGGCCATTGAGATCCACGCTCAGGTGCGCGGCCTGGCGGGTCTGCCGCAGCAGCGAGACCTCGTTGTAGGCCAGCGACACCGTGCTGGCACCGGACTCGGTCTGCACCTGCATTTCCAGCGGGCGCAGATGCGCCGGTTCGGCCCGTTGCAGACGTGCGAGCAGGTCGTCCTCGTCGTCGCGGTACTGGTTCATCAAGAACCCGACCGAGCCCAGCTTCATGCCGAACACCGGCTTGCTGGCAGCGCCATGCCGGTGCAGGGTCTGCAGCATGAAGCCGTCCCCGCCCAGGGCGCAGACGATGTCGGCGGTGTCCAGCGCATGATCGCCATAGCGCTGCACAAGACGCGTGCGCGCGGTCACCGCCGGCTCGGCGTGACTGGCAACAAAGGCAATCCGTGGTGGTGCGGTCATCGTTGACTCCAAAGCATGCGAATCAGCATACCGCAGCGCTGTGGTCGGCTTGTTGGCTGCCCGCCCCGCCCTGGCCTGCACGGCTGCAGCTGCGCCACCACGCGCCGCTGGCATGGCGCACCGCAGCCAGCCGGGCGCCGGCGACAGCGGGCGCGCAATGCCTGCACTGGCCGGTCAGACGCGACCGGGCCGCGGCATCAGGCGGTCAATCGCCAGGCACGGTGGATGCGCGCATGCCGCTCGAAATCCGGGTCGATGGTGCGCGGGCTGATTTCCTCGCACTGCGCAAACTCGGCCACCAGTTCCTCGTCCAGCTTGAAGCGACGGAAGTTGTTGGAGAAGTACAGCACCCCACCCGGCGCCAGCCGCGCCATCGCCGCACGCAGCAGCCGCACGTGCTCGCGCTGGATGTCGAAGTCCTCGGCGCGTGCGGAGTTGGAGAAGGTCGGCGGGTCGCAGAAGATCACGTCGAAATGCGCGCGCTCGGCTTCCAGCCAGGCCAGCGCGTCGGCCTGCACCAGCGTGTGCTTGCTGCCGGCCTGGCCGTTCAGGGCCAGGTTGTCGGCGCACCACTGCAGATAGGTGCCGGACAGATCCACGCTGGTGGTCGAGCTTGCCCCGGCCACCGCCGCTTCTACGCTGGCCACGCCGGTGTAGCAGAACAGGTTGAGGAAACGCCGCCCCTTCGATTGCATGGCCATGGTGCCACGCAAAGGGCGATGGTCCAGGAACAGGCCGGTATCCAGGTAGTCGAACAGATTCACCCGCAGCAAGGCGCCATGCTCGCGCACGTTGATAAATTCGTTGCGCTGCTCGAAGCGGCCGTACTTGCTGCCGCCCTTGCCGCGCTCGCGCGATTTGAGCGCCACGCGTTCGCCCGGCACCTCGAACACCTCGCGTGCGGCGGCGAGCAGTTCGCCCAGACGGCGGCGCACGTCGGCTTCGGGAATCGTCGCCGGTGCGGCGTATTCCTGCACATGCAGAAACACGCGGCGATCGCCATCGGCCTGCTGGTACACGTCGATGGCGGCGGAATATTCCGGCAGATCGGCGTCGTAGGCGCGGAAGCATTCGATGCCTTCGCGTGCGCGCCATTTCTTGGACTTCTGCAGATTCTTGCGCAAGCGATTGGCAACCATCTGCGCGCCTTCGCTGAGCGCGGTCGGCGCCGCCAGCGGGGTGCGTCGCGGCACCGCAATCGGGTCGCAGACGATCAACGCGCACTCGATCGCGCCATTGAACAGCTGGTATTTCTTGCCCGCACGCAAGCCGGTGGCATACGCCAGCTCGGCGTTGCCGCACAGCAGGCTGGCCCGCCATTGCGGCACCGCACGCTGCAGGGTATCGCCCAGGCGGCGATACAGCGCCGCATCGGCAGCCAGGCGTTCATCGTAAGGCGGATTGCACACCACCACGCCGGTGGCCTGCGGCGGGGTCTGCATGTCGCCCACCTCGCGCACGCCGAACCAGATCGCCTCGGCCACACCGGCCACCTGCGCATTCTCTTTCGCGGCGCGGATCGCATGCGGGTCCATGTCGCTGCCGTGGATCACCTGCCGGAGCGCGGCGCGGCCGCGACTGTCGCGCTCGCGCGCTTCGCCCACCAGCTGCTGCCAGCCCTCGCGGTCGAAGCCGCGCCAGCGGCTGGGGAGATCGCTGCCATAGCGCTGCAGGCCGGGCGCCACGTCGGCGGCCATCAGCGCGCCTTCGATCAACAAGGTGCCGCTGCCGCACATTGGATCCAGCAGGCCGCCGCCATCGGCGTAGGCGCGCGGCCAACCAGCGCGCAGCAACACCGCTGCGGCCAGATTCTCCTTGAGCGGCGCATCGTTCTGCGCCATGCGCCAACCGCGCCGGTGCAGCGGGCCGCCGCCCAGATCCACCGAAATGGTGGCGCGGCCCTTGCGCAGCGACAGGTTCAGACGCAGATCCGGGCTGTCCACATCCACCGACGGACGTTCCAGGCCCTGCCGGCGCATGGTGTCAACCACCGCGTCCTTGATCCGCTGCGCCGCGTAACGGGCGTGCGTGATCGCGGTACCGGAGACATGCGCGTCCACCGACAGCGTGTGGCCGACGGACAGGTGCTCGTCCCACGGCAACTCGGCCACCCCGGCATACAGCGCGTCCTCGTCCGGACAATCGAACTCGCTCAGCGGCCACAGCACGCGGCTGGCCAGACGCGACCACAGCACGGCGCGCTGCGCGTCGCGCAGGTCGCCTTCGACGTTGACGCCGGAGATGGTGGCGGTGGCCTTGCTGGCACCGAGCGACAGCAGCTCGTCGGCAAGCAGGTATTCCAGGCCCTTGGCACAGGATGCGAAGAATTTCACGTAGGCAGGTATCGATGGAGACGCTGGCCGTGGGGCGAGCGTGGGAGCAGGACGCTGGGCCGGCGCCCGGGAGGGCAAAGCCGTGGCCGCCGCGGACGGGGCGCAAATGGTCGGCCATCGGCGCCGGCTTTACCAGCCCGCCGGCCGGATCGCCCGTCGTGCGGTTCACCACGGCGCCAGCCGCCACTGCGCTTGCGCGGTATCCAGGCGCTGCCGCAGGCCCAGCCGCTGCAGGAAGGCGGCATCGTGCGAGGCAACGATCAGCGCACCGGCGTAGCTGCGCAGCAGCGCCTCGATCGCTTCCACCGCGGCCAGATCCAGGTGGTTGGTCGGCTCGTCCAGCAACAGCAGTTGCGCCGGCTGCGCCCGGTACAGCGCGCAGGCCAGCGCCGCCTTGAGCCGCTGGCCGCCGCTGAGCTGGCCGGTGGGCAGGTCGGCACGCTGCTGGTCTAGCCCCAGCAGCGCCAGGCGCAGCCGCTGCGCATGCGCCGGCGCGCCCGGGTCTGCATCGTGCAGCTGCGCAGCGGCCGAGCGCGCCGGGTCCAGCAGCCCCAGGTCCTGATCCAGATACGCCACCGGCACATGCACCTGGCACTGCCCCGCGCTGGGCTGCAGGCGCCCGGCCAGCAGCTGCAGCAACGACGACTTGCCGCTGCCGTTGGGGCCGACCAGGCCGATCCGCGGTTGCCCATGCAACAGCAGATCCACCCGCCGCCCGCCCAGCCGCCCGTGCGCCAGTTCCACCTGTTGCAGCGTGGCCAAGCGCTGCGATGCGCCGGCGGGCGATGTCGGCGCCAGTAGCGCGATCGTGGGGTCGTCTTGCACCAGCGCCGCGGCCTGCACCACCGCCTCGCTCAGCCGCGCCTGGTCGGCCTGGCGTTGCTGTTGCAGCCGCCCCGCGCTGACCTCGCTGCGCTGCTTCTGCGCGCCAAGCAGGATCGCGGCCTGGTTGGCCTGCCCCGCAGCACGCGCGCCGCGTGCCTGGCGTTGCTGGTGACGTTGCTGCTGCTCGCGCAGCGCCTGTTCGCCGCGTGCGCGTGCCTGTTTGCGCTGGGCCAGCAACGCGCTGGCGGCCTGCTGTTCGATGGCGCGCTGCTGCGCATAGAACGCGTAATTGCCGCCATAGCTGCGCAGCCCCTGCCCGGACAATTCCAGAATGCGCTGCATCGCATCGAGCAGGCCGCGGTCGTGGCTGATCACCAGCACGCCGCCGTTCCATGCCAGCAACTGATCCATCAACCGCTGCCGCTGCGGGCCATCCAGGTGATTGCTGGGTTCGTCCAGAATCAACAGGTCCGGCTGGCTCAGGAACGCACCGGCGAGCGCCACGCGCATCGCTTCGCCGCCACTGAGCTGCGCGGCCGGTGCACGCGGATCGCGCCCACCCAGGCCTTGCCGTTCGAGTTCTGCAGCAAATTGCGCATGGGCGGTCCAGCGCTCGCCGACCAGTTCGAAATCGGCGGGCGCAACGCTGCCAGCAGCGATACGGTCCAGCGCCTCCAGCAGCGGCGCGACGCCGGCCAGGTCGGCAATGCTCTGCCCCGGCGCCACGCGCGCGCGCTGCGGCAGGTAACGCACGCTGCCGTTGCGCACACAGCGCCCGGCACTGGGCAGCAACGCGCCGGCCAGAAGGCGCGCCAGCACGCTCTTGCCCACGCCATTGCGCCCCACCAGGCCGGTGGCGCGCTGGTCGATGTGGATTGTCAGATCGGAAAACAGCGGGCTGCCATCGGGCAGCACATACGCAACGCCGTCCAGCGTCAGCGACGGACAGGTCATACGGGTCTCCATTGCATGCCAGCACACGCACCGATCCACCCGGACCGGCAGCGGGTAAGGCCGTCATCACGACGGCGGCATCAATGGCGCATTGGACCAATCCTCAGACAGTGGGCAGCGCAGCAAAGTGTAGGTCAGCCTGCGATGCAAGCCAAATCCCGGGCACTGCGGCAGACTGGCGCAGTTCAAGCGCAGCAGCAGCATCGGCAGGCGGCACCGTGCAGACATGCCCACGCTCCTGCAGGCCGGCTCATTGCCGGCTACCAGGGACCATCGAAGACAGCCATCGCGGGGATCGCTGCCGTGGCAAAATCGCCGGCAACGCGGGCCATCAGGTGTCCCGATGATGCAACGCTCAGCCCAGCCCGAACGCCGGGTGATAGGCCACATCGGCCAGCGGCAGCAGGCGGTCGCCAAACGCCAGCGCCTGCAGCTCGGATGCCGGGACGCCGGACAAGGTCAGCCCCGGCTCCACCGCAAAGCCCAGACGCCTGAAAAACGCCGGCTCGCCCAATGCCAGGCAGCCGGCCGCGCCACGCTCGCGCAAGCTGACCAGCGCCGCCTGCACCAGGCGCGTGCCCAGCCCCTGGCGTTGATGCCCCGGGCCGATCGCCAGCGGCCCCAACGCGTACCAGCCGGGCGAATCGTCCGACAGCCACACCGGCGATACCGCCAGATGCCCGACCACATACCCGTCGTGGTCGGCCACCAGCGACAACGCCAGCGCGCCGTCGTTGCGCAACCCGGCGATCACGTGCTGCTCGTCGTGGCGGCTATGTTCGTCGCGCATGAACGCGACCATCGTCAGCAGTTCGATTGCCGCCGCATCGCCGTCGCTCGCTTCGCGAATCAGTACGTTCATCGGACGCCCCAAAACCCGCACACCCTGGTCCGCATCACAGGCTCTGCAACAGTTCGGCGAAGGCCCGCGCCGATGCATCCACATGCGACGCCAGCCGGTGTTCGTCGTCGACCAGCAGCAAGCGCGCATGGCGCGCCTGCGCCCAGGCGATCACCTCGCCGGCCGGAATCAGTTCATCGCGCCAGGCATGCACGATCGAAATCGGCACGCGCGCCGCATCCAGTGCCGGCAACGGCCCCATCCTGGTCGGCGGCACCATCAGGAACAGCCCGCGCGTGGGCACCTGCAACGACACCTGCGCGGCGATGTACGAGCCCAGGCTGGAACCGACCAGCACCAGCGGGCCCTTGTCGGCCGCCGCACGCGCGATCTCCAGCAGGCGCTGCAGCCGACCTTGCACATCGCCCAGCGAACTCACATCGCGGCGTGCGTCCAGATCGGTGTAGTCCGGGCGCTCGTGGGTCCAGCCCAACTGCGCGGCGACATCGGCCAGGGCGGTGACCTTCAGCGCATCCGGGCCGCTCTCGAAGCCGTGCGACAGGATGCAATGACCGCGGCTCATAGCGTCTGCACCGTATCGCCGAGGCGCAGCACGCCGCCACGCAGGACGCGCGCACACAGGCCGCCATGACCGCGCATGGCGTTGTAGCCGCCCGCACCCAGCGCGTCCTCCATGCGCGAGCACGGATCGCAGGGATCGGTGCCTTCCAGCTCGACATCACCGATGCGGAAACGCCGCCCTTTCAAGGCGATCAGCGGAATGCCGGACACCACCAGGTTGCGGCGCAAGGTGGCGGGCGCGATCGCGGTGTGGCCGGCCAGTGCCGCGATCACCGGCAGATGTTCGGCCTGGATCAAGGTCACGCCGCGCTTGCCGCTGCCGCCCTTGTAGCGGTCGCCAACCAGGCCGACGCCGGTGGTGGCCTGTGCCGCGTCCACCGCGATCATCTCCACGTCGCGCGCGGGACGCACGCCGATCCAGGTCACCTGGCCGGTCTGCGGCAGGGTTGCCATCAATTTGCCCAAGGGGCTGTCGGGATTCAAAGCCATCGGGCAATGCTAGCATCCGCCTCATGTCCGATGCCGTCCTGCCGTCGCCACCGATCACCTACGCGCCGTTGTCCTACGAATCGCGGCTGGCGCGACGCGCGCTCACGCAGATCGACATGGTGGTCATCCATTGCACCGAGTTGCCCGACATGGCGATGGCACGCGAATACGGCGAACGCGTGCTCTACGACAGCGGCACCGGCAACAGCGGGCATTACTACATCGACCGCAACGGCAGCATCCAGCAATACGTCGCGCTGGAGCGCGTGGCCCATCACGTGCGCGGCCACAACCCGCATACGCTGGGCATCGAACTGGTCAACAGCGGCCGTTATCCGCACTGGCTGGACTCGCGCCATCAGTGCATGAGCGAGCCGTATCCGCAGGCGCAGATCACTGCGCTGATCACGCTGCTGCAGTGGCTGCAACAGCAGCTGCCATCGGTCCACCGCATCGCCGGCCACCAGGCACTGGACACCACCCAGGAAGCGGCCAGCGACGATCCGTCGCGCAAGATCCAACGCAAGCTCGACCCCGGCCCGCTGTTTCCGTGGCCGCAGATCGAAGCGGCGGTCAGCTGGGCGCACACACCGCGCTAGCAGCGGCGCACACAGGGCCATCGACACGGCGGGCCGCCTTCGCGTGTTCGGTGCTCAGCGCTCGGTCGCGCGGTAGGTCTTCTCGCCGGCATTCACTGCCAGGTCCAGGCGATTTTCCGGCGATGCGATCGGGCAGACCACGTGCGGCGTCAACGCACAGGGCGGATTCTCGGCCAGATTGAAGTCGAGCACGAGCCGGCCATCGTGTGGTGCCGCGGTGTAGAGATAGCGCGCGCCGCCATACGTTTCCTTGCCGCTGGTGCGATCGGCGAACAGGAAGAACAGGCCTCGCCCGTCGTCGCTGACGATCGGCTGCAACCGGTAGTCCCGGCCATTGCGCGAAAACACCGCCTCGCCCGGCACCTGGACAGTGAGCGGTGTACCGATCGAGGTCAGCAGCGTGGTCGTGCGCGGCGTGGAATACGCCTGCCAGCGCGCCTGGATGCGCCACTGCGGGTCGGTCGGAAAATACTCCAGCCCGGCGAAGTGGGTCAGCAACGGCGCTGCCGGGTCGCGGAAACGCCAGCCGAACAAGCTGCCGGTCTGCACCAGATAGAACTGCCGGCCCTCCACATCCAGGCGATCTCCACGCTGCCCTGCACGCTCCGGCCTCAGGCGCACGCGATCGATGCGCTGGCCGTTCAAGTGCACCGGTGCGGAGGCAGCGGCGTCGAAGTGCACCCGGCCGTCGGCATCCAGCGTCAGCTGCCCCAGTTGCGCAGGCCCGGCCGGCAACACCAGGTCGCTACGTGGATCGCTGCCCACCTGGTACCGGCCGGCACGCACGCGCCCGGAGCCGGTGTAGCTCAGCCAGCCATCGGGCGCACGCAAGCGCTGCACGCGCTCGGCGCGTGCACGTTCGAGTTCGACCTGATACATCGCGTGGCGATCGCTCTGCCCACGACCGGCGATGCGCGCACCGTTGGCGTCGGCGGTCGACCCCGCCGAACAGGCAGCCAACGACACCATCGCGACGCACAACGCGCCGACCTGCAACTGCAACCGCATGAGTCACCCAGCACTGCGAGAAACTGCGCTCCGCGCAGCGAACCTGCGTCCCCACAGGTCACCGTTCCTGCCGCCATTGTGCCTGCAATCAGGGGCTGGTCGCGACCGGACGTGTGGAATCCTGCAGCCACCCACTCCAGGAGCCGGCGTAAACGCGCGCGCCCGACAATCCGGCCACTTCCAGTGCCAGCAGCAGATGGCATGCGGTCACCCCGGAGCCGCACATCACCACCGCCTGCTCGGGACGGTACGCGCCCAGCAGCGCCGACAGCTCGGTGCGCAGTTCCTCTGCCGGCTTGAACCGCCCGTCGCGCAGGCTCACGCCCAGGGGGCGGCTCACCGCACCGGGCACATGCCCGGCCACTGGATCGACCGGCTCCACCTCGCCGCGAAAACGCTCGCCCGCACGTGCATCCAGCAACCAGCCCGGCGCCTGATCCAGTCGCGCCAGGATCTGCCCGGACTCGACCACCGCATCGCTGTCGAAGCTGCCTGGATATGCCACGCCATCGCGCACTACAGGCGGTTCGGTGCTCTCCGGCAGCCCCGCGGCACGCCAGGCGGCCAACCCGCCGTCGAGCACCGCCACGCGGCGATGTCCCATCAGCCGCAGCATCCACCATGCCCGCGCCGCGGCCATGCTGCCGTCGGCGGCATCGTAGATCACCACCTGGCTGTCCGGGTCGATCCCCCACGCGCCCAGCCGCCTGGCGAATGCTGCACTGTGCGGCAGCGGGTGCCGCCCCTGTGCAGGCAGCGACAGATCGGCCAGGTCCTGATCGAGATCGACGTAGTACGCGCCTGGCAGATGCCCTTGCGCATAGGCCTTGCGCGCGGCATCCGGGTCCGGCGCAGTCGGTGGCGCAGCGCGCGCGTCCAGCAATCGCAACTGCGGATGCGGCAATGCCGCTGCCAACGTGGCGCTGTCGACCAGCGTGGTCCAGTGGGGTTCCGCACTCATGCAACCTGCTCCAGACGACGACGAAGATTGAGGAGGATGGCCGCGGTGGCACCCCAGATGCGGTGGCCCGGCCAGTCGTATTCCAGCACGCGGCGCGGCCGGCCGCGATATTCCAGCTCCACGCTGCGCAGGTTGTCCGGATCCATCAGGTAGGCCAGCGGCACCTCGAACACCTCGGCCACTTCGTCCGGCTGCGGCACCGCCACGAACGCCGGGTCGATCACCGCCACCACCGGCGTGACGCGAAAACCGCTCACGGTCAGGAACGGATCCAGATAGCCCAGCGCATGCACCTGGCCGGCGCCGAGCGCGATTTCCTCGCAACTCTCGCGCAGGGCCGCAGCGGCCGCATCCGCATCCGACGGCTCGATCCGTCCACCGGGAAAACTGACCTGCCCGGCATGGTGACGCAGGCTGTCGGTGCGCCGGGTCAGCAGCACCATCGTGCCCTGTGCGCGCGGCACCAGTCCGCACAGCACCGCGGCCTCGGCCGAGGCGCCGCCCTCGGTCAGGTCGATCAATTCGGCATGATTCCAGCCCGGCCCGTCGGGCGCGGTGTCCAGCGCATACAACGCGCGCCGCAACTGCGCACATTCGGGCAGCCGCGCGGCCAACGCGCGCGCCGGCAGAACCGTATGCAGATACTGCTGACGTTCGGTGTCGCTCATGCTCATCCAGCGTGCAATTTCATCCAGGCTGCGCAGGCAGCCGACACAGTGCGCCTGCGCGTCCAGCGAACATACACCGATACACGGGCTGGGCAGACCATTGCGGGTCGAATCCGTGTCGCTCATCGCTGGCTCCCGCCGCACCGCATCGTCACGCCGTTCGTCCATCCTCTCGCACATGGCCGCTGGATCCAAACGACAACGCCGGCCTGGTGGCCGGCGTTGTCACAGCAACATCCAATGCAATTACTTGACGCTGACCAGCTTGATCTCGAACTGCACAGCCACGTTCGGCGGGAACGGGGTGCGCGGATCGGCACCATAGGCCTTCTCCGGCGGCAGGGTCACTTCCCACTTGGAGCCGGCCGGCATCTGCAGCAGCGTGTCGCGCATGGCCTGCATTTCGACTTCGCTGACCTTGATGGCCGGGATCTGCTGCGCCGGACGTGCCTTCTCGCGGTCGCCGAACGGGAACGGACCAGCCACTTCCAGCTGCACGGTGCTGGCCTGGGTCGGCTTGGCGCCCTTGCCTGCTTCGATCACGCGGTACTGCACGCCGCTGGGCAGCGTCTGCACGCCCGCAGTGCCCTTGTTCTTGGCCAGGAACTGGTCGCTCTTGGTCTTGTTGGCCGCAGCGGCCTTGTCGTACTCGGCCTTGGCCTGCTGGGCACGGCCCTGCTCACGCTTCTGGAACGCTTCGACGGCCGGCTTCAGCTGGTCGGCAGTGATGGCCGGCTGCTTCTTGGCATAGGCGTCCTGCAGACCCTTTACCACCGAGTTGATGTCGAGCTGCTCGCCGCGACCGGTGAGCTCGGCAAGGTTGTTGCCGTAGTCATAGCCGAAGTAGTAGCTCAACTTGCCCTTCTCGGACGTCGTGTCCTGGGCCAGTGCATTGCCCGTCAGGGCCAGGGCCGCCACAGCGACCGCGATAGAACGCAACTTCATCAAACAATTCTCCAGGGTGGTGGCACAGGACGGGTCTGCCGCCTGAGATGACGCGCTAGGATAGCGGCCGCGATACCGAACCGCTACTTATCACGAAAGCTAGGACCAGCAAGGCTTTCGGAAGTTCCGTATTTACTAATTTTTTACGTTCGCAAGGATTTCCATGTCCAATCACGTCATTCTGATCGCCGACCACGCCAGTGTACGGACGATCACGGTCAATCGACCGGACAAACTGAACGCCTTGAACCAGGAAACGCTGCGGGCACTGGATCATGCCTTTGCCGAGGCAGCCAGCGCGGACCACATCCGCGTGGTGATCCTGACCGGCGCAGGCCCCAAGGCATTTGTCGCCGGCGCGGACATCGCCGAAATGCGCGAGCTGTCGGCGATGCAGGGCCGTGAGTTCTCGCTGCTGGGCCAGCAGGTGATGCGCCGGATCGAGCGCATGCCCAAGCCGGTGATCGCCATGGTCAACGGCTTTGCGCTGGGCGGCGGGCTGGAGCTGGCAATGGCCTGCCATTTGCGTATCGCCGCATCCACCGCACGCCTGGGGCAGCCGGAGATCAACCTCGGCCTGATCCCCGGTTTCGGCGGCACGCAACGGCTATTGCGTCTGACCGGGCGAGCGGCGGCGCTGGAGCTGTGCCTGCTCGGCCTGCCGATCGATGCGCCGCGTGCGCTGCAGCTGGGCCTGGTCAACCGCGTGGTCGAGCCGGAAGCCTTGCAGGAAGACACCCTGGCCCTGGCACAGCGTCTGGCCGTCGCCGCACCGCTCGCGCTGCGCGGCATTCTAGATGCGGTGGTGTTCGGTGGCGAATGCGCCATCGAAGAAGGCCTGCAGCTGGAAACCGCGCAATTTGCGCTGCTGTTTTCCAGCGACGACATGCACGAAGGCACCGGCGCGTTTCTCGAAAAACGCCCCGCGCACTTTCTCAATCGCTGATCGGCTTGCCATGACGTTCGACCCCAACCCGGCAGCACGTCCCCTGCCCCTCCAGCTGTTCGACTGCGTACACGCCGACGATCTCGATCGCGCGTTGGCACTGGGTTTGATGGAGTATCGGCCCGATCCGGGCGACGACCTGCTGGATCCGGCCTGCCCGCAGCTGCGCGCGGTGTTGCTTGCCGCACAACAGCGGCTGCGCGATGCCTGGGCCGCCCGCGACCGCTACCGCGCACGCGCCGCGCGCCTGCAACGTCGCGCTGCCGAACGCGATGCACGCCGAACGCCGGCACCGGCCCCCAGCCAACCCGCCGCAGCCGCATTACCGCCGCTGGCCGCAGCCATCCTGGCGCGCGCAAAGGCCAAGGCCGCTGGCGGCGCACCGCCATGAACGCGATCCGTCAGACCCCGCCGGCAAGGCGCGGCAACCTCATGCGCAAGCCTGAAATACAGGAGATGTTCGCGCGGTTGCGCGAGCTCAATCCGCACCCGACCACCGAGCTGGAATACACCACGCCATTCGAGTTGCTGATCGCGGTACTGCTGTCGGCACAGGCCACCGATGTCGGCGTCAACAAGGCCACCCGCAAGCTGTATCCGGTGGCCAATACCCCGCGTGACATTCTCGATCTCGGCGAAGAAGGCCTGAAGCGCTACATCGCCACCATCGGCCTGTTCAATGCCAAGGCCAAGAACGTCATCGCCACCTGCAGGATCCTGCTGGAGCAATACGGCGGCGAAGTACCGCACGATCGCGCCGCGCTGGAAGCCTTACCCGGTGTCGGCCGCAAGACCGCAAACGTCGTGCTCAACACCGCGTTCGGCGAGCCCACCATGGCGGTGGACACACATATCTTCCGCGTCGCCAACCGCACCGGTCTTGCGCCGGGCAAGGACGTGCGCGCGGTCGAGGACACACTGGTCAAGGTCATTCCTGCCGAGTTTCTGCACGACGCGCATCACTGGCTCATCCTGCATGGCCGCTACGTCTGCAAGGCACGCAAGCCCGACTGCCCAGGCTGCGTGATCCACGACCTGTGCCGCTACCGCGACAAGACCCCCGCACCCGCCGAACGGCCAAAAACTCCCAAAAGCTGACGCAATCCGAATCAACATGGCTGACACGACCTAACAAAACCATCGCAACTGCAAGCGCTCAGTCGGGCACTAGGCCTGCCGTATCAGCACCTCAGCATCGCCAATCCCGGCTTTTCCGATTCCCCAATCCCGAATCCCGATTCCCGGCCATAAAAAATCGCGACCAGATGATGCGTCTTGCGGCGCCATGCATCACCCGGTCACGATAGAGTTCACCCGGCGCGAGCGCCGGGCGTTGCAGCAGGTTTACGCCGCCTTGGCTTGTTCGACGCGCTGTTCGACCAGCACGCTCTCCACCGCCGGCTGGCCTTCCACGCGTCGATCCAGTTCCTTCCAGTCCACCACCAGCTCGCAGCCGCGCGAGGCCGCATTCCGGCTCCAGTCGCGCAACAACTCGATGCAGGCATGGTCGACGTGGTGCAGCTTGGCCACATCCAGATGCAGGGCGGTGTTCGGCGGCACGCTCTCCAGCGTACGCGCCATCGCCGGCACCTTCAGGAAGGTTGCCGAGCCCTGCAGGGTCAGATGCATCTCGTCCTTCTTGTGCTCGTGCTCACGCACGTCCACCTTCAGGCGCGAAGAATGCAGGGCCAGACGGAACAACGACAGGCCGAAGCCGATCAGCACACCGGTCAGCAGGTCGGTCGCCACGATTGCAAAGGTGGTCGCCAGATAGATCGCCGCGGTGCCACGACCATAGGTCGCCAGCTCCTTGACCTGACCGATCTTGATCATCTTCACGCCCGTGTAGACCAGGATGCCGGCCAGACATGCCACCGGCGTCATCCGCAATAGCCACGGCAGCAGCATTGCGAAGACCAGCAACCAGCCGCCATGCAGCACCGTGGACATGCGCGTGGCCGCTCCGGCCTGCACATTGGCCGCGCTACGCACGATCACGCCGGTCATCGGCAATGCGCCCAGGAAGCCGCACAGCATATTGCCCACGCCCTGCGCCGCCAGCTCACGGTCGTACTGCGTGCGCGCGCCCTGATGCATGCGGTCCACCGCCGCCGCCGACAGCAAGGTCTCTGCGCTGGCGATGAAGGCAAAGGTCACTGCAGACACCAGCAACGTTGCATTGAACACGCCGAAGATGTCCGCCACGCTGGGGATGCTGATCGCCGAGAACAGATTGGTCGGCACGTCCACCTTGTTGACGTTCAGGCCCTGCAACTGCACCGTCGCCGTGACCACCACTACGGCGATCAACGCACCTGGCAAAAAGCGCAGACGCTGCGGACGCAGCTTGTCCCAGGCCAGGATGATGCCGATGGTGGCCAGGCCCACGAACAACGCGGTACGGCCGGTACCTTCGGTGATTGCCTGCCACACCACGGCCGGCAATGCAGCGAAGTTTTCCAGACCGCGCGCCTTGGGAGCGGCGTCCATCAGCACATGCGCCTGCGAGGCCACGATCAGGATGCCGATGCCCGACAGCATGCCGGCCACCACGGCCGGCGACGTCATCCGGAACCACACGCCTGCGCGGCACAGACCGGCGATCAGCTGGATCGCACCGGCCACCAGGATCACCGGACCGAGTGCGGCAATGCCGTGCTCGCGGACCAGTTCGAACACCAACACAGCCAGGCCGGCGGCCGGTCCGCTCACCTGCAGAGGAGAGCCCGCCAGGAAGCCGACGACCAGTCCACCGATGATGCCGGTGATCAGGCCTGCGGCCGGCGGCATGCCGGAAGCGATCGCAATGCCCATGCACAACGGGAGTGCGACGAGGAAGACCACGACAGACGACAGCAAATCACGCCCGAACAGTCCCTGGCGGAAATATCCGCCGATACCTGATGTGTTCATGATGTGCTCCGTCAGGCGAGTTCGGCGCGCACGACTTGCTGCAGTCGCGGGCGTGGGGTGGCTTCGGGGGTGTTGTCCGCCAACAACGGACGGAAGCCACCCTTCTCGGCATCGAAGGCGCGGATCTCGCCGTGGGCGATGTCATAGATCCAGCCGTGGATGCGCAAGGTACCGGCCGCCAGACGCGCGGCGACCACCGGCTGCGTGCGCAGATGGTCCAGCTGCGAGACCACGTTCTCCTCGGTCATGCAGCTCAGCGCTTCCTGGCTGTGCGGGTCGTGGCCGTGATGGGCCGTGACGTGACGCGCCGCATCGGTGTGCTTGAGCCAGGCCGCCACGGACGGCACGTCCTCCAGCGATTCCGGCTTGAGCACGGCCTTCATCGCGCCGCAGTCGGTATGGCCGCAGATCACGATGTGCCGCACGCCCAGTACGGCGATGGCGTACTCGATCGCCGCAACCACGCCGCTGACGTGCTGGGAGTAAGGCGGCACCACATTGCCGATATTGCGATAGACGAACAATTCGCCCGGTTGTGCGGAGAAGATCAGCTCGGGCATGACGCGCGAGTCGGCGCAGGTAATGAACAACGTGTGCGGACTCTGGCCGCCGGCCAGTTCCTGAAAGCGCGCACTCTGGCGCGGATACACTTCCTTACGGAAATGACGAAAACCTTCTAGCAAACTTTCCATGGGAGATACCTCTAGGCAACGAATGGCTATCCGCGGCGCAGGCCGCGAATTGCAAAGACGAACAAATCAAAGGATGCCGGTGCGCTGCACCGGTTGACGCGACTAACGAAGGATCAGGCGCGCGCTGCGTTGGGAGGACGCAGTTGCGGGATCAGGTCGCGTTTTTGAGTTGCCGGCGCGTAGTGCGCGTACCAGGAGGGGAAATAACGTGCGACCACCGGCCATGCCTGGGAGAGCAAGGGGATGTCGTCTGCAGAGTGCGTATCGACCTGGGTCTGTGCGTCCCCGTCGTCCTGCAGATCATCGGCTGCGTCGCGTTCTTCACCAGCATCCGCCATCACCGCCACGCCGTCGCCCACAAGCGCATCGTGGATGCGGTCGTGCGCATCGGCCGCCGACCACGCAGTGAGCGCGAGCAGGCAGGCCAACAGCAATTGGAGGAATCGGGGAAACATGGCCTCGAAACTAACAATTTAGAACGCGCCTGTGCAAGTGGTGCGACGCACAAAGCGCGTGATACGCCGCCGTTCCACCTGGTTGGTTCAGGTCGCAATAAGCTTGAGCTCGCTGAAACGGTGAACCACGCCACTGTCACATCTGTCATACGACGCGGCCCGTTCAGACTCATGACACACACTGACAAAAGACAAACACGCGTAAATCTTTGTCTTTGTTGACAAAAATCAGATTGCAACGTGATCCGAAGTTGTCACATTAACGCAACTTTCACGCCATAGCCTGCGCTCACTTTCTCAGGTCGCAAGGCACATATGAAACTTTCTCCCACCCTGCTGGGCGCTGCCCTGTTGCTGGCGCTGGCCGCACCTGCCGCGCATGCCGAAATCGCCATCGACGTGATCGGCGGCTCGGAGATGTCGCTGGAAGGCCTGGTCCAGGCTGATGGCAACTGGTTCCACAACGATGTGCAGGATCTCAATGGCCCGATCGGAGCCAATGGCGACAATTCCGAATTCAGCATCCGCCGTGCCGAGCTGGTGCTCAAGGGCAAGGGCCCGGGCAATTTCGAATGGGTGGCCGGTTACGACCCGAGCGTGCTGAAGGAGGTCACCATCCGCGGCACCACCATCCGCAGCACCGGGCGTTTCCTCGACAACAACATCAAGTACAAGTTCGCCGGCAACGCCAACAACTACCTGCAGGTCGGCCAGTTCAAGCAGCCCAACAGCCTGGAAGAGCTGTCCAGCACCAAGAACAACGACTTCGTCTCCAAGGCCGCAGTGACCAACACCTACGGCATCTCGCGCCGGCTGGGCGTGGCCTACGGCGTGGGCGACAACGACTGGAGCATCACCGCCAGCGCGTTCGGCCGCGAACTGACCCGCAACCAGGCACATGGCAGCGGCTACGGCGCACGCGGCACCTGGGCGCCGATCAACGAGAACGGCAATGTGCTGCACGTCGGCCTGAGCTACCTGGGTTACGACACCGACGACGACACCCTGCGCCTGCGCGCGCGCCCGGACGCCGACCTGACCACGGTGCGCCTGATCGACAGCGGCGCCATCACCAACGTGGACAGCGTGGGTGTGGCCGGAGCCGAGGCGATGTGGATCACCGGCCCGTTCAAGCTGCAGGGCGAGTTCTTCCAGGAAAACGCCAAGCGCATCGGCAACAACGCCAACGACTACAAGAGTGATGGCTGGTACGTCAGCGGCGTCTGGAACATCACCGGCGAGACCTGGGGCTACAAGGCCGGCGTGCCGACCACCCCGCTGCCGAACGCGCCGGCCTCGGGGATGTGGCAGCTGGCGGTGCGCTACGACACCCTGGACCTCAACGACGGACACCTGGTCTCCAACGGCACCACCCCGTTCGTGGACGGCGTGCTGGGCGGCAAGATGGACGTGTGGACGGTCGGCGCCAACTGGTACTGGCGCTCCAACTTCAAGTTCGCGCTCGACTACGCCAAGGTGGAAAGCACCCGTTACAACAGCGCCACGCGTGGCCTGGTCGACGACAACCCGTCGATCATCGAGGCACGTGCGCAGTTCTATTGGTAAGTGCGCGATCGATCCGGCCGCCCTGCCGCGCTGCTGTGAGCGCGCCATGGCGGTGACTCACCTGGCCCGGTAACGCGCTCCGCCGCAACGCCGTCATCTGCATGTCATCTCCCGGACACCGCGCGGTCATGCCCCTGCCCTGCAATGGCACGACCGCGGGACGTCCTCATCCCTTCGCTACAGGAGCTGTTCCGTGATCCACTCTCTGAAGACCCGTCTGGCCGTCGGCGTGCTCACCGCCTCGCTGGCCTTGTGCGCCCAGGCCGCCGATGTCACCGGCGCCGGTGCCTCGTTCATCTACCCGGTGATGTCCAAGTGGTCGGCCGACTACAACGCGGCCACCAAGAAGCAGGTCAACTATCAATCGATCGGTTCGGGCGGCGGCATTGCCCAGATCAAGGCGGCCAGCGTGGACTTCGGCTCGTCCGATGCCCCGCTCAAGCCGGAAGAACTGGCCGCTGCCGGTCTGGCGCAGTTCCCGTCGGTGATCGGCGGCGTGGTGCCGGTGGTCAACGTGCCCGGCGTGGCCGCAGGCGCCCTGAAACTGGACGGCAAGACCCTGGGCGACATCTTCCTGGGCAAGGTCAGCACCTGGAACGATCCGGCGATCGCCGCGCTCAACCCGGGCGTGAAGCTGCCCGAGGGCAAGATCACCGTGGTGCATCGCTCCGACGGTTCGGGCACCAGCTTCAACTTCACCAACTACCTGTCCAAGGTCAACCCGGACTGGAAGAGCAAGGTCGGCGAAGGCACCGCGGTGCAGTGGCCGACCGGCATCGGTGGCAAGGGCAACGAGGGCGTGGCCGCGTACGTGAAGCAGATCAAGGGCGGCATCGGCTATGTCGAGCTGTCGTATGCGCTGCAGAACAAGATGGCCTACACCGCGATGAAGAACGCCGCGGGCAAGTTCGTGCAGCCGTCCGACGAGACCTTTGCCGCCGCTGCCAACAGCGCCGACTGGGGCAACAGCAAGGACTTCTACCTGGTGATGACCAACGCCTCCGGCGACAACGCCTGGCCGATCACCGCGACCAACTTCATCCTGGTGCAGAAGAAGCCCAAAAACCCGGCCGGCCTCAAGAACACGCTGGAGTTCTTCCGCTGGGTCTACAGCAAGGGCGATGCGCAGGCCAAGCAGCTGGACTACGTGCCGCTGCCGGACAGCCTGGTGACCCAGATCGAGGGCTACTGGGCCAAGAACCTGCCCAAGTAACGCCACGCACAGCAACAGGAACGACGCCGTCTCTCTCCCCGGCGTCGGCACCGGGACGCGGCCCCACGGGGGTCGCGTCTTTTTTGTGATGCCTTCTCCAAAAGGCACTGTCATGCACGTGTAACAAAAACATCATTTCATAGCGTGGTCTGCCGGGTCCCCCGGCCAATCCAGCCTCGGAGCTTCCATGAAACTGCAGTCGGCCAGCCTGACCGCCCTGTCCCTCACCATCGCCCTCGCCCTGGCCGCCTGCTCGCCCGGCAAGGATGCGCAGTCCGGCGATACCGCCAAGGGCGCGCCCAGCGCGGGCGCCACCGCCAGTGACAGCAAGAGCGCCGAGATCTCCGGCGCCGGTGCATCCTTCATCTATCCGCTGGTCTCCAAGTGGTCGGCCGACTACAACGCCGCCACCGGCAACAAGGTGAACTATCAGTCGATTGGCTCCGGCGGCGGCATCGCGCAGATCAAGGCCGGCACGGTGGACTTCGGTTCGACCGACAAGCCGCTGGACAGCGCCGAACTGCAGCAGGCCGGTCTGGGCCAGTTCCCGTCGGCGATCGGCGGCGTGGTGCCGGTGGTGAACCTGGAAGGCATCGCACCGGGCAAGCTGCGCCTGACCGGCGCGCTGCTGGGCGACATCTTCCTGGGCAAGGTCACGATGTGGAACGATGCGGCGATCGTGGCGGCCAATCCGGGCGTGACCCTCCCGGCCACCAAGATCAACCTGGTGCATCGCTCCGATGGCTCGGGCACCACCTTCAACTTCTCCAACTACCTGTCCAAGGTCAGCCCGGAGTGGAAGAGCAAGGTCGGCGAAGGCACCTCGGTGCAGTGGCCCGGCGGCGTCGGCGGCAAGGGCAATGAAGGCGTTGCGTCGTACGTGCAGCAGATCAAGGGCTCGATCGGCTATGTCGAACTGGCCTACGCCCTGCAGAACAAGATGCCCTACGCCTCGCTGCAGAATGCCGCCGGCCAGTGGGTGGAGCCGAACGCGGAAAGCTTCGCCGCCGCTGCGGCCAGCGCCGACTGGGCCAACGCCAAGGATTTCAACCTGGTGATCACCAACGCACCGGGCGAGAAGGCCTGGCCGATCACCGCCACCAACTTCATGCTGATGCACAAGCAGCCCAAGGATGCGGCGCGCAGCAAGGCGACGCTGGACTTCTTCAAGTGGGCGCTGGACAACGGCCAGGCCCAGGCCAGCGAACTGCATTACGTGCCGCTGCCGCCGGAGCTGGTGAAGCAGATCCAGGCCTACTGGGCCAGCGAGTTCAAGTGATGCCCTGCACCCGCTGTCGTGGCGGGATGCGCTGCGGTGAGGTGCCTGCGGGCGCCTCGCCGTTCCTGCTGTCTCACGCTCCCGCGATTGCGCGGGTGACGAGTCCAATCGAATGAATGCCACCGCCATTCCCGAAGCGATGACCGCCCCGCGCGGCCGCGACCTGCGCGATGCGCGTGCCGATCGCCTGTTCAAGCTTGCGCTGGCCGCCACGGTCGTTTTCGTCCTGTTGGCGCTCGGCAGCGCCGCGCTGTCGATGCTGTGGGGCGGACGCCATGCCTTGCAGATGCAGGGCCTGAGCTTTTTCTATTCCGCCGACTGGAATCCGGTGGAAAACAAATACGGCGCGCTCGCGCCGATCTACGGCACCCTGGTCACCGCCCTGATTGCGATGGTGATTGCGGTGCCGGTGAGTTTCGGCATCGCGTTCTTCCTTACCGAGGTGGCGCCGCGCTGGTTGCGTGGCCCGGTCGGCACTGCGATCGAACTGCTGGCCGGCATCCCGTCGATCATCTACGGCATGTGGGGCCTGTTCGTGCTGGTGCCGGTGATGACCGAGCACGTGACGCCCTGGCTCAACGATCACCTGGGCACGCTGCCGCTGATCGGCCCGTTGTTCCAGGGCCCGCCGCTGGGAATCGGTCTACTGACCGCAGGCTTCGTGCTGGCGATCATGGTGATTCCGTTCATCTCCTCGGTGATGCGCGAAGTGTTCCTGACCGTGCCGACGCGCCTGAAGGAATCGGCGTACGCGCTGGGATCGACCAAGTGGGAAGTCAGCTGGGACATCGTGCTGCCCTACACCCGCTCCGCGGTGATCGGCGGTGTGTTCCTGGGCCTGGGCCGTGCGCTGGGCGAGACCATGGCAGTGGCGTTCGTGGTCGGCAACACGGTGCGGCTGTCGCCGTCGCTGCTGGAGCCCGGCACCACCATCGCCGCGTTGATCGCCAATGATTTCGGCGAGGCCACCGAAACCTATCGTTCGGCATTGCTGCTGCTGGGGTTTGTGCTGTTTATCGTGACCTTCATCGTGCTGGCGATCGCGCGTTTCATGCTGATGCAGCTGTCGCGTCGGGAGGGCAACTGATGTCCTCGGTCTCGCAATCACTGTACAACCGCCGCCGCGTGACCAACGCGATCGCCCTGTTGCTGTCGTGCGTCACCGCGGTGTTCGGCCTGTTCTTCCTGGCCTGGATCCTGTGGACCCTGTTGTCCAAGGGCGTGCCGGGCATCGACGTCAACCTGTTTACCAAGATGACACCGCCGCCGATGCAGGAAGGCGGCCTGCTCAACGCCTTCTTCGGCAGTGCGGTGATGTGCGGCCTGGCACTGGCGATCGGCACGCCACTGGGCATTGCCGCCGGTACCTGGCTGGCCGAGTACGGCAATACACGCAAGGCCGGGCTGGTGGTGCGTTTCGTCAACGACATCCTGTTGTCGGCACCGTCGATCGTGCTGGGCCTGTTCGTCTACACGCTGTACGTGATGCAGACCGGCGGGCGCTTCTCCGCGTTTGCCGGCGCGCTGTCGCTGGCCTTCATCGTGCTGCCGGTGGTGGTGCGCACCACCGACGAAATGCTGCGCCTGGTGCCGGCGCAGATGCGCGAAGCGGCGCTGTCGCTGGGCATTCCGCAGTGGAAGGTGACCGTTCAGGTGCTGTATCGCGCCGCCTCGGCCGGCATCCTCACCGGCATCCTGCTGGCCCTGGCCCGCATCAGCGGCGAAACCGCGCCGTTGCTGTTCACCGCCTTCGGCAACCAGTACTGGAACAGCAATGTGTTCCAGCCGATGGCCAGCGTGCCGGTGATCATGAATCAGTTCGCCGGCAGCCCCTACGAGACCTGGCAGACCCTGGCCTGGTCCGGCGCGCTGGTGCTGACCGTGTTCGTGCTGCTGGTGAGCCTGGGCGCGCGTGCCCTGCTATTGCGCAACAAGATCTCCAATGACTGACCTCTCCCTCCGGACACCCCACATGAACGATCTCCAAAACGCCATGCCGATGCATCGCATCGCCGTTCCGGCCGCCAAGGGGGCACCGACCGCACAGGCGCCGGTGAAGGTGGCCGCACGCAACCTGGATTTCTACTACGACAAGTACCACGCGCTCAAGGGCATCAACATCGAGATTCCGGAAAAGCGCGTCACCGCGCTGATCGGGCCGTCCGGTTGCGGCAAGTCGACCCTGCTGCGCATCTTCAACCGCATCTATGCGCTGTATCCGAAGATGGAGGCGCGCGGCGAAGTGTTGCTGGACAACGAAAACATCCTCTCGCCGAAGTACCCGATGAACCGGCTGCGCAGCAAGGTCGGCATGGTGTTCCAGAAGCCGGTGCCGTTTCCGATGACGATCTTCGAAAACGTCGCCTACGGCATCCGTCACCACGAAAAACTGTCCAAAGCCGACATGCAGAACCGTGTCGAGCAGGCGCTTCGCCAGGGCGCGCTCTGGGACGAGGTCAAGGACAAGCTGGGGCAAAGCGCGCTGGGACTGTCCGGCGGCCAGCAGCAGCGGCTGTGCATTGCACGCGCCGTGGCGCTACGGCCGGATGTGTTGCTGCTGGACGAACCGACCTCGGCGCTGGATCCGATTTCCACCAGCCGCATCGAGCAACTGGTGGAAGAGCTCAAGCGCGAATACACCATCGTGATCGTGACCCACAACATGCAGCAGGCCGCGCGCGTGTCCGACTACACCGCCTTCATGTATCTGGGCGACCTGATCGAACACGACCGCACCGAAACGATTTTCTCCCAGCCGTCCAAGCAGCAGACCGAGGACTATATCACCGGTCGTTTCGGTTGATGTAAGGCGGGCGCCGCATCCCGCATCGACGCCGCTTCGCCGCACCCTTGCCCGGCACGACATCCCCCTCACCTGCGATGTCGCCAAGGTGAAGGCGGACACCCACCACCGCCACGAATCGAGACCACGATGAACCAGCACCTCAACGACCATATCGTCAAAAGCTACGACGAGGAGCAGCACCGTCTTGTCGCCGAGATCGTGCGCATGGGCGACACGGCGGTGGCGCAGCTGGAAGCCGCACTGGATGTGGTGGAACGTCGCGACGACAACGCCGCACATCGCATCGTGGTCAACGACGAGGCGATCGATGCGCTGGAGCATGCGATCAGCCACGACGTGATGCGGCTGGCGTTGCGTGGCCCGATGGCGCGCGACCTGCGCGAGATCCTGGCCGGCCTGCGCATTCCGGCCGATATCGAACGCATCGGCGATTACGCGGCCAATGTCGCCAAGCGCTCGATCGCGCTCAATTCAGCACCGCCGCTGCCGCAGACGGTGGGCCTGCGTGCACTTGGCCAGATGGCGGCCGACGCCGTGCGCGAGGCGGTGCAGGCATACCGCAACAAGGATGCCGATGCGGCCATCCGCGTACGCGATGAAGATGCACGCCTGGATGCGCAATACACCGCGCTGTTTCGCGAGTTGCTGACCTACATGATGGAAGACCCGCGCAACATCACCCCGTGCACGCACCTGCTGTTCATGGCCAAGAACCTGGAGCGCATCGGCGACCACGCCACCAATATCGCCGAGAACGTGTGGTTCCTGGTCCATGGCGAGCAGCCGCTGCCGCCGCGCCTGAAGCGCGACGACACCAGCACCACCGGCGTCATCTGACCCCCGCCTGCGACCCCCGCTGGCACGCCGCGAACACGCGCAGAGGCCCTGATCATTACGTATTCAGCAAATTGCGCCTAGGGTGCAATCACACAGGCTGTTCCTGTGACGCAGGAGTACGCAGATGAAACGCATCATCGGATCCCTCATGGTTGTGTCGCTGCTGACGTCCGGTGCAGCGTTCGCTGCGCCGCAACAGCATGACGACCGCGATCGCCGCGCGCAGCACCACGACGCGCGTGGTCCGGACCGTGGCGATGAGCATCGCGACGACAGGCACGATGACAGGCGTGACCACCGCCCTGGCGCGCACAACGACGACCACCGCAACGATCGTCGTGGCCCGCCTTATCGGCGCGGTGAACGTCTGGCACCGGACCATCGCGGCACGCGCGTGGCCGACTACCGCAAGCATCATTTGCATGCGCCGCAGCGCGGGCACGAGTGGCGCCGCGTGGACAACAACTACGTGCTGATTGCAGTGGCCACCGGCCTGATCGCAAGTGTGGTTGCCGCCCGCTGAGGCCAGCGCTTGCGATGCGAGGTTATCGGGCCCGATCCGTGGCAACACGGGTCGGGCTTTTGTTTGCCCGATTGCCAGTGCGGACGTGCGGGCAAGCTGCCGACTGCCACGATCGGGCCGGTCGTGCGACCTGCTAGGCTATGCCGATGAACGCACCGGTCGACCTGCCACCTGCCCCCTCCTTCCTGCCCATGTCGCGGCGCTTTCGCGGCTACCTGCCCGTGGTGGTGGATGTGGAAACGGGAGGATTCGACTGGAACAGGCACGCCCTGCTGGAAATCGCCTGCGTGCCGATCGAGATGGATGCCGACGGGCGGTTCTTCCCCGGCGAGACCGCCAGCGCGCATCTGGTGCCGGCGCCAGGGCTGGAGATCGACCCGAAGTCGCTGGAGATCACCGGCATCGTGCTCGACCATCCGTTCCGTTTTGCCAAGCAGGAAAAGGACGCGCTGGACCACGTGTTCGCACCGGTGCGCGCGGCAGTGAAGAAGTACGGCTGCCAGCGCGCGATCCTGGTCGGGCACAACGCGCATTTCGATCTGAACTTCCTCAACGCCGCGGTTGCGCGCGTCGGCCACAAACGCAATCCATTCCATCCGTTCAGCGTGTTCGACACCGTGACCCTGGCCGGCGTGGCGTATGGGCAGACCGTGCTGGCGCGCGCGGCACAGGCCGCGGGCCTGGAGTGGAACGCCGCCGACGCGCATAGCGCGGTCTACGACACCGAACAGACCGCGCGGCTGTTCTGCACGATCGCCAATGCGTGGCCGGGGCCTAGCGCGGGCTGATCGAGCCGGGAATCGGGAATCGGGATTGGGGAATCGCAAGAGCAGCGAGGCTTCCTGCTCGAGAAATCAGCAGTTAGTGGCGCCGCCGTGTGGCCGTGCCCTCATCCGCCCTTCGGGCATCTTCTCCCGCAGGAGAAGGAAAGCGCCAGGCACCTTGCTCTGCGATTCCCGATTCCCGATTCCCGATTCCCGATTCCCCAATCCCAGCACCTAACCCACACAGATCCGGTCGCGCCCCGCGCTCTTGGCCTGGTACAGCGCCTGATCGGCGCGCTGCATCAGCGATGAGCCGGTGTCGTCATCGCGCAACTCGGCCACGCCGGCACTGAAGGTCACCTGCAGGCCGTCCACGCCGCCCCAGTCGTGGCGCGCATGGAACAGCTCGCGGATGCGCTGGCATAGCGCCTGCGCATCGTCCAGCGTCGTATCGGCCAGCAGCAGGGCGAACTCTTCGCCGCCCAGGCGTGCCGGCAGGTCCGATGCGCGCGCGGCGGCCGTCAGCAGCACGCCGACGTCGTGCAGCACCGCATCGCCGCTGGCGTGCGAGTAGTGGTCGTTGATGCGCTTGAAGTGGTCGATGTCCAGAATCGCCAGCACCAACGGGCGCGTGCTGCGGCGTGCGCGGCTGATGTCGCGCGCCAGCGCCTCGTCGAAATGCCGGCGGTTGGGCAGCCCGGTCAGGGCGTCCTCGTGCGCCTGGCGCTCGAACACGTCCGACTTGATGCGCAGCCGCGTCAGCAGCTCGCTCTTTTCCTGGTTGGCCTGCAGCAGGCGCTGTGCCTGCAATTGCAGATCTTCGGTGCGTATGCGCACCAGTTCGGCCAGGCGCGCGTTATGGGTCTTGTAGCGGCGCAGCAGGAAGCGATACACCAACGCGAGTGCAAACATGGCGCCCAGCACCGCGGCCAGGCGCACGTCCTGGCGCTGCCACCACAGCGGCAGCACCTCGAACGCCCACATCGCCTCGTGCGTGCTCCAGGCACCGCCGGGATGACGGGCTGCCACATGCAGACGGTAGCGTCCCGGCGGCAGGCCGATGAACTCCACGCTGCGTTGCCGGCCACGCTCGATCCAGTCGTTGTCCAGCCCTTCCAGGCGCGTGCGGTACTCGATGCGCTCCGGCAGCAGGAAGCTCATGCCGACGTAGGACACGTTCAGGCGATGCCCGCCCGGTAGCCGTGCCTGCTGCCGCCATGTCAGCGGACGTGCGTCCTGTTGCACGCTCTCGATCACTGCAGGCGGTGCGGGCCGCTCGCGAAAGCGCTGCAGGCGCGCCGGGTCGACTGTGCTCACGCCACCGGCGGTGACCACCCAGATCGAGCCATCGGCACGCTTGATCATGCTCGGCCCGGAGCTGCCATTGGCCTGCGCGTTGCCCATGCCGTCGATCTCGCCATAGCGTTCGATGACCAGCCGACCGCGTCCATCGGCAACCGCGTCGAGCAGCGTCAGTGGCGTGCGCAGCACGCCGCGATTGCTGCTGATCCAGGCGTTGCCGAATCGGTCGTCGACCAGCTGGAACACCGTATCGACCGGCATGCCCTGCTCCAGGCCCACGCGTGCGAGCCTGCCGTTACGCATGCGGTACAGGCCGCGATCGGTGGAGATCCAGACAGCGTCACCGATGCGCTGAAAACCGAACACACTCCGCGCGCCGCCATGGGCTTCCAGATCCAGCTGCTGCAGCTTTCCGTTGCGCAGCACCGCCGCGCCGTCGACCGAGCCAATCCACAGCGCGCCATCGATGCTGACCAGTGCGGTCACGACCCCGTCGGGCAGGCCTTCGACGGCCAGGGACTGGCGCCTGCCGTCGACCAGCTTCACCACCCCGCGCTGCGTGGCCAGCCACACCACGCCGGGGTCTTCGGTCACGATGGCGCGGATATGCCCGCTGGGAATGCCCTCGGCATCGCCGTAATGTTGCAGCAGACGTCCGTTGCGCAAGACGAAGACGCCATCGGCATAGGTGCCCACCCACAGATCGCCGCGCCGATCCAGCGCCAGGCTGAGCACCGAGAGCTTGCGCCCGGATGGTGTGGCCACCGCCACCGGCACGATGCGTCCGTCCGGCAGCATGCGATCCAGGCCGGCGGTGCCGGCGATCCACAGACTGCCGTCGTGGTCTTCCAGCACGGCACGGGCGTAGTCGCCGCTCAGGCCATCGCGCTGGCTGTAGCTGCTGAACAGGGTTTCGCGCAGGCGAAACAGCCCGCCGTTGGCACCGACCCAGATGCTGCCTTCGGCATCCTCGCGCAGGCTGACGATGCGCCCGGTCGGCAGGCTGCGACCGGCCGGCAAGTGCTCCACCCCATGACTGCCGATGCGCAGCAGCCCCTGATTTTCGCTGCCCAGCCACAGGTCGCCGTGGCGATCCTGCAACATCGCGGTGAAGTGGCCTTGCCCGGGCACACGATGCACCAATTCGGAGGACTCGCCCTGCAGCCGGTACAGCTGCTCGCCGGCGACGACCCACAGCGTGCCGTCCGCTGCGCGGTACGGCCATGCCAGCCCTGGCGGCAGGCCGAATGCGGCCGGGGCACGATGCATGCGTCCGTCCGGTTCGCGGTAGATCAGGCCGTCCAGCGTGCCGATCAGCAGCCGGCCCTGGTCATCGAACGCCATGCGCGGAAAGCTGCTCTGCAGCGGCACGCCATCACGCGGCGGAAAGTACTCAAAGCGCCCATCCGGCCACAGGCAGCCCAGCCCGTGTCCCTCGAACAGCAGCCACATGCGACCACGCGCATCCATGGTCATCGCATGGATCAGCGCCTGCGGCCACTGCCCTTGCCGCTGCCAGTGCCGCCACTGCCCATCGCTGCCATGACGCACCAGATTGCCGCGCGCATCGCTGAGCCACAGCGCACCATCGCGGTCGACGTACAAGGCACCGACGCCGTTGTCGGGCAAGCCCGGACGCGTGCTGCGGTCGATGATGCTGAATTCCAGGCCGTTGTAACGCACCAGCCCTTCCCAGGTGGCGAACCACAGGTAGCCGTCGCGGGTCTGGGCGATATCGCGCAGCGAGTTGTGCGGCAGGCCGTTACGCGAGCTCCAGCTGTCGATTGCGTAATCGCGCAGTGGCGCCGTGCCGGCCGGTGCAGCCAGTGCCGCGAGCGAGCACAGCGCCAGCAGCATGCAGACAACGGCACCGAGCCAGCGCTGCGGCCGCTTGTCTCCCCGTGCCGACGCCTTGGCATCGCATCCGTTCTCGCCCGTCGACCAGGCCCCCGCCCCA
This sequence comes from Xanthomonas sp. BRIP62409, assembly GCF_003992965.1. Lineage (NCBI taxonomy): Bacteria > Pseudomonadati > Pseudomonadota > Gammaproteobacteria > Lysobacterales > Lysobacteraceae > Xanthomonas > Xanthomonas sp. BRIP62409. The sequence continues at coordinate 44,640 of NZ_QEZJ01000024.1, read as the reverse complement.
TCTCTCATCAGACATAACACGCCGTTCGCTGGCGATATGGTAGGCAAAAACGGGCACGCGCGCCGGTGGATCACCGCATCCCCTGGCGAAAGTCACCTGCAGCGCGCCAGGTATGCGCTCGGCACTGCAGCGGCAAGCACACGGACGCGGTGGTTTGCGCAGATCCGATGGCTTGCTTGCGTAAGCGCCGGATCGCCCGACGCCAGCTGCGCGATCCGGCCGTGCCGATCCATCAGCGTGGCCCGCAGCCTGCGCGCAGGTGCCATCACGCCTGCCAGCACGACGTGGCCAGCGGTTGCCATGTGGGTGCGGCCGGCGCGGAGGAACGGCAGTGCACGCGTGGTATCTGCCGCTTCTCCGGGCAGCGGCCACGCCGCCTGGCCACTGTGCAGTGGCTGGCAGCCGCCTTAAGCGCCCAGGCGCTGGCGCACGGCTTCGAACAAGGTCACGCCGGCCGCCACCGACACGTTGAGGCTTTCGATATCGCCCGGCATCGGAATCTTGACCAGGCCGTCGCAGTGCTCGCGGGTGAGGCGCCGCAGGCCGTCGGCTTCGCCACCGAGCACCAGCCCGACGTTGCCGCGCAGGTCCACGCCGTACAGCGAGGCCTCGGCTTCGCCGGCCAGGCCGTACAGCCACACGCCCTGCTTTTGCAGGTCGCGCAGGCAACGCGCCAGATTGGTCACCGCCACCACCGGAATGCGGTCGGCCGCACCGGCCGAGGTCTTGCGCACGGTTGCGTTGACCGTGGCCGACTTGTCCTTGGGAATGACTACCGCAGTGACGCCGGCGGCCGCCGCGCTGCGCAGGCACGCACCGAGATTGTGCGGGTCCTGCACGCCGTCGAGGATCAGCAGCAGCGCACGTCCCTCGGCGGCGGTCACCAGCGCCTCGAGCTCGTTCTCGGCCCACAGGCGCGCTGCCGCATAACGCGCGACCACGCCCTGGTGGCGCACCTGGCCGCCGACGCCATCGAGTGCCTGGGTGTTGACACGGCGCACGTCGATACCCTTGCGGCGGGCCTGCTCCTCGATCTCGATCAGGCGCGGATTCTTGCTGCCGGCCTCGATCAATACCTCGCGCACGTTGTCGGCGTCGTTCTCGACGGACGAGGCGACGGCGTTGACGCCGACGATCCACTGATTCTGCTTGCTCATTGCGCGGGAATACGAAGCGATAAAGGGAGAATGGTAGGGCCTGCGGCCTGCCACGTCACGGCCGGACCCTCGCTACGAGCACCACGTGCCAACCGCGGCGCAACGGAAGTGGCCGTCGCCGCGACGCGCAGTTCAACGCGCCAGCTCGACAAACGCCGATGCGGCTGCCAGGGTCACGCAGGCCAGCGGTCGGTATCGTGATCCGGATGCTGGCGCGACACCAGTGCAGCCAGAAACGCAGGCGCCTGCGGGTCGTCCTCGGTGCGATGGGCCGGCAACGCGCCCAATGTGTCGACAAACGGCAGTTTGCCCTCGACCCCGTACTGGATCACCGGCGGCAGCAACGCGGGCGTGTCGAAGCTGCCGGCGGCAATGGCCAGGCCGTCGTGCGCCTCGTAGGTCAGCGGCGTTCCGCAGTCGGCACAGAATCCACGCTGCACCAGCGACGAAGACGCAAAGCGCCTGGGCTCGCCGCGTGTCCAGGCGAACTCGGCGCCACGCACCGACACCAGCGGCGCGTAATACGCACCGAAGGCCTTCTGGCACATGCGGCAGTGGCAGATCGAGGCGTCCGACAACCGGCCGCGCACGTGGAAACGCACCGCACCGCATTGGCAACCACCGCTGTACCCGATTGCTGTGTCCATCGTTGCCTCTGCGCCGTTGAAGACGGGTGACCCGTGCGTTTTGCGCGCTTGTTACACGCAACACCCTGCACGCGTGGCCAGCGATCGCTACGCATCGCGAGCGGCCGCCAGGCGACGGCTCGCGATGGTGTCACCGTGCTAGTGCTGCTTCTTCCTGCGCTTGGCCGGCTGATCGCGCGGCGGCAGCGGCGGTTCGGGCGAATCGCCACGGTCCTCGGCCAGGCGGAAGTCGATCTTGCGTTCTTCCATGCTGGCCTTGAGCACCAACACCCGCACCGGGTCGCCCAGGCGGAATGCGCGGCCGCGGCGCTCGCCACTGAGCGTCTTGCGGATCGGATCGAACTGGTAATAGTCCTGCGGCAACTGGGTGACATGCACCAGGCCGTTGACCTTGGATTCGTTCAATTCCACGAACAGGCCGAATCCGGTCACGCCACTGATCACGCCGTCGAACTGGCCGCCGACATGCTTTTCCATCCACGCGGCGCGATAACGCTCGTCGACTTCGCGTTCGGCTTCGTCGGCACGCCGGCCACGCTCGGAACACTGCAGCGACAACGCTGCCATCTGACGCGGGGTGTAGATGTACTTTTCCGGGCTGGCGCCGGTCAACGCGTGCTTGATCGCGCGGTGCACCAACAGGTCCGGATACCGGCGGATCGGCGAAGTGAAGTGCGCATACGCCTCCAGCGCCAGACCGAAATGACCGTTGTTGTCGGGCGAATACACCGCCAGGCTCTGGCTGCGCAGCAGCACCGACTCCAGCAGCGCCGCATCGGGGCGCGCACGCACCTTCTTCAGCAACTTGGTGTAGTCGCCGGGACGCACCTTGCTCCATGCCGGCAGGCTCAGCTGGAATTCCTTGAGGAACTCCAGCAGGTCTTCATATTTGCTCTCCGGCGGCCGCTCGTGCACGCGGTACGGTGCCGGCACATGCATGCTCAGCAGGTAACGCGCGGCTTCGACGTTGGCGGCGATCATGCATTCTTCGATCAGCTTGTGCGCGTCGTTGCGCACCAGCATGCCGGCCTGGGTGACCTCGCCGGTGTTGTCGAGCACAAAGCGCACTTCGGAGGTTTCGAACTCGATCGCGCCGCGCTGCGTGCGCGCCTTCGACAGCACGTTGTACAGCTGATGCAGGCGCTGCACCTGCGGCAGCAACGGGCCGATGAAGGCCTTGGTATCGGCATCGTCTTCGCCGACCGCCTTCCAGACCTGGTTATAGGTCAGGCGCGCATGCGAGTTCATCACCGCTTCGTAGAAACGCGAGCCGGTGACTTCGCCGTCGCGCCCCACCTGCATGTCGCAGACGAAGCACATGCGGTCGACCTTGGGCATCAGCGAGCAGATGCCGTTGGACAGCGTCTCCGGCAGCATCGGCACCACGAAACCCGGGAAGTACACCGAGGTGGCGCGCTTTTGCGCCTCGTCATCCAGTGGCGTGCCGGGACGCACATAGTTGGACACGTCGGCGATCGCCACCACCAGACGGAAGCCGTCGGCATTGGGTTCGCAATACACCGCGTCGTCGAAATCCTTGGCGTCTTCGCCGTCGATGGTGACCAGCGGCATCTGCCGCAGATCCACACGCCCGCCGATCATCTGCGGCTCGACCACCAACGGCACCGCCGCGGCTTCGTCCAGCACTTCCTGCGGGAATTCGTGCGGCAGCTCATGGCCATGGATGGCCATCTCCACCACCAGCGACGGCGTCAGCTTGTCGCCGAGCACGGCGATGATCTTGCCGATCGCCGGGCGCCGGGCGTCCGGCGGCGCGATCAGTTCGCACACCACCAGTTGCCCCTCGCGCGCCTCGCCGATGCCGTCCGGTGCGATCTGCACGTTGCGTTGCACGCGCTTGTCGTCCGGGTCGACATAGGCCACGCCATGCTCGTAGAAAAAGCGCCCGAGCATGCGTGACATGCGGCGCTCGAGCACGCGGGCAATCGCACCTTCGCGACGGCCGCGGCGGTCGATGCCGGTGACATTGGCCAGCGCACGATCGCCGTGCATGACCTTGCGCATTTCGTACGGCGGCAGGAACAGGTCGTCCCCACCTTCGTCCGGCTTGAGGAAGCCGAAGCCTTCCGGGTTGGCGATCACCACACCTGCAATCAGGCTGGTCTGCTGCACCGGCGCGTAGCCGCCGCGGCGGTTCTGCACCAGCTGCGCTTCGCGCACCATCGCCGCCAGGCGCTTGCCCAGCGCGTCGATGCGGTCGCTGAGGTTGAGTTGTTCGGCGATTTCCTCGGCGGTCTGCGGGCCGTCGCAGGCATCGAGCAGCTGCAGGATGGCCTCGCGGCTGGCGATCGGCTCGGCGTAGCGCAGTGCTTCGCGATCGGCATGCGGGTCCTTGAACCCGGCCGCTGGTGCGGGCGCTTCGGCCGGCGCCTGTTGGAAGCGTTCCGGCGGCGGCGCCGGCGGGCCGCTCTTGCGCGGATGCGGTGCGCGTGGTGCCGGCGGCGTGGGCAGCGCGGGCGCTACCGGCAGCTCGGGCGAGGCATTGGCGGCCTTGTCGGCAGCGCGTTTGTTCGCGGACTTGGTCGACGCGCCGGCGGCGGCGCGGACCAGGAAGTCCGGCATCCAGCCCGGCAACTTCTGTTTTTCGGCGGTGGTGGCATCGCCCGGGCTGGTGGACTTGCGGCGACTGGGCCGATCGGAATCTGGGGTGTTTTTCTTTGTCATTGCTTACATGGTACCCCTTGCGGCCGCGACATGGGCAGCACGCCTTGCCCGGCCGGTCGCAATTGCTGCGTGCCAGGCATTGACAAGCCTGCCGGGAGTCTGCAAAATTCGCGGCTCACCTGCCCAGGTGGCGGAATTGGTAGACGCACTAGCTTCAGGTGCTAGCGGGGGCAACTTCGTGGAGGTTCGAGTCCTCTTCTGGGCACCAGTTTAAAAAGACCTCCGAGCAATCGGGGGTCTTCTGGTTTCTGGGGTCTGGAAAGTTCTGCTGGTGGCCGTGCGCTTGCGTTGCCGGCCGATGGCAGCCCGCTATTGATCGGCGGCCGGCGCTTCATTCCGCTCACGCCATGACGCGGCAACCGTGCAACCGGATAGCCTGCTGCGCGACAGCAGCGCCCTCTTCGAGGCCGCTGCCCTGACTCCGCAGCGCAGGACGGCCTATGGCGTTGCCGTGATGCCCGCCTCGCGCAGTGCCGTGGCCCAGATCGCGTACCCGGTCTCACTGGGATGGGTGCCGTCCGGCATCAGCGCCTCGGGCAAGGTCCCGTCCGGCTGCAGCATCCGAGGGCCGATGTCGACCAGACGCACTGACCGATCCTTGCCATAACGCGCCGCCAGCAGCCGATTGGTCTCGGCAATGGGCGCGCGCTGCGCATCCCCGGCATGGCGGCCGCGCGGCATGATCGCCATCAGGATCAGCTGACTCCTGGGCAAACGGCGACGCACCTCGCTCACCACCGCCTCCACGCCCTGGGCGGCCTCGGCCGGCGTGGAGGCGCGCGCTTGCGCGGTGCCGGTGAGGTTGTTGGTGCCGATATGCAGCACCACCCAGCGCGGATCCAGGCCGTCGAGCTCGCCCTGGCGGATCCGCCACAGCACGTTCTGGGTGCGGTCCCAGCCAAAGCCCAGATTCAGCACCGGGACCCTGCCGTACAACCAGCTCCAGGACTCGGGGCCACTGACACGCGTGGCCTGCGGTGTGCCGGCCCAGAAGTGCGTGATCGAATCGCCGATCATCACCACCTCGGGCTTGAGCGTGCGCGCTGCGGCCAGCGCCGCATGGTGACGCGCATACCAGTCGTAGGAATCCTGCTCCAGCCGGTCGACCGGAATCAGCGAGGTCGCAAAGTCGCGGCCCAGCTGTGCAACCGGCTTGACCGGCGGCTCGCCGAGCAGGCGCGCCAGGGTCGGTTCGATCGCCTCGGCCAGCATGCGTTGACCTTGCGTGTCCGGATGCAGGGCACCGGCCGGCGGACGGAAGCGGGTGTCGTAGAACAGCTCGGTGCGCAGCTTGCCATCGCGCCGGAAGATCGACCCCACATCCAGATAGGTCACGCGCGGATTGTCGCCGTAGCGCACCGCCAGGCCCTGGTTGATCTGCGCATCGCGGCGCGACTTCTCGCCGGAGATGTCGCTGGGCAGCACGCCCACCAACAGGATCTGCGTGCGCGGCAATTTCTGTTCGATCGCCGCGACCACCGCATCGATACCGAGCTGGGCCTGCTCTGCGGTCTGGCCGAGATGGCCGGTGTTGTTGGTACCGATCAACACCAGCGCGACCTTTGGTTGCAGACCGTCGACCTCGCCATTGGCCAGCCGCCACAGCACGTTCTCGGTGCCGTCGCCGCTGAAGCCCAGGTTGAGCGCGCCACGGCTGCCGTAGAAGGTCTGCCAGGTCGGCTGGAAATCTTCGTCAGGCGCCTTGGCCTTTTCGTAGTTCTGAGTGATCGAATCGCCGATCAACAGCAGCGGGGTGTCAGGGTGCTGGCGCACCTGCTCCAGCACCTGCGCATGCCGCTGCGCCCACCACGACTCCTGCAGGCGGTCGGTGGGCACGATCGAAGGTGGCGGCGTCTGTGCGCTTGCCGCGGCGCAGACCAGCAACAGGCCACAACACACCAGCACCGGCGCGATGGCAGACAGCGAAAGACGAGGAAGCACAGCGTGCAAAGACCGGAGCATGCGCGCACCAGAGGCTGGAGAAGCCACGATTGTGATCCGCGCGCGCCGCGCACCACAAGCGTGGACGCAGCCACCCGCCATGTCAGGCTGCGACGTGCTTGTGGTGTGTCGGCGCCAGGCCACTGACACGGCGCATCTGTGATGCCGGATCGCTCATGCTTGCGTAGGAGCGCGCTTGCGCGCGATGCGGCGTCATCGATAACGCTTCATCGCGCGCAAGCGCGCTCCTACCTGGCAGTGGAAAGCAATCGCCTCCATCAAGGCACCGGATCGAGCGCTGCGCGCCTCGGGCCAATGGAATCGGCACCCGGCGGCGCGCTACCGAACTAGTTACTCAGCGCAGGCCGGTCTCGCCGCGCGCGATCACCAGGCGCTGGATTTCCGAAGTGCCCTCGTAGATTTCGGTGATCTTGGCGTCGCGGAGAGCGCTTCAGCGTTGCCGCGCCCTGAGGCAGCGCTGGAGCGTGGCCGACCTCAGCGCAGGCCGGTCTCGGCGCGCGCAATCACCAGGCGCTGGATTTCCGAGGTGCCCTCGTAGATTTCGGTGATCTTGGCGTCGCGGAAGTAACGCTCCAGCGGCATTTCCTTGGAATAGCCCATGCCGCCGTGGATCTGTACTGCCTGATGGGTGATCCACATCGCCGCCTCCGAGGCGGTGAGCTTGGCCACGGCCGCTTCGGTGCCGAACTTCTGGCCCTGCCCCTTCAACCAGGCCGCGCGCAGCGTCAGCAGCAACGCTGCGTCCAGCTTGCACTTCATGTCGGCGATCTTGGCCTGGGTCATCTGGAAGGTACCGATGGCCGCGCCGAAGGCCTTGCGCTCCTTGACGTAGGCCAAGGTCGCCTCGTACGCCGCACGCGCGATGCCGACCGCCTGCGAGGCGATGCCGATGCGCCCGGCATCGAGCACGCTCATCGCGGTCTTGAAGCCCTCGCCCTCCACGCCCAGCACTTCATCGGGCTGGGCGATGTAATCGGCGAACTCGATCTCGCAGGTGGCCGAGGCGCGAATGCCGAGCTTGGGCTCGGTCTTGCCGCGATGGAAACCGGCGCGATCGGCATCGACCATGAAGGCGGTGATGCCGCGCGCGCCCTTGTCCGGCTCGGTCACCGCGAACAACACGATGTACTTGGCGACCGGGCCGGAGGTGATCCAGCTCTTCTTGCCGTTGATCACGAAGCTGCCATCGGCCTGCTTGACCGCGCGGCACCGCATCGCCGAGGCATCCGAGCCGGACTGCGGCTCGGTCAACGCGAATGCGCCGATCTGCGCACCTTCGGCAATCGCGCGCACGTACAGCTGTTTCTGCGCTTCGCTGCCGTTCTTCAGGATACCGGTGCAGAACAGCGAGTTGTTGACCGACACGATGGTGGAATGCGCGCCGTCGGCAGCGGCGATCTCGATCATCGCCAGTGCATAGCTGATCGGGTCCATGCCGGCGCCACCGTACTCGGCCGGCACCTCGATGCCCATCAGGCCGTTCTCGCCGAGCAGGCGGATGTTCTCCAGCGGGAACTCGCCGCTGCGATCGAACTGCTCCGCGCTGGGTGCGATCTTTTCCTGGGCGATGCGGCGCGCCACATCCTGGATCATCAATTGTTCTTCGGTAAAGCTGAAATCCACGTGGCACCCCTCCAGGCCTAGGCTGAGCGCCCATTGTAGCCCCAACCATTCGCATGCGTATGTAGTTGACCCCACACCCTGCCCGGTCGAAAATATCTCCATATCGCGATATAGAGATATTCATGGATCTGGAAGACTGGTCGGCGCGCCTGAAGGTATTTGCCGACGCCACCCGCGTCCGCCTGCTGACCTTGCTGGAGCAGGAGGAACTCACCGTGGCCGAGCTGTCGGCGATCACCCGCCTGGCGCAACCACGCGTGTCCACGCATCTGGCCAAGCTCAAGGAAGCCGGGCTGGTGCGCGACCGCCGCGCCGGCGTGTCGGCCTATTACCGTTTCGACGAGGTGTCGCTGGACCCGGCGCAGCGCGCCCTGTGGCTGGCGCTGAGCACCGGCAGCGACGATCCGCTGCTGCGCCAGGACGCCGAGCGCGTGGCCGCGGTGCTGGCCAACCGCGCCGCCGACCAGAACTGGGCCGATTCGGTGGCCGGCGACATGGAGCGGCATTATTCCCCCGGTCGCACCTGGGAAGCGCTGGCGCGCACCGCCCTGCCCTTGCTGGAAACCGGCGACGTGCTCGACATCGCCTCCGGCGACGGCGTGCTGGCCGAGTTGGTGGCACCGCATGCCACCCGCTACATCTGCATCGACACCAGCGCGCGCGTGGTCGCCGCGGCCAGCGAGCGCCTGCGCAAGCTGCGCAATGTGGAAGTGCGCGAAGGCGACATGCATGCGCTGCCGTTTCCCGATGCCAGCTTCGACCTGGTGGTGCTGATGCATGCGCTCACCTACGCAGCCAAGCCCGCGCAGGCGGTGGCCGAATCCGCGCGCGTGCTGCGCCACGGCGGCCGGCTGCTGCTGTGCAGCCTGGCCAAGCACGAACACCGCGCCGCGGTGCATGCCTATGGCCACGTCAATCTCGGCTTTGCGGCCAAGGAACTACGCAAGTTCGCCGAGAAAGCCGGGCTGGACGTGTCCAGCCTGGAAACGGTGACGCGCGAGAAGCGCCCGCCGCATTTCGAGGTGATTTCGTTGATTGCGGTGAAGCCGGGAATCGGGAATCGGGAATCGGGATTGGTTGAAAGCAAAGGCGCTGCTTTGCGGAGAGCTGAATCATGACGCATGTATCCAATCCCCAACCTCCAATTCCGTTTGCACTGCCCTGGCTGCATCCGGAGCGCGCCGCCAAACTCACGGCCGCGCTTGCCGAACGCATCCTCATCATCGATGGCGCAATGGGCACCATGATCCAGCGTCACGGGCTGCAGGAGCCCGACTACCGCGGCACCCGCTTTGCCGACGGGTACGACAGCACCCAGGTACACGTGCATGGCCCGGGCTGCGATCACGCACACGTGCCGCAGGGCCACGACCTGAAAGGCAACAACGACCTGCTGTTGCTGTCGCGCCCGGAGATCATCGCCGGCATCCACCGCGCCTATCTGGACGCCGGGGCCGACCTGCTGGAAACCAACACCTTCAACGCCACCTCGGTGAGCCAGGCCGACTATCACCTGGAACATCTGGTCTACGAATTGAACAAGGCCGGCGCACAGGTCGCGCGCGCCTGCTGCGACGAGGTCGAGGCGCTGAGCCCGCACAAGCCGCGCTTCGTGATCGGCGTGCTCGGCCCCACCAGCCGCACCGCCTCGATCAGTCCGGACGTCAACGACCCGGGCTATCGCAACACCAGCTTCGACGCATTGCGCGACACCTATCGCGAGGCCATCGACGGCCTGATCGACGGCGGTGCCGACACGTTGATGGTGGAAACCATCTTCGACACGCTCAACGCCAAGGCCGCGTTGTATGCGATCGAGGAAGTGTTCGAAGCGCGCGGCGGGCGCCTGCCGGTGATGATCTCCGGCACCATCACCGACGCATCCGGACGCACCCTGTCCGGGCAGACGGCCGAGGCGTTCTATGCCTCGGTCGCGCACGGCAAGCCGCTGTCGGTGGGCCTGAACTGCGCGCTGGGCGCCAAGGATCTGCGCCCGCATGTGGAAACCTTGTCGCAGATCGCCGACGCCTATGTCAGCGCGCATCCCAACGCCGGCCTGCCGAATGCCTTCGGCGAATACGACGAAACCCCGGAAGAAATGGCGCAGACCTTGCGCGAGTTCGCGCAGGCCGGCCTGCTCAACCTGGTCGGCGGCTGCTGCGGCACCTCGCCGGATCACATCCGCGCCATCGCCGAGGCAGTGGCCGACCTGCCGCCGCGGCAGTTGCCTGGCGCGCAGGAGCTGGCCGCGTGATGCGGCAGGCACACCCTCATCCGCCCTTCGGGCACCTTCTCCCGCAAGCGGGAGAAGGGCAGCGCATGGCGTGGCTTGCTACGAAGACGCTCCGTGCGCAGCACAGCACCCTTCTCCCGCTCGCGGGAGGAGGACGGCGCATGGCTTGGCTTGCCACGAAGACGCCCCGTGCGCAGCCAAGCACCCTTCTCCCGCCTGCGGGAGAAGGTGGCGCGCAGCGCCGGATGGGGGCCGCAGTGTCTCGCGCCCCATGGCCAGGCCGCGAGGAACACCCACGCACCAACACCAATCGCGCCGCCGTCAACGTCCAGCAGAGCCTCGCATGAGCACTCCCCGCTACACCCGCCTGTCCGGCCTGGAACCGCTGGTCATCACGCCGGACCTGTTGTTCGTCAACGTGGGCGAGCGCACCAACGTCACCGGCAGCGCGCAGTTCCGCAAGCTGATCAAGGAAGAGCGCTACGAAGAAGCAGTGGAAGTGGCGCGCCAGCAGGTCGCCAACGGCGCGCAGATCCTCGACGTCAACATGGACGAGGGCCTGATCGATTCGGAAAAGGCGATGACGCGCTTTCTCAACCTGATCATGTCCGAACCGGACATCGCGCGCATTCCGGTGATGGTGGATTCGTCCAAGTGGAGCGTGATCGAAGCCGGCCTGAAATGCCTGCAAGGCAAGAGCGTGGTCAATTCGATCTCGCTCAAGGAGGGCGAAGCGCAGTTCATCGAACAGGCACGCAAGGTGCTGCGCTACGGCGCCGCCGCGGTGGTGATGGCCTTCGATGAAGTGGGCCAGGCCGACACCTGCGCGCGCAAGGTCGAGATCTGCACGCGCGCCTACAAGGTGCTGACCGAACAGGTGGGCTTCCCGCCGGAAGACATCATCTTCGACCCGAACATCTTTGCCGTGGCCACCGGCATCGAGGAGCACGACAACTACGCGGTGGACTTCATCGAAGCCACCCGCCAGATCAAGCGCACATTGCCGCATTGCCATATTTCCGGCGGCGTTTCCAACGTGTCGTTCTCGTTCCGCGGCAACGAGATGGTGCGCCAGGCGATCCACTCGGTGTTCCTGTTCCATGCGATCAAGGCCGGCATGGACATGGGCATCGTCAACGCCGGCGGCATGCCGATCTACGACGAACTGGACCCGGAACTGCGCGAACGCGTGGAGGATGTGATCCTCAACCGGCGCAAGGACGGCACCGAGCGGCTGCTGGACATCGCCGAACGCTACAAGGGCAGCAAGGGCGCGGCGAAAGTCGAGGATCTGGCCTGGCGCGAGAAGCCGGTGCGCGCACGGCTGGCGCATGCGCTGGTGCATGGCATCGACGCATTCGTGGAAACCGATACCGAGCAAGCGCGCCAGCAATCCACGCGCCCGCTGGATGTGATCGAAGGGCCGCTGATGGACGGCATGAACGTGGTCGGCGACCTGTTCGGTGCCGGCAAGATGTTCCTGCCGCAGGTGGTCAAGTCCGCGCGCGTGATGAAGAAGGCGGTGGCGTATCTGCTGCCGTTCATCGAAGCGGAAAAACTGCGTACCGGCGATGTCGGCAAGTCCAACGGCAAGATCATCATGGCCACCGTCAAGGGCGATGTACACGACATCGGCAAGAACATCGTCGGCGTGGTGTTGGCCTGCAACAACTTCGATGTGGTGGACCTGGGCGTGATGGTGTCGGCGCAGGTGATCCTGGACCGGGCGCGTGCGGAGAATGCCGACCTGATCGGCCTGTCCGGCCTGATCACGCCGTCGCTGGAAGAGATGTCGCACGTCGCGCGCGAGATGCAGCGACAAGGTTTCGAGATTCCGCTGTTGATCGGTGGCGCCACCACCTCGCGCGCACACACCGCATTGAAGATCGACCCGCATTACACTGCGCCCACCGTGTGGGTGAAGGACGCCTCGCGTGCGGTGGGCGTTGCGCAATCGCTGATCTCGCGCGACCTGCGCCAGGCCTTTGTCGCCGCCAACGATGCCGACTACGCGGAGATCCGCGCGCGCCATCGCAATCGCGGCGACGCCAAGCGCCTGGTGCCGCTGGAAAAGGCACGCGCACAGCGTTTCGATGGCGACTGGGACGGCTACACACCGCCCGCCCCGCGCCAGCCCGGCCTGCACGTGTTCGACGATTACCCGCTGCAGGAGTTGATCGAGCTGATCGACTGGACCCCGTTCTTCCAGGCCTGGGAGCTGGCGGGCAAGTTTCCGGCGATCCTCAGCGACGCGGTGGTCGGCAGCCAGGCCAGCGAGTTGTACCGCGACGCACGCAAGATGCTGCGCACCATCGTCGCGGAAAAATGGCTGACCGCCAAGGCCGTGTTCGGGCTATGGCCGGCCAATAGTGTGGGCGATGACGTGGAAGTGATCCTGCCGGACCATCGGGATTCGGCAAGCGGGATTGGGGATTCGCAGCAGCCCAGCCAATCCCCAATCCCGAATGCCCAATCCCGGCATTCCCTGCACTTCTTACGCCAGCAGGTCGACAAACCCATCGGCCGCCCCGACTTCTGCCTGGCCGATTTCATCGCGCCTAGAAGCAGCGGCAAGCAGGACTGGATCGGCGCGTTTGCGGTCACCGCCGGCATCGGGATCGACCCGCATGTGGCGCGCTTTGAAGCCGCGCACGACGACTACAACGCGATCCTGCTCAAGGCCCTGGCCGACCGCCTGGCCGAGGCGTTGGCCGAGCGCCTGCATCAACGCGTGCGTACCGAGTTCTGGGGCTATGTGGACGACGAGACGCTGGACAACGAGGCACTGATCGCCGAACGCTATCGTGGCATTCGCCCGGCACCGGGGTACCCGGCCTGCCCCGAGCATAGCGAAAAGCGCACCCTGTTCGACCTGCTCGATGCCGAGCGCCACACCTCAATCACGCTGACCGAAAGTTTCGCGATGCTGCCTACCGCAGCGGTTTCCGGCTATTACTTCAGCCATCCCAAGAGCCAGTACTTCGTGGTCGGGCGCCTGGGCAAGGAACAGGTGGCCGACTACGCGAGGCGCAAGGGCATCACTTTGGCAGTGGCCGAGCGCTGGCTGGCATCGAACCTGGATTACGACCCGGAATAATGGCCGCCGCAAACACCGTAGGAGCGCACCCGGGCGCGACAGGGCGTTACTGGTAACGCTCCGTCGCGCCCGGGTGCGCTCCTACGGTGGGGCCGCCGACCTTCGACAGCGGCGCTTTGATCACATCAACATCAGGCAGCCGGCCGCAACACGTTCAGGACCTCGTAGCACGCGCCCATGGTGTGGTAATCGGTCTTGCCGGCGGGGCTTTTTTCATCGCTGTACTTGCGGTTGTCCGCATCCAGGATGCGATACCACGCGCCATAGCGGTGGTCGACCATGTGTTCCCAGGAATACGCCCACAGCTTGTCGTACCACTGCCAGTAGCGCTCCTGGCCGCTGCGCTGGGCCAGCAACGCCGCCGCCGCCAGCGATTCGGCCTGCACCCAGAAGTACTTGTCGTCGTCGCAGACCTTGCCGTCCGGGTCGAAGCCGTAATACAGACCGCCACGCTGTGCATCCCAGGAGCGCTCCACCGCCACATCGAACAGATGTTGCGCGGTCGGCAGCAACCAGTCGCTCGGCGCGTAGCGATCCAGCAGCATCAGCAGCTTGGCCCATTCGGTCTGATGGCCGGGCTGGAACCCCCAGGGGCGGAACAGGTGCTTGGGATTGTCGCGGTTGTAGTCCCAGTCGATGTTCCACTGCGGATCGTAGTGTTCCCACACCAGGCCGTCGGCCTTGGCCGCCTGACGCCGGGTCATGGTGTCGGCAAGCGACAGCGCGCGGTCCAGGTAACGCTGCTCGCCACTGGCTTCGTACGCGGCGATCATCGCCTCGCACATGTGCATGTTGGCGTTCTGGCCGCGGTAGCTGGTGAAGTTGAATTGCGCATCGGCTTCATCGCGGTACAGGCCGAATTCCGGCTCCCAGAAATGTGTTTCCAGCAGCTGCCAGGTTTCGTCCATCCATGCCCGCGCGTCTTCGATGCCGGCCTTCAGGCCGCACGAATACGCCAGCAGCACGAACGCCACGCCGTAGCAGTGATTCATGTCGTCTTCGACCACGCCATCGCGCAGGGTCCAGGCATAGCCGCCGGTGGCCGGATTGCGGTGCACGTTGCGCAGGTAATCCAGGCCGTGATGCACCGCCTGCAGGTACTGCGCATCGCCGAATTCGCGATACGCCATCGCGTAGTTGAAGACAAAGCGCGTACTGCTGACCAGATGTCGGTGCCCGGCATCGTAGATCGCGCCATCGTCGCGGAAATACTGGAAGAACCCGCCCGCCGGGTCGATCGCGCGCGGATGGTAGAACGCCATGGTGTCGGCGATATGCTGACGCAGCACATCGGCCGAACGGAAATCGGGTGCGGGGGTCGCAGGCAAACGGCTCATGGTTGTTCCTGGATCAGGGAATGGACTTCATCGACGCTCGGCATCGCCGCAAACGCGCCCTTGCGCGTCACCGCCAGCGCACCGACCGCCGCGGCAAAGCGGATCACCGCGGTCATCGCAACCGCATCGCCACACAGCTGCTCCAGCGTGGACGCGCGCGCAGCCAGCTGAAACAGCAGGCCGCCGACGAATGCATCGCCCGCTGCCGTGCTGTCACGCACCTGCACGTCGAAGGCCGGCACCTGGCCGGAATCGGTGCGTGTCTGCCAATGCACCGGCCCGCCGCCGTCGGTGACCAGCAACCAGCTGGCCTGGCCCTGCCAGAGCTTGCGGGTGACCGCGCTGGCATCGCCATCGAGCGTGCCGGCCAGGTAATCGAGTTCCTCGCGCGAGAGCTTGACCACGTCGGCCAGTGCCAACGCCTCCCACAGCAGCGCGGCCGGGTCCACATCCTGCGGCCACAACATCGGGCGCAGGTTGAGATCCAGGCTGACGATGGCGCCATCGGCGCGAGCGCGGCGCATGCCGTCCAGCGTGCACTGCGCGATCGCAGGTTCGGTCATGCTGTTGGAGCACACATGCAGCACGGCGGCCTGCGTGAAGGCGTCCGTGGCGAAATGCTCGGGACGGAACAACAGGTCCGCCGCAGGCGGACGATAGAAACTGAAACTGCGCTCGCCGGCCTCATCCAGGGCCACGAAGGCCAGCGCGGTCTTGGCTTGATCAGTGCGCACGATGCCATCGGTGGCGACGCCGGCCTGCTGCAGACTCTGCAGCAAGAAGTCGCCGAACATGTCGCGCCCCAGCATGCCGACAAAATGCGCCGCGCCACCCAGCCGCGCCACCGCAACCGCGACATTGGCCGGCGCACCGCCGGCGTATTGCGCAAACGTACGTGCCTCGTCGGGGCCGGCGGATGGCAATGCCAGCATGTCGATCAAGGCCTCGCCGAAACAGACCACCCGGTTCTTGGCCGCACTCATGCGTGCGCCTCCGCCAGTGCGCCACGCAGACGCGAGCCCCAGATGCCATAGAACACGATGTACAGGTAGCACACCAGCGGCAGCACGAACGACTCGTGCAAGCCGATGCTGTCGGCCAGCAGACCTTGCAGATACGGCACGATGGCGCCGCCGACAATGGCCATGATCAACAGGCTCGACGCGCGACCGGTCAGCGGACCAAGCCGCTCGATGCCCAGCGTAAAGATGGTCGGGAACATGATCGAATTGAACAGGCCGATCGCCACCAGCGCATACACCGCCAGCATGCCGCCACTGGCCATGGTCAGCACCAGCAGCAGTGCGTTGATCCCGGCGAACACCGACAACAGCACGCGCGGCGACAACTTGGCCAGCAGCGCCGAGCCGATGAAGCGGCCGATCATTGCCAGCGTCCAGTAGGCCGACACGTAGTGGGTCGCCTCACGCTCGGTGAACCCGCCGATCTGCGGCAACGAGAAATAGTTGACCATCAGGCTGCCGATCGCCACTTCCGCGCCGACATAGAAGAAGATCGCCAGCACACCGAAGCGCACGTGCGGATGCGCCAGGGCGTCCAGCAGCGAATGCCTGCTTTCCTCCTTCTGCGCGCCCGCGTCGGTCAATGCCGGCAGACGGAACAGGAACACGAAGATCGCCAGCAGGAACAGCACGATGCCCAGACCGATGTACGGCCCCTGCACGGCCTGCGCTTCCTGTACGCGATAGGCCAGCTGCTCGGCCTCGGGCAGCACCTTGAGCTGATCGCCGCTCATCACCGTGTTGGACAGGATCAGCCAGCCACCGAACAGCGGTGCGATCGCAGTCCCCAGCGAATTGAGCGCCTGCGCCAGCGTCAACCGGCTGGAGGCACTGCGCTCCGGACCCAGCAGCGCAACATACGGGTTGGCGGCCACCTGCAGGATGGTGATGCCGGTGGCCAGCACGAACAGTGCGCCGAGAAATGCGCCATAAACGCGCAGTTCCGCCGCAGGCCAGAAGCCCAACGCACCGACCGCGGCAACCGCCAGCCCGGCCACGATGCCTTGCTTGTAGCCAAGCCTGGCCACCAACCAGCCAGCCGGCAACGACATCAGGAAGTACGCGCCGAAGAAGGTGAACTGCACCAGCATCGCCTGCGCGAAGTTGAGTTCGAATACCGCCTTCAGATGCGGAATCAGGATGTCGTTGAGGCAGGTGAGAAAGCCCCACATGAAAAAGATCGTGGTGACGACCGACAACGCAACGCCGTTGTTGACGGGCGCCTTGTTGCCACTTGGCACTGTGGATTGCGTGGAAAGGGAAACCATAGGAATTGCCTGGTCAGCGGCCTGGGGCCTTGGTGGGGGAATGTGCGGGGGAATCGCTGGGGGAGTGAAGCGAAACGATGGAACTCGACGCGCCGGCGCTGCTGGCGCGGATCTTCAATTCGACCGCGGCGGTCAGGCGTTGCGATGCAAGGTCGGGACTGCCGATACGCTGCAGCACCAGCTGCGCCGCCTGGCGGCCGCGCGCGCGCGGATCGGCGGCCAGGGTGGTCAACGCGGGCGTAAACAATGCGGCTTCGGCGATATCGTCGAAGCCGGTCACCGCGAAGTCGCGCCCCGGCACGATGCCGTGCATCGCCAGCGCGGCCATCAGGCCCAAGGCGACACTGTCGTTGTAGCAGACTGCCGCGGTTGCGCGATCGTGTTCGGCACGATCCAGCATGCGACCGGCGCACAGCGCAGCCTCCTGCCGGTTCGGTGCGGATTCGACATAGTGCGCGGGCAGGCCGGCATCGGCCATCGCGCGCGCATAACCGGCACGGCGTTGCCGGCAGGAACTGGATTCGGCATGGCCGCCGAAGAACACGATGCGCCGATGGCCTTGCGCAATCAGATGCGTGCAGGCAAGCAACGCACCCTGCTCGTTGTCCAGCGCCAGCAGATCCCAGCCCGCGCCCTCCACTTCGCGGTTGAACAACACCACGTTGTGTTGACGCCCCAGCACCTGGGTCAAGGCCTGCGCCTGGCTGCCTTCGGCCGGCGACAGGATGATGCCGGCAGGCGTGTGCTCCATCAGCGAGGTCAGCACCGCCTGCTGGCGCTGGGTCGATTCGCCGGTGCTGCCGAGCAGGGTCACATAACCGGCAGCGCCCAGCGCCTCGTCCACGCCTGCGGCAAATTCGGCAAAGAACGGGTTGGACAGATCGTTGATGACCAGCGCGATGCTGGATGACGTGCGGCGGCGCAGATTGGCGGCGGCACGGTTATAGACGTAGTGCTGCCGATCCAGCTCGGCTTCCACGCGCGCACGCGTGGTCGCGTGCACCAGCGGGCTGCCGCGCAGCACCAACGACACCGTCGCACGCGACACGCCGATGGCGCCGGCGATATCGCGCAAGGTCACCGGACCGCGTCCGCCGCGACGGGCGTCGCCGTCCTCCGCAGCGGAGGGAGTCGGTTTGGCACGCGTCACGCTGCCGACCTTGCAATGGAAGAAGTGCGCATGCATCTGGCGTCGATTGGATCGATCCAATTAGGCCTTTTCCGCGTACCCAATGCATGCGGCAGTGCAACATAGTCAGCAGCCGCGCCGATCCCGACTGCAATCGCCTCCTTACTGGAATGCGATCGACAGGCCGATCCCGCCCTGCCAGTCCGGGCTTTCGGAGGTCAGCCCGCGCAGCACCGAGACATCCAGTTGCATCGCGTGCGGCAACTGCCAGGCACCACCGGCGCCGGCCACGCGCGAGTGCTCGCTGCCGGTGTCGAAACCCGCTTCCACATAGCTGCTGAAATGCTCGCCGGAGAAGAACGTGTAGTTGGGCGAGAAGGTCCAGGTATGCCCCTCGCTGTCGCGTGCGTAGTTCACGTACAGCGCCAGGGCGCGCTGCTGCGCCAGATCCCAGGAGGCGGTCACGCCCAGTTCGCGCGCATAGCCGTCACTGAAGGCCGGGCTGCCGGTCGGCACGCTGTAGCTGCCGAGCGCGGCCCAATGAAAGCTGTCCGACTGCGACGGCAATGCCACCTTCAGGCCGATATGGCTATCGCCCCCGCCACGCACACGCTCACCGCCACCGTGCTGCCAGTTGTAGCTGTCGCTACCCACCTGCAGCTCCACGTTCTGGAACAGCCCCAGGCGCAGTAGCGTATCGGCGATGTACTGCGTGGTGCGTTGCCCGTCGCTGCGATCGGTACTCGCGTCCGGCAGGCCCTGCTCCCAGGCGAACGCGCCAGGCTGCAGCACTTCGGCAGCAAACGGAATACCGGGACGGTCGAACGCCGGTGCGTCCTCCGCCTGTGCAGCGGCCTGCTGACTCACCACGCACAACCCAAGCATCACCGCGGCCGGCCCCAAGGCGCGCGTCGCCTGAAAACCCGAAGCGCCGCGCGCGGTGGATGTGGCCGATGCAACAACGCAGGCCTTCAACATTTTCGACAACATGGACATACACGGCACCATGGGCAGGGAATGAGCGGCAACACAACAGGCACCATGCCCGGAGGCGTTGACCGGTAAGGCCGCGATGGTGCCGCGCGCGCCGTGACCGGCCCGTGTATCGCCCACGCCGCGTCTGCTGCAGCTCGGCCGGACCGCGCGCAGTAACGATCAGGTGCGCACCACGCAAGGCAACGCACCAAACAACATGGGCACCCATCAGGTGCCCATGACCAACAAAACCTAGCGCACGCAGGGTTACCAGACCAGGTCGTCGGGCACCTGATACTGGGGGTCGGCATACGGGTCTTCGCCTGCCGGCGCATTCGGATCCACCTTCAATGCCACCGATGGCGCGAACACCGCTTCGGCTTCTGCCAGTACCTCGGCGGTGACCAACAGATAGCGGCCGTTGAGCTGCAGCACGCCCAGCTCACCGGCGTTGAGCGCCTTGAGCTGATCGGCAGTCACGTAGATACGCTTGATCTTGCCGCCATACGGGAAATGCCGGGCGATATCCGCATCGGCATGATTCAGCCCCTTGTCCTTGAGCAGCTCTTCGAGCTTGGCCTTGGCTTCGCGACGCAGGCGTGCTTCTTCCTGCTTCAGCCGCTCGGCTTCGATGCGCTCGTCCTTCTCGCGCTGCGCACGGATCGCATAGGCCTTGGCCAGATCGATGTCTTCGCGCGTGCGTGCCGGCCTGGGTCCGCGACGCTCGGCAGTGGGCTGCTGCGGACGCGGCGATGCCGCCGGCTTGCCATCGTTACGACGCTCGGGCCGGCCATCGTGTTTGCGCTCGACCCTGCCGTCGGTCGCCGCAGCGGCATGCGGCCGCTGCGGTCCCCTGCCCTGGCCGCCCGGCTTGTTGCCGCCGGGCGCAGGCCTGCCACCGTTGCCATGTTGACGCGCGGCAGGCCGTGCGTCGGGTTTGCGTTCGGGCTTGGGTGCGGACTTGAAGCCCAACCCAAGCAACTGGTCACGTAGGGTATCGCTCATGGCGGTGGCAATCTGCAATCAATAGTGCGGAGGCGGCGGTTCATCCGCAGCGTCGGCAAACAACGTGGAGCGCACCTTGCCCAGATCCTCGAGCAGGTGGCGGATCAGCTCGGCGTTGCGGGCGCCCGTCAAACGGGCGTCCGCAAGTGCTTCACTCAGTTCATTGAGCGCCTGCTCCTGAAAGGACAGGCGCGTTTCCAGTTCAACCAACCGCGCGTCCAGTTCCTGGTCGCGCGGCGAGAGTTGCTCATGCATGCAACGAACGGCCTCGTCCGATGGCGTAGTAGGCCAGACCTGCGGCTTCGATTTCCTGCGGGTCGTAAAGGTTGCGACCGTCGAACACGACGTCGTCCTTCAAGGCCTGCTTGATCTTGCCGAAATCCGGGCTGCGGAACTGCTTCCACTCGGTGACCACGACCAGGGCATCGGCGCCTTCCAGCGCGGCAAATGCCTCGTCGCAGAAGGTCAGGTCGTCGCGCTCGCCGAAGATGCGCTTGGCCTCATGGGTCGCTTCCGGGTCGTAGGCACGCACGGTGGCACCGGCTTCCCACAACTGCTCCATCAAACGCCGGCTGGACGCGGCACGCATGTCGTCGGTATTGGGCTTGAATGCCAGGCCCCAGACCGCAAAGGTCTTGCCGGCAATGCTGCCGGTGCCTTCGGCGCCGTAATGACGCTGCACCAGTTCGAACAGGTGACCCTTCTGCGCATTGTTGACGCTTTCCACCGCGTTGAGCAGGGTCGGCTCCATGCCGTACTGCTCGGCGGTCTTGGCCAATGCCTGCACATCCTTCGGGAAGCACGAGCCGCCATAGCCGGCGCCGGGATAGATGAAGTGCCAGCCGATGCGCGGGTCCGACCCGATGCCGTTGCGCACGTGCTCGACGTCCGCACCGACACGCTCGGCAATGTTGGCGATCTCGTTCATGAAACTGATCTTGGTCGCCAGCATCGCGTTGGCCGCGTACTTGGTCAGCTCGGCCGACCGTACGTCCATCTCCACGATGCGATCGCGGTTGCGGTTGAACGGCGCATACAGACGGCGCATGCGTGCAATGGCCGCCGGCTTCTTGGCACCGATGACGATGCGGTCCGGACGCATGCAGTCGGCCACGGCGTCGCCTTCCTTGAGGAACTCGGGGTTGGAGACCACGTCGAATTCATGGTCCACGCCGCGTGCGTCCAGCTCTTCCTGGATCGCGACCCGCACCTTGTCGGCAGTGCCGACCGGCACGGTGGACTTGTTGACGACCACCGACGGGCCGTCGATATGCCGGCCGACGGTACGCGCAACCGCCAGCACGTACTGCAGGTCGGCACTGCCATCCTCGTCCGGGGGCGTGCCCACGGCGATGAAGGTGATTTCGCCGTGCGCAATCGCCTCGGCCGCATCGGTGGTGAAGCGCAACCGGCCAGAGGCGTGGTTGGCTTTCACCATCGGCTCCAGGCCGGGTTCATAGATGGGAATCACCCCACGATTGAGACCATCAACTTTCGCCTGGTCGATATCCACGCAGATAACGTGATGACCTACTTCCGCCAGACAGGTACCGGTGACAAGACCAACATAGCCGGTACCAAAGATCGCAACTCGCATGGGTGGGGGTACTCCTGTGGGGGATCAGGGAAGGATACCCATCAGTTCGACATCGAACGTCAACGTTGCGTCTGGTCCGATCGGCCCCCCCTGCGTGCCGTTCGGGCCATAGGCCAAGTTGGATGGAATCCAGAAACGATACTTCGAACCGACCGGCATCAAGGCGACGCCCTCGGTCCAACCTGCAATGACTTGATTCAGACCGAACTCGGCCGGCTGACCGCGCTGGTAGGAGCTGTCGAAGACCTGCCCGTTGAGCAGCTTGCCTTCGTAGTTCACGCGCACCGTGTTGGTGGGCATCGGACGCTCGCCGCTGCCCTGGCGCAGCACCATGTACTGCAGGCCCGATGCGGTGGTGATCACGCCCTTTTCGGTCTTGTTCTTGGCCAGGAAGGCATTGCCTTCCTCGCGGTTCTTGGCGCCGGCAGCGCCCTGCTTGGCAGAGGCGAACGCCTGCATGGTAGCCGCGGCTTCCTGCTGGGTCAGGCGCGTGGTGCCCTTGGCGAACACGGTGCGGACGGCTTCCATCAGGATCGACAGGTCGATCTCGTCCTTGATGCCGGCCAGCGAGGGACCGACTGCGCGATCGCCCAGCATCAGGCCGACATTTTCCTTGGACGGCGCGGCCGGCGCGCTGCCCGGGGCCATGCCCGGAACCTGCTGCCCGTTACGTGCCGCCAGCGCGGTGCGCAATGCGGTATCGGTGGCCTGGGTCTGCTCGTCGGACAACAGCGGCTTGCCGCCCTTGAATGCATTCTCGATGGCGCGTTGCAGTGCGCTCACATCGATGTCCTGGGCAATCGGCTCGAACGAACGTGCCACATCCATACCGATGGCGTAGCTGACGTTGTCGCGCGTGCTCTTCTCAGACGATGCATTCAAAACTGGCTTCTCCTTGGTGGCCGCTGCGGCCGGTTGCTGCGACATCGCCGGCATCGATGCCGACAGTGCCACCATCAGTAGCGACGCCGCCGCGCCGCGCTTTCCCATCTTCATTCGATGCACTTCCCGAAAGTGAAAAGACACGCCGACGCCGGCGCTGAATGCGCATTGTCGCATGTGCGCGTGGCGTTGCGAGCGCCGCGCTCAGCGCGACGGCGCGTTGAGCTCGCGTTCGATTGCCGCCAGCACGCTCGGATCATCCGGTTTGATCTTGCTGGGGAACTGCGCCACCACGCGTCCATCGCGACCAATCAGGTATTTGTGGAAGTTCCAGCCCGGCGCCACGCCCGTGGCCTGCGTCAACCGCTGATACAGCGGCGTGGCCTGCGCGCCCAGCACATGCACCTTCTCAAACATCGGAAACTTGACGCCATAGGTCAGCGTGCAGAATTCCTGGATCTGCTTCTCAGATCCCGGTTCCTGCCCCTGGAAATCGTTGGACGGAAAGCCCAGCACCGAAAAACCGCGACTGCCGAAGCGCTGGTTCAGCGCCTCCAGCCCTTCGTACTGCGGGGTGTAGCCGCATTTGCTGGCGGTGTTGACCACCATCAGGACCTTGCCGCCGTAGGTACGGTTCAGGTTGATCGGCGCCTTGCCGGCCAGCGGCCGGTAGTCCAGATCCAGCACCGGCGCGCCTGCGGCCAGCGCCGCGGCGGAAAAAAAGCCAGCGAATACAACCACCAGCAGACGTTTGAGCAACATGGGCGATCCCTTTCGATAGGTCCGGGCCACCCGCGAGTGCGGGGTGCCATCAGTTGGGTATGACAGGCAGTTGACTGCCTGCGTGTCGGTGTTATAGTTGAATACAACACCAGTCATCCAACGCAGGGGGAAAGCATGAACAGCACACGCTTCACGCGACCAGCTCCATTGCTGCTGTTCGGCAGCGCCCTGTTCGTCATTGGTTGTCTGGGAGCCGCTTCCAGTCAGGTTACGGAGTCCGGCGCCGATTATGGCGTGTCGGAGGCGGTTACGGAAAACGCGACGACTCCCCCCGAAGCGCGCACCCGGCCCGGCCGGCACCTGCGCGCTTCGCTGTCGATGCCCTATTTCTCCTTCGCGCAGGTCCTGCGTCCACGGAGCTGACCATGAACGACATCCAATGGAGCGACGGCGCTCCCATCTACCGCCAACTCAAGGAACGGGTGATTGCCATGATGCTCGATGGAATCCTCAAGCCGGGCGACGCCCTGCCCTCGGTACGGCAGGTGGCGGCCGACTACCAACTCAACCCCATCACCGTCTCGCGTGCCTACCAGGAACTGGCCGACGAGAACCTGGTGGAGAAACGCCGCGGCCTGGGCATGTTCATGACCCCGGAGGCCGCGCAGAAATTGCGCGGCAGCGAACGCGAGCGTTTCCTGAATGAAGAATGGCCCGCGGTGCTGGAACGCATCCAGCGCCTGGGACTGTCCATCGACGATCTGTTGCCACAGGGAAAAACACCATGACCGCCGTCTCCTCCGACCATGTGGTCGACGCACGTGGCCTGCGCAAGGCCTACAAGCATCGGCTCGCGCTGGACAACACCAGCTTCACCATCGCTGCCGGGCGCATCGTCGGCCTGATCGGCCCCAATGGCGCCGGCAAGACCACCGCGCTCAAGGCGGTGCTGGGGCTGACCGATTTCGACGGCGAGCTGAGCGTGCTCGGCATGGATCCGCGCACCCAGCGCAACGCGCTGATGAACGAGGTCTGCTTCATCGCCGACGTGGCAGTGCTGCCACGCTGGCTGCGGGTTGGCGAGGCGATCGACTTCGTCGCCGGCGTGCATCCGCGCTTTGATCGCGCCAAGTGCGAACGTTTCCTGGCCAATACGCAGCTCAACCGCAAGTCGCGGGTGCGCGAACTGTCCAAGGGCATGATCGTGCAGCTGCACCTGGCGCTGGTGATGGCCATCGACGCGCGCATCCTGGTGCTGGACGAGCCCACGCTGGGCCTGGACATCCTGTATCGCAAGCAGTTCTACCAGCGCCTGCTGGAGGACTACTTCGACGAGCAGAAGACCATCATCGTCACCACCCACCAGGTCGAGGAAATCGAACACATCCTCACCGATGTGATGTTCATCCGCGACGGCCGCATCGTGCTGACCGCCGACATGGAGAACGTGGCCGAGCGTTACACCGAAGTGCTGGTGGGTGCCGAACATCTCGACGCCGCCAGAGGCCTGACGCCGATCGACGAGCGCGGCCTGCCGTTCGGCAAGACCGTGATGCTGTTTGATGGCGTGCCCAAGGCGCAGCTCGCCCGTTTTGGCGAAACCCGCAATCCCGGCCTTGCCGACCTGTTCGTTGCGGTCATGAAGGGGACCTACGCATGAAGACACTCACCCACCAAGCTTCTCCCGCACGCACGTTCGGCTGGCTGCTCAAGCGCGAGTACTGGGAACACCGCGGCGGTTTCGTCTGGGCGCAGATCATCACCGGCGGCATCGCGGTGTTCTTCGCGCTGCTGGGCGCGGTGATCGGCGCGATCAGCGCGCGTCGCAACATGATCGGCGACAGCATCACCATGGACGATCTGGCCGAATACACGCGCACGCTGGGCCAGGTCGGCGACGGCCTGCTGCTGGGCGGCATCGGGATCGCCTCGGTGGTGCTGGCATTCGTGGTGTTTTTCTACTCGCTGGGCAGCCTGTACGACGACCGCCGCGACCGCAGCGTGCTGTTCTGGAAGTCGCTGCCGGTGTCCGATGTGCAGACGGTGCTGTCCAAGGCGGCCTGGGCGTTGTTGCTGGCGCCGCTGATCGCCATCGCGATCGGCGTGCTGGTCGGCCTGGCGCTATGGCTGATCGCCATCGTGGGCGCCCTGATCGCCGGCGTCCCCAGCCCCTGGGCACTGGCAACCCATTCGCATCCCTTCTCGCTGCTGTGGCTGTTGCTGAAGACCGTGCCGATGAGCCTGCTGTGGGCGTTGCCGACCGTGGGCTGGCTGATGTTCTGCTCGGCCTGGGCCACCAGCAAGCCGTTCCTGTGGGCGGTGCTGTTCCCGCTGCTGGCCTGCGTGATGTTGAGCATCCTCTCGGCGATGCCGGGTGTCTCGCTGCCGATCGGCTGGATCTGGTACATCGTCGGCTACCGCGGCCTGCTCAGCGCCCTGCCCGGCACCTGGTCGCCACGTGCGGTCAGCGGCAACCTCGACAGCAGCGCGATGCAGAACCCCAGCGATCTGGTGCAGTGGGCGCTGCAGCACACCGACAGCGCACTGGTCTATGGCAATCCCGACATCTGGATCGGCGCCGCCATCGGCGTGGTGCTGATCGCTGCCTCCATCTACCTGCGCCGTCGGCGCTCCGAAGCCTGAAGGACATCCCATGCGTCGTCTGCTGAGTCTGGCCATCCTGTGCGCAGTGCCCGGCGCTGCGTTTGCCGAGGAGCAATGCACGTTTTCCGAACCGCGCAGCCTGGAGTTGAAACTGAGCGGAGTGAAGTCGGTGCTGTTCGAGGTCGCCTCCAACGACCTGCATCTGGACGCCGCGCCAGGCAACGGCGGCCGTCTGAGCGGCCGCGCCTGTGCCGCCAGGGCCGACCTGCTCGAGGGCCTGACCGTCACCCAGAAGCGCGTCGGCGACAAGCTGGTGGTGACGCTGGCCGATGATCGCCCGTCGCGCATCTCCATCGGCGACAGCTACGCGTACCTGGACCTGCGTGGCAACGTGCCCGACACGCTGCTGGTGCAGTTCGACGTGGGCTCCGGCGACGCCGAGATCAGCGGCGCGGCTGCAGTGAGTGCCGATGTCGGTTCCGGCGACATGGCCATCCACCGCACCAAGGGCCGGGTGACCGCCAAGGTCGGTTCCGGCGACATCGAACTGGAGGACATGGGGGCATTGCGCGTGCTGGCAGTCGGCTCCGGCGATTTGAAGGCCCGCCGGATTCGCGGCGCGGCCGAGGTCGGCAAGGTCGGCTCCGGCGACGTCAAGCTGCGCGGCGTTGCCGGCCACGTCAAGCTCGGCACGGTCGGCTCCGGCGATGTCGATATCGACGATGTACAGGGCGATGTCGGCGTGGAAGCGGTCAACTCCGGCGCCCTGAGCGTGCACAAGGTGCGCGGCGACGTCAGCGTGGCGCGCAAGGGCAGCGGCGACATCGACGTCAGCGATGTTGCCGGCACCACCCGCGTACCGACCGACAACTGACCACTGCATTGACCATTACTGAGGGGGACTGCTGATGAAACTGTTGATTTGTGCGGTATTGGCGGGTGCGCTGCTGGTCGGTTGCGGCAAGTCCGAACCCACCGTCGTGGTGTCGGGCAAGGCCAACGCGCGCGGGGTGAGCTTCAACGGCAAGAGCCTGACGCTCCACCGCGACGGTCTGCCTGCTGCCACCATCGGCGCGGATGGCGCGCTCAGCATCGCCGGCAAGCCGGTGAGCCTGAACGATGCGCAGCGCCAGGCGATGCGCACTTTCTATGTGCAGATCCAGGGCGTCGCCGAAAAAGGCATCGACATCGGCACGCAGGGCGCGGCCTTCGGTGCACACGCCGCCGGCGAAGCGCTCAAGGGCGTGCTCAGCGGCAACACCGACCAGATCGGCGACAAGATCCAGGCGCAGGCGGAAACCTTCAAACACAATACGATGCAGATCTGCGACCAGCTGGCCACGCTGCGCAACGCGCAGGACGCC
The DNA here is from genome assembly GCF_003992965.1 of Xanthomonas sp. BRIP62409. Taxonomy (NCBI): domain Bacteria; kingdom Pseudomonadati; phylum Pseudomonadota; class Gammaproteobacteria; order Lysobacterales; family Lysobacteraceae; genus Xanthomonas; species Xanthomonas sp. BRIP62409. The sequence continues at coordinate 17,330 of NZ_QEZJ01000024.1, read as the reverse complement.
GCCGCGCAACTGGTGCCGTCATTCGCGCCGTACTCGACCCTGACCCAGCACGACGTCGACGACTGCCGCAAGTAAGCGCGGCACCGACCGCCGCTGCGCCCCCATCGACGGGCGCAGCGGCGGACCGGAACCGGCTGGAGCGTCGTGTCGATTCTGCGCGCACGCCAGGCAACCGATACCGGCCTGCGACATCTTGTCAGCGGCGCCATGTGCCGCCGGCACTGATCGGCTGCCGGAGCGGGATTACACTAATGCGCTCCCCAGACCCCAGCGACCCCATGAACAAGTTCGTGATGCTTTGCATGGCGCTCCTGCTATGCGCCCTGACCGCCTGTGGCGACCAGTCGTCGCGACGCGCCGAACGCGGCAAGCCGCGCGTTGCCATCACCACCCAGTCGGTGATGATCCGCCGCCCACCGGCCGCCAATGCGGAAATCACTCCGGACGGCACGCTGAAGATCGACGATATCGCACTGCCGCAGAAGAAACCGACGCGCGCCAAATTGCAGTTGCTGTTCGGGCACCTGCAGATGCTGCGCCAGCAGGCCGTCAACGAGGCCGGCGCGGATCCGGAGTACAAGTCGATCAAGCTGACCGCCACGCCGGAGATCCAGCGGCTCAGCGGCGAATTGCTGGACGAGATCCCGTCGCTGCAACCGTATCGCGAGAGCTTCGGCAACGTGCAGGCCGAGCGGCACTGAGTCCTGGCGACGCCGCGGACTCGCGCAAGCCCGTGTAGGAGCGCACCTGGGCGCGACGGGGCTGTATCGACAACGCCCGTCGCGCCCAGATGCGCTCCTACACACACACGCTGTCAGTGATCAGCCACCGCCGCCACTGCTGCCGGCCTGGATGCCACCACGCGTCAGCGCGGCCGGATCCAGCAAACGGCGCATATCCGCCTCAGTGAGCCCACTGTCTTCCAGCGCCACGTCTAGCACCGGGCGCTGCTCCTTGTAGGCACGCTTGGCGATCGCGGCGGCCTTCTCGTAGCCGATGATCGGATTGAGCGCGGTGACCAGGATCGGATTGCGATCCAGCGCCTCGCGCACGCGCTCCTGGCGCACCTTCAAGCCGGCAATCGCGCTGTCGGCCAGCAGCCGCGACACATTGCCCAGCAGGTTGATCGAATCCAGCAGGTTGTAGGCGATCAGAGGCAGGGTCACGTTCAACTGGAAGTTGCCGGTCTGCCCGGCCACGGTAATCGCCGTATGGTGGCCGATGACCTGCGCGCAGGCCATCACGGTGGCTTCGGGAATCACCGGGTTGACCTTGCCCGGCATGATCGAACTGCCCGGCTGCAACGCCGGCAACTCGATCTCGCCCAGCCCGGCCAGGGGGCCGGCATTCATCCAGCGCAGATCGTTGGCAATCTTGATCAAGGCCACCGCCAGCGCATTGAGCTGGCCGGACAACTCCACCGCATCGTCCTGCGCGGCCAGGCCTTCGAACTTGTTGTCGGCACTCTCGAACTTGACCTTGCTCAAGCCCGACAGGGCCTTGGCCACCTTGCCGCCGAAACGCGGATCGGCATTGATGCCGGTGCCGATCGCGGTGCCGCCCAGCGGCAACCGCCGCAGGCGCTTGAGCGAATCGTCGATGCGCTCCTGCGCCGAACTCAGCTGCGCCGACCATGCACCGAATTCCTGGCCGAAGGTCAGCGGCATCGCATCCATCAGATGCGTGCGCCCGGTCTTGACGACCTTCTCCAGCCCCTTGGCGCGCTTGTCGATGGTCTTGCGCAGATGCTTGAGCGCCGGTTGCAGGTGTTCCTGCACCGCAAGCAGCGCAGACACGCGGATCGCGGTGGGCACCACGTCGTTGGAACTCTGCCCGAGATTGACGTGATCGTTGGGATGCACCGCGTCCTTGCCGGCGCGCGTGGCCAGCGTGGCGATCACCTCGTTGGCATTCATGTTGGACGAGGTGCCCGAGCCGGTCTGATAGACATCGATCGGGAACTGCGCGTCATAGGTGCCGTCGGCCACCTGCAGCGCCGCGTCCTGCACGGCCTTGCCGATCGACTTGGGCAGCAGCCCGAGCTCGGCGTTGACGCCGGCCGCGGCGGCCTTGATCAAGCCCAGCGCGCGGATGAAGCCGCGCGGCATCGGCTGGCCGGAGACCGGAAAATTCTGCACGGCACGCTGGGTCTGCGCGCCCCACAAGGCATCGGCGGGCACCTGCAATTGCCCCATGCTGTCGTGTTCGGTCCTGAAACGTTCGCTCATCTGCACTCTCCGCACATGGTTGGTCTGTGGTGATGGATGGCTGGCAGCGGGCGCACCCACGCTGGCGAGACTGCCTACGATACTCGCTCGCGGCGTTGCGACCGTGTCGTCGCAAGCCGTGGGCTAGACTGCCCATCGATCCATACGAGGTACCACGCTGCCATGGGCGACGACCCTGACTGTAGCAACGCATTATTTGTGTCCTTGCTGCCCGCACACCGCCCGACCCCTCACGCGCAACGGCGGACACGCGGCATGACCGCCGCTGCACGGCACCGAGGCCGACGCCATGCTGGGTAATGTGCTGCTGTTGTTCGTCGCGTTGCTGCTGGTGCTGCTGAACGGCTTCTTCGTGGCCGCCGAGTTCGCGCTGGTCAAGCTGCGCCACACGCAGGCGGTGGGCCTGGCGCAAACCAACGGGTGGCGTGGGCGTCTGTTGCTCGGGGTGCATGCGCACCTGGATGCCTACCTGTCGGCCTGCCAGCTCGGCATCACGCTGGCCTCGCTCGGCCTGGGCTGGGTCGGCGAGCCGGCGTTCGCGCACCTGCTGCAGCCGCTGTTCGACAGCGCCGGCCTGTCGCCGGAAGCGGCGCAGTTCACCGCGCTGGCGATCGCCTTCAGCCTGATTTCGTTTCTGCACATCGTGCTGGGCGAACTGGCACCCAAGACCATGGCGATCCGCCGCCCGGAGCGGATGTCGCTATGGACCGCCGCGCCGCTCTACGTGTTCTATTGGCTGATGTATCCGGCGATCTGGGTGCTCAATACCAGCGCCAACCGCCTGCTGCGGGTACTGGGCTGGGGCGATGTGGAACATCAGTCGCATCGCTATTCGCGCGAGGAGCTGATGCTGATCGTCGGCCGCCAGGATCCGAACGCGGCCACGCCCGATCACGGGCTGGCCCTGATGAGCCACGCGCTGGAATTGCCCGACCTGGTCGCCGGCGACCTGATGCGCCCGCGCGAGCACCTGCGCAGCCTGCGCGAGGGCATGACGCTGGAATCGGTGCTGGCCGAGTTCAGCGAGTCGCGCTACAGCCGCTACCCCTGGTTCGACGCCGATGGCGAGCAGGTGCTGGGCATTCTGCATACCAAGGATCTGCTGGTGGCGATGGCGCGCAGCCAGGACCTGGACGATCTGCGTCCGTTGCTGCGCCCGCCCACCCTGCTGACGCTGGAAACCCCGATCCCCAGCGCGCTGGAGCAGTTCCGCACCGGCACCACCCATCTGGCGCTGTGCGTGGAGGACCAGGGCCGCATCCTGGGCTTCTTCACCCTGGAAGACCTGCTGGAGGTGGTGGTCGGCGAGATCGAGGACGAGCACCGCCATGTGGTGCGCGATGCCCCGATCCGCAGCCAGGATGGCTCGCTGCTGGTGGCCGGCAGCACTTCGATCTTCCGCCTGGAGCGCCTGCTCGGCCGGGACCTGAGCGCGCCGGACCACGTCAATTCGGTGGGCGGGCTGATCGTGCACCGGCTGCAGCGGCTGCCCGAAGAAGGCGAGACCCTGGAACTGGACGGCCACGCACTGACGGTGCGGCGCATGGCCGGGCACCGGATCCAGGCGATCACGGTGCGGCCGATCGGCGAAGCCGGCGCCGGGGCGGCGTAGAATACGCACCCCCGCCAGCCTCCCAGTGCCCTGCCCATGTCGGATTCCGCCCTGCTCGCCCTGTCCCCGCTCGACGGCCGCTACGCTTCCAAAGTGGATGCGCTGCGCCCGATCTTCTCCGAATACGGCCTGATCAGGGCACGGGTCAAGGTCGAGATCGAATGGCTGCTGGCACTGGCGGCCGAGCCGGGCATCGCCGAGCTGACGCCATTCTCGGCCGCCGCCACCCAGACCCTGCGCCGCCTGGCCGACGACTTCAGCGTGAGCGACGCCGCACGCGTCAAGCAGATCGAGCGCACCACCAACCACGACGTCAAGGCGGTGGAGTACTTCATCAAGGAACAGCTCAAGGACGATGCGGAGCTGGGTCCGGCGCTGGAATTCGTGCATTTCGCCTGCACCAGCGAGGACATCAACAATCTCAGCTACGGCCTGATGCTGGAGCAGGCACGCCGCGAGGTGCTGCTGCCGACGCTGGACGGCATCACCGCCACGCTGCGCAGCCTCGCCCATGCCCAGGCCGGCCAGCCGATGCTCTCGCGCACGCATGGCCAGACCGCCTCGCCCACCACGCTGGGCAAGGAAATCGCCAACGTGATCGCGCGCCTGGAGCGTCAGCGCAAGCAGATCGCCGCGGTCGAGCTGACCGGCAAGATCAACGGTGCGGTCGGCAACTACAACGCGCACCTGGTGTCGTACCCGGAGCTGGACTGGGCCGCGTTCGCGCAGCGCTTCGTCGAGAGCCTGGGCCTGGTGTTCAACCCCTACACCACCCAGATCGAGCCGCACGACAACGTGGCCGAGATCGGCGACGCCAGCCGTCGCGTCAACACCATCCTGATTGACCTATCGCGCGACATCTGGGGCTACATCTCGCTGGGCTACTTCAAGCAGAAGCTCAAGGAGGGCGAAGTCGGCTCCTCGACCATGCCGCACAAGGTCAACCCGATCGACTTCGAAAATGCCGAAGGCAATTTCGGCATCGCCAACGCCTTGTTCGAGCATTTCTCGGCCAAGCTGCCGATCAGCCGCTGGCAGCGCGATCTCACCGACTCCACCGTCCTGCGTGCGCTCGGCACCGCATTCGGCCACACCCAGGTGGCGCTGGATTCGCTGGCCAAGGGCCTGGGCAAGCTGACCGTCAATCCGCAGCGCCTGGATGCGGACCTGGACGCGGCCTGGGAAGTGCTGGCCGAAGCCGTGCAGACGGTGATGCGTCGCCACGGCCTGCCCAACCCGTACGAACAGCTCAAGGCATTGACCCGCGGCCAGGGCATCACCGCCGCGTCCATGCAGGCGTTTGTCGAGAGCCTGCAGCTGCCGGAGCAGGACAAGCAGCGCTTGCGGGCGTTGACGCCGGGCGCCTACACCGGCCTGGCCGAGCAGCTGGCGCGCGCGATCTGAACCAGCGGCAGTCAACGACCGGCATCGCGACGTTCCATCCAGCCGTCAGGAGGAGTGCCATGGCATTGCGCTCACTGCTGTCTGTGCCCCTGCTGTCCGTGTCCCTGCTGGCATCGGTCGCCTGCGGGAGACAGGCCGCTGCCGCTTCCATCGCTGCCGCGTCGCAAGCGCTGGCAGGCGTGTCGACCACACGGTTGGGTCGGTGCCTTCGCCCAGCGACAGCCAGCTCGCCATCCACTGACCCGCCGATGCCGGCATCCCCCGTGCATGCCGGCCACGCATGGCAGGCACAGTCGCACTGAAATCTCCGCCACACCCGCCAGCAAGGCATCGCATGGCGGGCTGGGCGACAATAAGCCACTCCGCCGGCCGCACAGCGCCGGCCCTCCTGTCGGACCCGTGACACCATGAAAAAGACCGCCACAAAAAAGATCGCCGCCAGGAAAGGCGCGCCGCTGCCCTTCGAGGTCCACGCCACCGGCGACCAGCCCCTGGGCATGCCGGTCGAGCGCTTCCTGCGCAACTACTGGCACAAGCACCCGCTGCTGATCCGCAACGCGTTTGCGGACTTCCAGTCCCCGCTGCAGCCGGAAGACCTGGCCGGCCTGGCCTGCGAAGACGGCGTGCTGGCACGCCTGATCAGCCACGACCGCGCCACCGACGGCTGGGACGTACGCACCGGCCCGTTCCAGGAAACCGACTTCCCCGGCCTGCCCGACCATGACTGGACCCTGCTGGTACAGGATGTGGACAAGTGGGACGCGGACGTGCGCGCGCTGCTGGAACAGTTCCGCTTCCTGCCACGCTGGCGCATCGACGACATCATGATCAGCTTCGCCGCCACCGGCGGCTCGGTCGGCGCGCATGTCGACCATTACGATGTCTTCCTGCTGCAGGGCCAGGGCCACCGCCGCTGGCAGATCGACGCACGCGCGCAACAGGGCCGCAAGGCCGCGCCGCTGGCGTTCCGCGACGATGTCGAGCTCAAGCTGCTGCGCGACTTCAAGCCCACCCACGACTGGGTGCTGGGCCCGGGCGACATGCTGTACCTGCCGCCGCTGGTGCCGCACCACGGCGTTGCCGAAGACGCCTGCCTGACCTTCTCCATCGGCACCCGCGCGCCGTCGTCGGCCGAGCTGATCGGCGACTATCTGGATACGCTGATCGCCGATGCCGACGAGGCCGTGCGCTATCACGACGAAGACCTCAAGGTGCCGGCCGACCCGTACGAGATCGACGTCACCGCGATGAACCGCGTGGTCGAAGCGCTCAATGCCCTGCGCATGAACGACCCGGATCGGCTGGGCGACTGGTTCGGCCGCTTCATGACCACCTACCGCGCCTCCGGCGACGTGGTGCCGGCCCCCGAACCGATCCCGCGCGAGGCGGTCGAGCAGGCACTGGAGGAAGGCGTGCTGCTGCACCGTCACCCCTGGTCGCGGCTGGCTTGGCGGCGCGCCAAGCGTGGCGCCACCCTGTTCTGCAGCGGCCTGGAGTTCGCGCTGTCGGCCAAGGACGCCGCGCGCCTGGCCGCGGCCGAAGAGATCGACGGCACGCTGTATGCGCAGTTGTCCAACCGCGGCCGCGAGGTGGTGCTGGAGCTGCTGGCGCAGGGCCACTACCAGCGCGCCCACGAGGACGCGGAAGACGACATCCAGGACATCGACGACGACCAGGCCCATGGCCTGAGCCTGTCGGCCGACCAGGACGACGCCGAGGCCGACGCGCCGGATGCGGACGACGAGATCGACGCGGAGGCCGACGTCGAGCAGGTCGCCGATACCGCCGACGGCCCGACCCAGGCTGATGAGGACGAACCAGCTGCCGACGCCGACCAGGACGACGACAGCGAGCTCGCCGACGACGCGGCAACGTACGCTGGCGGCGACGGGTCCGACAACCGCGCATGAGCCCCCAGGCCGGCCCGCAGATCGTCTCGCTGGACCCGGCGTCCGACGCCGCGGCCCTGCGTGCGCTGCGCCTGGCCTGCGGCAGCGGCGACAGCGGCGCTGCCGAATGGGACGCACTGGACCCGCTCAGCCTGCACCTGGCCCTGCGCAGCGAGGACGGCCAGCTGATCGGCTCGGTGCGGCTGACCGCGGATCGGCGCATCGACAGGCTCGGCATCCTGCCGGGCTGGCGCCGCCGCGGCCTGGCCGACCAGTTGCTCGCAGCCGCCGTCGCCACCGCGCAACAACGCGGCTGGCCCGGCGTACGGGCCCGCGTCAATGCAGATGCCGGGGCGGTGTTCGCACGCCTGGGCTTCCTGCCGGACACCTCTTCCGACCCGCATCCCGATCGCGCCGCAACGGCGGGCGATCGGCCTGACGGGCCGTTGCACCGCCGTCTCGACGGCCCGATGGCGGTGGACGACCTGCGCGCGGCGCAGGCCGCCTCCACCGGCCTGCTGTGCGCCGCACGCCGCCAGGTCCTGATCTATACGCGGGCACTGGATCCGCCGCTGTTCGACAACGCCGCAGTGCTCGATGCGCTGCGCCGCTTCGCCACCGCCCGCCACGACAAGCGCGTGCAGGTGCTGGTGCAGGACACCGCCATTGCCGGCGCCAGCAGCAGCGCGCTGCTGCGGCTGGCCCAGCGCCTGCCCAGCGTGTTCCGCTTCCGCGCGGTCAGCGATCCGGTCGATGCCAGCTATGCGTCGGCCTATGTGGTGGGCGATGACGCCTACTACTTTCGTCCAACAGGCCATCGCTTCGACGATGGCGAAACCTGGCTGTCGGGCGCGGCGCGCAGCCGCCAGCTGGAGCGCGAATTCGCGCAGATATGGGAGCGCAGCGCGCTCTGGAACGAACCGCGCGCACTCGGCATCTGAGACCGCAGCGCCTTCCGCGCCTGGGCGCCAGGCGGCCGCACCTACCCGCTCGGTCAGCTTGCAGACGCCCCCTCACTGGCGCAAGGGGGTATAATTTTTCGAGATTTGAGACCGACCGATGGGGCATCTCGCCCTGCCGCTTCCGCACAATCATCCCCACAGCAGACCCGACTTACCATCGTGGATAATCTCCTAAAGCAGTTCGCACAGTCATCGCAGCTCGCCGGCGGCAACGCCGCCTATATCGAGGATCTGTACGAGCAGTACCTCGTCGCCCCGGACAGTGTCGACCCGAAGTGGAAGAGCTATTTCGATGGCTTCAAGGGTCGCGATGCCGGTGATGTGCCGCACTCGGCGGCCATTGCCCACATCCTCGCCGCCTCCAAACAGGCCGCCAACGCCGGAACCGGCGCAGGCGCCAGTGACGAGCGCGAGCGCAACGTCGGCCGCCTGATCACCGCCTATCGTGCGCGTGGTCACCTCGGCGCGCAGCTCGACCCGCTTGGCCTGACGCCGCCGGTCAACCCGCCCGATCTGGACCTGCCATTCCACAGCCTGTCGCAGGCGGATATGGACAGTGAGTTCAGCACCGGCGGCGTCGGCGGCCAGCCGCGCATGAAGCTGAAGGATCTGCTGACCCGCCTGAAGGCGACCTACGCCAGCACCATCGGCGCAGAGTTCATGCACATCCAGGAATTCGACCAGCGCCAGTGGATCTACAAGCGTCTGGAAGATGCCGGCGGCAAGATCGCCGGCGACGCGGCCAGCCGCAAGCGCACGCTGGAGCGGCTCACCGCTGCCGAAGGCCTGGAGCGCTACCTGCACACCAAGTACGTCGGCCAGAAGCGCTTCTCGCTGGAAGGCGGCGACGCGCTGATCCCGATGATGGACGAGATCATTCGCCAGTCCGGCAACGATCAGGTCAAGGACATCGTGATCGGCATGGCCCACCGCGGTCGCCTCAACGTGCTGGTCAATACGCTGGGCAAGAACCCGCGCAAGCTGTTCGACGAGTTCGAAGGCAAGTTCGAGCACGCCCACGACGACCGCGCGCACACCGGCGACGTCAAGTACCACATGGGCTTCTCGGCCGATATCGCGGTCGGTGGCGACAAGCAGGTGCATCTGGCACTGGCCTTCAATCCCTCGCACCTGGAAATCGTCGACCCGGTCGTGGTCGGCAGCGTGCGGTCGCGCCAGGAACGCTTCGGCGATGCCGAGCGCAAGACCGTGCTGCCGATCCTGATCCACGGCGATGCCGCATTCGCCGGCCAGGGCGTGGTGATGGAGCTGTTCCAGATGTCGCAGGCGCGCGGTTTCGCCGTCGGCGGCACCGTGCACATCGTGGTCAACAACCAGATCGGTTTCACCACCAGCGCCCGCGACGACGCCCGTTCCACGCTTTACTGCACGGACGTGGCCAAGATGATCGGCGCACCGGTCTTCCACGTGAACGGGGACGACCCGGATGCGGTGATGTTCGTGTCCAAGCTGGCCTACGAATTCCGCCAGCAGTTCAAGAAGGACGTGGTCATCGACCTGGTCTGCTACCGCCGTTGGGGCCATAACGAGGCCGACGAGCCGGCAGCGACCCAGCCGGTGATGTACCAGACCATCCGCAAGCACAAGACCACCCGCGAGCTGTACGCCGCCAAGCTGGAAAGCGACGGCGTGCTGAGCGCCGACGAGGCCAAGGCGCTGGTCGACGGCTACCGCAACAAGCTCGATTCGGGCGAATACACCACCGAGCTGGCGACACGCAAGCCGGACGAATTCGCCATCGACTGGTCTAAGTACCTGGTCGGCACCGCTGCCGATCCGGTCGACACCCGCGTCAAGCGCGAGCAGCTGGATCGTCTGGCCAAGCTGATCACCACGATCCCGGAAGGCGTGGAGCTGCATGCCCGCGTGGCCAAGATCTACGAAGACCGCGTCAAGATGGCCGCCGGCGACCAGGCCGGCGACTGGGGCTTTGCCGAGAACCTGGCCTACGCCACCTTGCTGGCCGAAGGCCACAAGCTGCGCCTGGTCGGCCAGGACGCCGGTCGCGGCACGTTCTTCCACCGTCACGCGATCCTGCATGACCAGAAGACCGACAGCTACTACCTGCCGCTGCGCCAGCTGGTGCAGAACCCCGAGGACGCCACCATCATCGACTCGCTGCTCAGCGAAGAAGCGGTGATGGGCTTCGAGTACGGCTACTCCACCACCGACCCGAATGCACTGTGCATCTGGGAAGCGCAGTTCGGCGATTTCGCCAACGGCGCGCAGGTGGTGATCGACCAGTTCATCGCCGCCGGCGAAGCCAAGTGGGGCCGCATCGCGGGCCTGTCGCTGTTCCTGCCACACGGCTACGAAGGCCAGGGCCCGGAGCACAGCTCCGCGCGTCTGGAGCGCTTCCTGCAGCTGTGCGCGTTGGAGAACATGCTGGTCTGCGTGCCGACCACCCCGGCGCAGTGCTTCCACATGATCCGCCGGCAGATGCGCATGACCACCCGCAAGCCGCTGGTGGTGATGACGCCCAAGTCGCTGCTGCGCCACAAGCTGGCGGTGTCGAGCCTGGAAGAACTGGCGGAAGGCGAGTTCCAGCACCTGATCCCCGACGCCAAGGCCGATGCCGGCAAGGTCAAGCGCGTGGTGCTGTGCTCGGGCAAGGTCTATTACGACCTGCTCGAAGACCAGACCAAGCGTGGCCAGGACGACGTCGCCATCCTGCGCGTGGAGCAGCTGTATCCGTTCCCGCGTGCGCAGCTGGCCGCCGAGCTCAAGGCCTATGCCAACGCCACCGACGTGGTGTGGTGCCAGGAAGAACCGCAGAACCAGGGTGCGTGGTACCAGATCCGCCACCATCTGAACTTCTGCCTGGCCAGCGGCCAGAGCCTGCATTACGCCGGCCGTGCCCGTTCGCCCTCGCCTGCCGCCGGCCATATGGCCGACCACATCGTCGAACAGCAGAAGCTGGTCGCCGATGCGCTACTCAATCCGTTCAACGACCAAGTCGCTGAATAACTCCTCTTCCCCAAAGAACGAAAACCCTAGGACGCTCCCCGAATGGCCACCGAAGTCAAAGTTCCGGTACTGCCCGAATCCGTTTCCGACGCCACCATCGCCAGCTGGCACAAGAAGGCCGGTGAAGCGGTCAAGCGCGACGAGAATCTGGTCGACCTGGAAACCGACAAGGTCGTGTTGGAAGTTCCTTCGCCGGTCGACGGCGTGCTGAAGGAAATCAAGTTCGAAGCCGGCAGCACCGTCACCAGCAACCAGATCCTGGCGATCATCGAGGAAGGCGCCGTGGCTGCGGCCGCACCGGCCGAGGAGAAGAAGGCCGATGCACCGGCACCTGCCGCTGCTGCACCGGCCGCAGCGCCGGCGCCGGCTGCTGCCGCTGCGCCTGCTGCTGCCTCCAAGTCGGCTGCCGATGCGCTGCCCCCGGGTGCGCGTTTTTCCGCGATCACCCAGGGCGTGGATCCGGCCCAGGTCGAAGGCACCGGCCGTCGTGGCGCGGTGACCAAGGAAGACATCGTCAACTTCGCCAAGGCCGGCGGCGTGGGCAAGGCGTCCGGCGCCCGTCCGGAAGAGCGCGTGCCGATGACCCGCGTGCGCAAGACCATCGCCAAGCGCCTGATGGAGTCCAAGAACTCCACCGCGATGCTGACCACCTTCAACGAAGTGAACCTGGCCAAGGTCTCGGCCGCACGCAAGGAACTGCAGGACGAGTTCCAGAAGGCGCACGGCATCAAGCTCGGCTTCATGAGCTTCTTCGTCAAGGCGGCCGCCAACGCGCTGCAGCGCTTCCCGCTGGTCAACGCCTCGATCGACGGCGACGACATCATCTATCACGGCTACAGCGATATCTCGATCGCCGTCTCCACCGACAAGGGCCTGGTCACGCCGGTGCTGCGTAACGTCGAGCGCCAGTCGTTCGCCGACGTCGAGCAGGGCATCGCCGACTACGCCGCCAAGGCGCGCGCCGGCAAGCTGGGCCTGGACGACCTGCAGGGCGGCACCTTCACCATCACCAACGGCGGCACCTTCGGCTCGCTGCTGTCCACCCCGATCATCAACCCGCCGCAGAGCGCCATCCTGGGCATGCACGCGATCAAGGAACGTCCGATCGCCGAGAACGGCCAGGTCGTGATCGCGCCGATGATGTACCTGGCGCTGTCCTACGACCACCGCATCATCGACGGCAAGGATTCGGTGCAGTTCCTGGTCGACATCAAGAATCAGCTGGAAAACCCGGGCCGGATGTTGTTCGGTCTGTAAGAGCCGGGAATCGGGAATGGAGATTGGGGAATGGGCAAGCACCCATCGACCGCTCCATTCCCGCCTTGACTCGGATGGGACGCGAGCGGCGCATGCGCTGTTGCGATTCCCCATTCCCTACTCCCCATTCCCGTGAGCAAATGAAATGAGCGAACAATTCGACGTCGTTGTCATCGGTGCCGGTCCGGCCGGTTATCACGCTGCGATTCGCGCGGCCCAGCTGGGCATGAAGGTCGCCTGCATCGACGCGGCCATCGGCAAGGATGGCAAGCCTGCACTGGGCGGCACCTGCCTGCGCGTGGGCTGCATTCCGTCCAAGGCGCTGCTGGATTCCTCGCGCCAGTTCTGGAACATGGGCCACCTGTTCGGCGACCACGGCATCAGCTTCAACGACGCCAAGATGGACGTGCCCACCATGATCAGCCGCAAGGACAAGATCGTGAAGCAGTTCACCGGCGGCATCGCGATGCTGTTCAAGGCGAACAAGATCACCCCGTATTACGGCTTCGGCCAGCTGCTGCCGGGCAACATCGTCAAGGTCGCCCAGCACGAAGGCGGCGAGATCGAGCTCAAGGGCACCAACGTGATCCTGGCGCCGGGTTCGGAATCGATCGAGTTGCCGTTCGCCAAGTTCGAAGGCGACACCATCGTCGACAACGTCGGCGGCCTGGATTTCACCGCCGTTCCCAAGCGTCTGGCAGTGATCGGCGCCGGCGTGATCGGCCTGGAGCTGGGCAGCGTGTGGAAGCGCCTGGGCGCCGAGGTCACCATCCTCGAGGCACTGCCGGACTTCCTGGCGCTGGCTGATGCCGAGGTGGCCAAGACCGCGCTGAAGGAGTTCAAGAAGCAGGGCCTGGACATCAAGCTCGGTGCCAAGGTCAGCAAGACCGAGATCACCGGCAGCGGCGATGCCAAGCAGGTGGTGGTCAGCTATACCGACGCTGCCGGCGAGCAGACCCTGACCGTGGACAAGTTGCTGGTGGCCGTGGGACGCAAGGCCGCGACCAAGAACCTGCTGGCCGAGGGCACCGGCGTCAAGCTCAACGAGCGTGGTCAGATCGAAGTGGACGGGCATTGCCACACCGGCGTCGATGGCGTGTGGGCGATCGGCGACTGCGTGCGCGGCCCGATGCTGGCGCATAAGGGCTTCGAGGAAGGCATCGCGGTGGCCGAGCTGATCGCCGGCCTGCCCGGCCACGTCAACTTCGACACCATCCCGTGGGTCATCTACACCGAGCCGGAGATTGCCTGGGTCGGCAAGACCGAGCAGCAGCTCAAGGCCGAAGGCGTCGCCTACAAGGCCGGCAGCTTCCCGTTCGCGGCGATCGGCCGTGCGGTGGCCATGGGCGAGCCGGCCGGCTTCGTCAAGGTCATCGCCGACGCCGAGACCGACCGTGTGCTGGGCATGCACCTGGTCGGCGTGGGCGTGTCCGAGCTGGTGCACGAAGGCGTGCTGACGATGGAATTCAACGGCTCGGCCGATGACCTGGCCCGCATCTGCCACGCGCACCCGACGCTGTCCGAGGCGGTTCACGATGCCGCGATGGCAGTGAGCAAGCGCGCGATCCATAAGGCTAACTGACCGGGATTGGTGGATTCGGGATTGGGGATTCGCAACCGCGACTCCTGGTCCCGGCCCTCTCCGGCAATGGCATGGCGCCGGGTGAAAACCCGGCGTTATCTTTTTCAAGCCCGGCAAGAACTCAGACAATCAGCGCCCCCTCCGCCGACTGCAGCACGAGCAATCAGCGCAGCGCCACCTCGCTTTTACCAATCCCCAATCCCAACTCCCGAATCCCATGAAAAGCATCTGCGTCTACTGCGGCTCCAATGCCGGCAACAAACCCGCCTACGCCGAGCGTGCCACTGCGTTGGGGCAGCGCATCGCCGCGCAGGGACTGCGGTTGGTGTATGGCGGGGGCAACGTCGGCCTGATGGGCACCGTGGCCAATGCGGTGCTGGCAGCCGGTGGCGAGGTGACCGGCGTGATTCCGCAGCAGCTGGCCGATTGGGAAGTGGCGCACCGTGGGCTGACCACGCTGGAAATCGTCGGCTCCATGCATGCGCGCAAGATGCGCATGTTCGAGCTGTCCGATGCGTTCGTCGCCCTGCCCGGTGGCTTCGGCACCATGGAAGAGATCTTCGAGATGCTGACCTGGCGGCAGCTGGGCATCGGCAACAAGCCCTGTGCGTTCCTGGATATCGAAGACTTCTACGCGCCGCTGATCGGCATGATCGACCGCATGGTGGAAGAACGCTTCCTGCATCCGGACCAGCGCACCGACCTGTGGTACGGCGCCGACATCGAGCAGATGCTGGAGTGGATGCAGCACTACACGCCGGCGCAGGCCTCCAAGTGGATCGACGAGAAGCGCCGCTCCACCCTGGTGTAAAACGGCAGCGCCTGCGCTAACCGTCCTTGGGACTGCGCGCGCCCATCGCGCGCCCAGCCCGTCTCAATGCATCATCGAACACCCTCGATCTGCCGGCTTGCAACGGCAGTCACGACGGCCGCAGCGTCCGGCACGACCGGCTCGCATAGAATGGCGACGATGCTCGATACCCTCGCCGCTGACGCGCACCACAGCCTGGACATCAAGCACAGTCGCTTTGTGGCCAATGCTGCGGCACTGGACTCTCCCGCGCAGGCGCTGGAGATCGTGCAGCGCGTGTCCGTCGCCGATGCCACCCACAATTGCTGGGCCTATCGCTACGGGCAGGACTACCGGTCCAGCGACGATGGCGAGCCCAGCGGCACCGCCGGGCGGCCAATCCTCGCGGCCATCGACGGCCAGGGCTACGACCGCGTGGTCGTGGTGGTCACCCGTTGGTATGGCGGCATCAAGCTCGGTGCGGGCGGTCTGGTGCGTGCCTACGGCGGCACCGCAGCCGAATGCCTGCGGTTGGCGACGCGACAGCCGTTGATTGCGTTGTCGCTGCTCGATCTGCAGTGTCAGTTCGACGACCTGGGCCTGGTGCATGCTGCCTTGAGCGCCTTCCGCGCCGACAAGCTGGATGAACGCTTCGATGCGCAGGGCGCCGCGCTGCGCGTGCAACTGCCTGCCGATCAACTGGCCAGCTTGAAAACACGCCTGTGCGACGCCACTCGCAACCGTGTCCATCTCTCATCACCGGAAGCCGCATGAACCAGCCAGCCGCCGCCAGGCCCAACCCATTGCGGAAGCTTGGCAGCCTGCGCACCCTGTGGCCGTTCGTGCAGCGCCAGCGTGGCCTGTTCGCCGCCTGGCTGATCGCACTGGCCATTTCCTCGGCCGCCACATTGAGCCTGCCGGCGGCAGTCAAGCAGATGATCGACCATGGGTTTTCCGGCGGCTCGCAGATCAACCACGCCTTCGCGCTGCTGTTCGCCGTGGCGGTGGTGCTGGCGGTGGCAACGGCCGCGCGCTTCTATTTCGTCGCGCTGCTGGGCGAAAAGGTGGTCGCCGATCTGCGCGGCCGCCTGTATGCGCATCTGATCGGGCTGGACGCCGGCTTCCATGATCGCAGCCGCAGTGGCGAGCTGGTGTCGCGGCTGTCGGCCGACAGCGAGCTGCTGCGCGGGGTGATCGGCACCACCATGTCGGTGGCGCTGCGCAGCTCGGTCACGGTGATCGGCAGCATGGTGATGCTGTTCGTCACCAGCCCGCGGCTGGCCGGCTTCACCCTGATCGGCATTCCGCTGGCGGTGCTGCCGATCGTGCTGGGCGCACGCCGCCTGCAGAAGATCTCGCGCGCCAGCCAGGACCGCGTGGCCGATGCCAACACGCTGGCGGCCGAAACGCTGGGCGCGGTGCGCACCGTGCAGGCGCATGCGCGCGAGCGCTACGAGAGCCAGCGTTTCAGCCAGGCCCTGTTCGCCGCGATCGATACCGCGCGGCTGCGCATCCGCACCCAGGCCATGGTCACTGCGGTGGCGATCATGCTGATCTTCGGCGCCATCGTCGGTGTGCTGTGGCTGGGCGCGCACGATGTGATCGCCGGACGCATGACGCCCGGCACGCTGGGACAGTTCGTGCTGTACGCACTGATCGGTGGCGGCTCGGTGGGTGCGCTGGCCGAGGTCTGGAACGAGTTGCAGCGCGCGGCCGGCGGCATGGGCCGGGTCGGCGAATTGCTCGACGAGCAGCCGGCGATCGTCGCGCCGGCCACGCCGCAGCCCTTGCCGCAGCCGCTGCGTGGTGCGATCCATTTCGACCAGGTGGTGTTTCATTATCCGCAGCGCCCCGATGCGCCGGCGCTGGACGGCTTCGACCTGCATGTCCATCCGGGCGAAACCGTGGCGCTGGTCGGGCCCTCCGGTGCCGGCAAGAGCACGGTGCTGGCGATGTTGCTGCGCTTTCACGACCCTGTCAGCGGCAGACTGCGCATCGACGAGGTGGACCTGCGCCAGACCGACCCGGTGCTGCTGCGCGAACGGATTGCATTGGTGCCGCAGCAACCCACGCTGTTTGCCGCCAGCGCCGCCGACAACATCCGCTACGGGCGCCTGGACGCCAGCGACGCGGAGGTGCAAGCCGCCGCGGCGGCCGCCGAGGCCGATGGGTTCATCCGCGCCCTGCCGCAGGGCTACGCCAGCGAACTCGGCGAACGCGGCACGCGCCTGTCGGGCGGCCAGCAACAGCGTGTGGCGATCGCGCGCGCCCTGCTCAAGGACGCGCCGATCCTGCTGCTGGACGAGGCCACCAGCGCGCTGGATGCGCAGAGCGAACGCGCGGTGCAGCAGGCGCTGGACCGCTTGATGGAAGGCCGCACCACGCTGGTCATCGCCCATCGCCTGGCCACCGTGCTCAAAGCCGACCGCATCGTGGTGATGGAGGCCGGCCGCATCGTCGCGCAGGGCACGCATGCACAATTGATCGCCGAAGGCGGCCTGTACGCCGAACTGGCGCGGCTGCAGTTCATCGATCAGTGACGCCTGGGTGACACCGGCATGTGCTGTCATGCCGGGGTATCCGCGGCAGCGGCCCGGGCCGACCCTGCGCCCCCACGC
>NZ_QEZJ01000023.1:0-162337 GCF_003992965.1 Xanthomonas sp. BRIP62409 | reverse complement strand
GTCCAACACCATCTTCGGCAAGATCATTCGTCGCGAAATCCCGGCCAGCATCGTCTATGAAGACGAGGAGGTGCTGGGCTTTCAGGACATCGCACCGCAGGCGCCGGTGCATGTGCTGTTCATTCCCAAACAGCACGCCATTCCCACGCTGGACGATGTGCCGCCCGAGCAGGCGGTGCTGGTGGGCAAGCTCGCACTTGCCGCAGCGTCATATGCCCGCGCGCAGGGACTGGCGCAGGACGGCTATCGCATCGTGATGAACTGTCGCGAGCATGCCGGCCAGACCGTGTTCCATATCCACCTGCATCTGCTGGCCGGCGCGCCGCTGGGACGTTTCGGCACGCCCTGACCTCTTTGCGCGAGCGAGCGCATGGGCCTGTTCGAGCAGCCGAGACGCACACGCAAAAACGCCGCTCCCTGGGAGCGGCGTTTTTGCGTGTCACTGACTCAGCAGCCGGTTACCACCAGCCGCGGCCCCAGCCCCAGCCACCGCCCCAGCGCGGACCCCACGGGTCTCCCCACGGGCCGTACGGGTAGGCCGGCACCACGTCCACTTCGCGCACGACCGGCCACAGATAGACCACGTCGGCATTGACCTTGGGCAGCTTGTAGTCGTACTCGCCGATCTTGGTGGTTTCATACCCTTCGATCTTGCCGATGAAGGTCACTTCGCGGCCCGGCTCGAACACGGCCGGATCGTAGAAGCCCGAGCGGCACGCCAGGAAGCGACCATCGCTGGCGTCCACCGCATTGCGGTCCGGGCGGCCGCTGGCATTGAGCGGCCGCGAGATCAACTCGAAGCAGGTCTGGCCCTGGCCGGGTTTGGTCTGGATGATCTTGCCGCCCCAGCGCACCGACGTGCCGACCTGGGCGCTGGCGGTGGAATCGCTCGGACTGACCGTAGGGAACTGCCCCTGCAGCGGCTTGGGCGCGGTGGCACAGGCGGCGAGCCCGAGCACGGCGACAATGGGAAGGAGAAAGCGGGTACTCATGAGGAAGCTCCGGTTCGCGGGCGATGCTGCTGCAGATCTTTGAGGAGTGAGGCGCTGTCCGAATCAGCGCCAGCGTAGCGCGCGGCAGCGAAACGTTGGCTGAGCGCCAACAATGCCGGATTCGGGTGTGAACGGGCGACACGCTGCGCCCAGGCGATGGCCGGTTCGTGCGCTTCGCGGGCCAGGCCGAGCTTGCCGTAGCGGCGGCCCAGGCGATGCCAGGCGCGCAGTAGCGGGTCGCGCTCACGCTCGCCGCGCGCCAGCAGCCAGCCCATCCATGCAAGTGCGCTGACCGCGAAGATGCCGAAGATGGCGGCCAGTTGCGAGGTGTCCAGGCGATCGATGCCGAACGGCTGCAACAGCCGTTGCTGGCGGTCCGCATCGAAGGACAGCACCAGGTCGTTCCAGCCCCGGCGCAGCAGGTCGCTGACCTGACCGAGGCTGGCCCACATCCCGAGCTGGGCGAAATTGTTGCCCGCGCCGACCTGTACGCGGTCTTCCAGCGTGTCGTAGATGCGTTCCGGCGCCACCGCGGCTGTGGGGTCCACCCGCACCCAGCCGCGCCCGGCCAGCCAGACTTCGGTCCAGGCATGCGCATCCATGCGCCGCACCACCCAGTAATTGCCGAAGCCGTTGTAGGTGCCGCCGGCATAGCCGGTGACCACGCGCGCCGGGATGCCGGCCGCGCGCATCAGCACCACGAACGAAGAGCTGAAGTGCTCGCAGAAACCGGCCTTCTGCTGGAACAGGAATTCGTCGACGCTGTTGCGGCCGAGCAGCGGGGTGTCCAGGGTGTAGGCGAACTCGCGGGTGATCCACTGCAGCGCCCGCTGCACCACGGCATCGTCGTTGCTGCCGGCCTCGCTGCGCCATTGTCGTGCCAGCGTGAGCGTGCGTGGATTGAAACCCGGCGGCAGCGCGAGCGCGCGCTTGCGCAGCGGGTCGGGCAGGTCGGTGTCGAAGCGGGCCGGTGGTGCCGACTGCAGCTCCCAGCGGGTCAGCGCACTCAATGGCCGCCGTGCGAACAGTTCGTAGTCGGGCGACAGATCGGCATTGGCCACGGCTTGCGTGGGCAGGTCCAGCGACACCAGTTGGCGACGATCGGTGGGCTCGTAGTCCAGGCGATAGCGATAAGTCTGCGGCCCGGCAGTGACCGATGCCGTTTGGCTGCGGCCGGTCCAGCGCGCGCGCTGCCAGGTGCGGCCGTCGAAGTCCCACATCACCGGCCCGCGCCAGTAGCGTTGTTGCGGCGGTGGCGCCGTGCCGGTGAACTGTACGCGCAGCGCCGGGCTGTCGTCGGCCATCAGGTCGATCCATTCCCCCGGCGACATGGTGTCCGACAGGCCGGGCCGCGACAGCGCGCGCTCGGGCACGCCCCACAGCGGGGAGCTCAGGCGCGGCAGTAGCCAGAACGTGGCCAGCGCCAGCGGCACACCGATGGCGACCAGCTTGCCGATGCCGCGCAATTGCAGCCGCAGCCCAGGCGTGGCGGTGCGGTGTTCCTCGTCGGCCAGCCGTTGCATGCTCAGCAGTGCGCTCACCACCGCCAGCAGTGCCAGCCCCATCGTCGCCGGCCCCTGGTCGAGCAGAAACGCCGCGAACGGGGCGAACAACGCAAAGCCGAGCAGGCTGCGCGCATCGCGCAGGGTGCGCAGCTCGGAGGCCTTGATCGCCAGCATCGACGCCAGTACCGCGCAACCGGTGTCGCGGCCGAAGCGCATGCCGATCTGCCAGTACACCGCGCCCAGCATCGCCACCACCAGCAACACCCGCACCGGTGCCATCAGGGTGGCGCGCCAGCTCAGCACGCCGACCAGCACGGCGGCCACGGCAATGGTGCCGGCGAGCAGGCCAGGCAGCTGCAGCAGCAATGGCGCCAGTGCCAGCCAGCTGGTGACCAGCACCCAGCCGCGGCTGGCCTGGGTGATCGGGACGGACGGCTCAGTCATGGGGAAGCAGGGCCAGGGCGCGCAGACACAGGTGATGGTGGGAGCTGCCTTGTGCGGGCCCCAGCGGCGGCTGGCCCGGCAGCAGCAGGCGGTAGCGCCGCCCGTCGCGTTCGGCCAGGTTGACCCAGCGCGCCAGCCGCGCGATGCGGCGCTCGTACGGCAGCGCGTTGAGCGTGCGCCAGTCCAGCGTGACTTCGATGCCCAGGGGTTGCTCGTATTCGCGCACCAGCAGGCTGTCGCGGCGCGCCGAGTGCTTCCAGGAAATCGTGCGTGGCGCATCGCCGGCGCGATACGGGCGCAGCTGGTGCAGTTCCTCGCCTTGCGGGTGCAGGCGGGTCTGGTTGGGCGAACCGGCGCCCTCTGGCAATGCCGGCCCCTGTTCTTCGGGCTTGGGATAGGCCAGCAGCGGCGTTTCCGGCCAGACCCACGACCAGGCGCGCACCAGCCCCAGTGGCTGGGTGCTGGACAGGCGGATGCGTTCGATGTCCTGCCAGCCGCGCCGTTCGGTGGGCACCAGCAGGTCGACCTCGGCCATGTCGTGCGCGAGCAACGCACAGAAGCCGCTGCTGTCCCGATGATCCAGGCGCAGCCCACGCCGTGCGCGGGTGTCGCGACGTGCCAGCGACACCCGCATGCGCAATGGCTCGCCGGCGACCACCGGTTCGGCCGAGACCGCCTCGATGCGCAGCGCCGACAGCTGCAGGTGCGCCATGATGCTGCTGGCAATCCCGGCGGTGGCCAGCAACAGCGCCAGCAGCAGGGCCGGGTTGTTGTTGTAGTTCAATGCGCCCAGCAGCATCGCCAGCAGCAAGGCGGTGACGAACAGCCCGAAGCGCGTCGGCAGCACGTAGATGCGCCGCCGGTCCAGCACGATCGGCAAGGCCTCCGCGCCCCGCGGGCGCGCCAGCAGGCTGAGTCGGCGGCCGATGCCGCGCACGTGCGCACGCACCGGGATCAGTCCACCGGCACGCTGTGCAGCAGCGCCTTGGCCAGCGCTGGCCCGAACGAGGATTCGGCCTCCGGCACCAGCCGGTGCCCGGCCACGGCCACGAACAGCGCCTGCACGTCTTCCGGCAGCACGTGCTCACGCCCGAGCAGCAGCGCATAGGCCTTGGCCGCACGCAGCAGCGCGATGCCGGCACGCGGCGACAGCCCCACGCGCACCCCGGCGTGCTGGCGGCTGCGCAGCAGCAAGGCCTGCACATAGCCGATCAGCGCATCGCTGGTATGGATCTGGCCCACCACCGTGCGCAGCGCCACCACGTCGGTGTCGCTGAGTTGCGGCGCCGCCTGGGCGATCAATTCGCGCCGGTCCACGCCCGACAGCAGCGCGCGCTCGGCATCGGCGCTGGGGTAGCCCAGGCTGAGCCGCAGCAGGAAGCGATCCAGTTGCGAATCCGGCAGCGGGAAGGTGCCGGACAGATCGACCGGGTTCTGCGTGGCGATCACGAAGAACGGCTCCGGCAACGCATGGGTGACGCCATCGAGCGTGACCTGCTGTTCGGCCATGGCCTCCAGCAGCGAGCTTTGCGTGCGTGGCGGGGCGCGATTGATTTCATCGGCCAGCAGCACGTTGGTGAACACCGGGCCCGGATGGAACTGGAACTGGCGTGAGGCGGCGTCGTAGACCGACACGCCCAGCACGTCTGCCGGCAGCAGGTCGGAGGTGAACTGCACGCGCTGGAAGCCCAGCCCCAGGCTGGAGGCCATCGCGTGGGCGAGGGTGGTCTTGCCCAGGCCGGGCAGATCCTCGATCAGCAGATGGCCGCCGGACAGCAGCGCCACGAACGCCAGACGCACTTCCTGCGCCTTGCCCAACAGCAGCGAATTGACCTGGTCTTGTGCGCGCCGCAGCGATTGGCGCAGCGCATCGGTTAGCATTTCCGTGGAACGCGGCGGTATCGACATCACAATTCCGTAGGTGGAAGAAGAGTGCATAGGGCAATGCAGGGGGACCAACGCGCACATCGCACCTTCGTGATCCTGTGGACACTGGCGACGGCCGTCAAGCTGTTGATCGCCGCGCGGCTGCCGCTGTTCGTCGACGAGGCGTTCTACTGGCAGGAAGGCCAGCATCTGGCCGCCGCGTATTCGGATCTGCCGGGCATGACGGCCTGGTTGGCGCGGCTGGGCGTGGAACTGGGCGGGCATCACCTGCTGGCCCTGCGCCTGCCGTTTCTGGCCATTTCCGCGCTGATTCCCTGGTTGATCGCGCATATCGCCACGCGCTGGTTCGGCTCCACGCTGGGCTGGCAGGCCGGCAGCCTGACCTTGCTGATGCCGCTGTCGGCCACGCTGGGCATCCTGGCGGTGCCGGATGTGCCGATGGCGCTGGCGGCGGTGCTGTGCATGGATGCCGGTGCGCGGCTGCTGCGCGAGGTCGATGCCACCAGTGCGCTCGAGCTCGCCATCGGCCTGGTGATCGGCGCGCTCAGTCACTACCGTTTTGCCGGCGTGATCGGGGTGGGCTGCATCGCGCTGCTGTGCATTCCGCAGGGGCGCGCGGTCATGCGCGACCCGCGCATCTGGATGGCGCTGACGCTGGGCGCGGTGAGCTGGTTGCCGCTGCTGTTCTGGAATACCGAGCACGACGAGGCCGGGCTGCGCTTCCAGCTGGTCGACCGGCATCCGTGGCGTTTCCAGGTCACCGGGCTGTGGTTCTTGCTGATACAGGCGGTGCTGGTGACCCCGCCACTGGCCTGGGCGATGCTCAAGGTCGGTCTGGCCGGCACGCGCGCCGGTGGCGGTTCGCGGGCGCAATGGCGCTATTTCGGCCTGCTGGGCGGGATTTCGACGGTGGCGATCTTCGTGCTCGGTTTCTTCAGCGATGCCGAGCGGATCAGTTTCCACTGGCCGCTGCCGGGCTACCTGGCCTTGCTGGTTGCGGTGCCGGTGATCCTGATGCGTTGGCCGCATACGCTGCGTCGCGCAGCCTGGGTGATCGCGCTGCTCGGCACCCTGGGGGCGTATGGCTACTACCTGGCGGTATCGGTGCCGTCGCTTCGCGCGCATGCGGCCGGCGAAAAATACTATCCGCGCAACTTCGCCGGGTGGCAGGACCTGGCGCGCGCGGTCAAGACCCGGCTGGCGCAGATGCCGCCGGGTACGCGCGTGCTGGCGGAAAATTTCAAGGTCGGTGCCGAGCTGGGCTTTCAGTTGCACGATGCCAATGTCGAGGTGCTGCGTGCAGAGTTGAACGACAAGCACGGGCGCAGCGCGCAGTTGTTGCAATGGGGGCTGCTCAGCGACGGCACGCGCAACGGGCCGCGGCTGCTGGTGCTCTCGCCCAGCGATCAGCGTTATCGCGACCTGCTGAAGCGCTATCACGCCATCTGCGAGATGGTCGGGCCGCTGCCGCCGCCCACCGTGGTGTCCACCGATCACGGCTACCAGCGCTTCCTGCTGTTCGCGCTGCCGGCGCAGCGCCAGCCCGGGCCGTGCATCGCCCCGGCGATGGCCTGGATCGATACGCCGCTGCCGGACGTGCAGGTGTCCGGGCAGGTGCAGGTGCGTGGCTGGGCGTTCAAGGATGGCGTCGGCCTGTCGAATGTGGAGCTGCTGCTGGACGGGCGTCCGGTCGCGCAGGCCGAGTACGGCACGCTGCTGGATGTGCGCCCGTACTGGAAGATCTCCACCGACCCGCAGCATCCCAATGTCGGTTTCAGCGCCACCTTCGACACGCATGCGCTGCCGCCGGGCACGCATTGGCTGGGACTGCGCCTGCACGGCCACGACGGCAGCGTCGAGGACTGGTGGGAACAGCCCATTACCATTTCCACACCTTAGATCACGCAATGACCGATGCCATGACTGTTGTCCCTCCCGTGCCTGTGCCCGGGATCCGAATCGCCGTGCTGGTGCCCTGCCATAACGAGGCGGCCACGGTCGCCTCGGTGGTCGGCGCGTTTGCTGCTGCCTTGCCGGGCGCGGCGATCCATGTGCTGGACAACAATTCCAGCGATGCCACCGCGACAGTCGCAGCGGCGGCGGGCGCGCAGGTCAATCGCGTGGCATTGCAGGGCAAGGGCAATGTGGTGCGGCGTGGATTCGCCGATGTGGAGGCCGACATCTACGTGCTGGTCGATGGTGATGCGACGTACGATGCGGCTGCCGCACCGGTGCTGGTGCGCAAGCTGATCGACGAGCGCCTGGACATGGTGGTCGGGGCGCGGCGCGATCAGCAGCAGGCCGCGTATCGGCCTGGTCATCGCGTCGGCAACGTGTTGCTGACGCGTTGCGCGGGGTTGCTGTTCGGTCGCAGCTTCGACGACATGCTGTCCGGCTATCGCGTGTTCTCCCGGCGCTACGTCAAATCCTTCGCTGCGCATGCGCACGGATTCGAAACCGAAACCGAACTGGCCGTGCACGCATTGCAGTTGCGCATGCCGGTGGCCGAGGTCGAAACCGCCTACGGCGTGCGCCCGGAAGGCTCGCAAAGCAAGTTGAACACCTGGCGCGACGGCTGGCGCATCCTCACCACCATCGCCAAGCTGTTCAAGGCCGAGCGGCCGTTGTTGTTCTTCTCCATCGGCTTTGTGCTTAGCGCCACGTTGTCGATCGTGCTGGCGATTCCATTACTCGAAACCTATTTCCAGTCCGGACTGGTGCCGCGGTTCCCCACGGCGATCCTGTGCGTGGCGCTGATGCTGCTGGGTTTCCTGCTGCTGGCGTGCGGGCTGATCCTGGACACGGTCACGCGCGGACGCGTCGAGGCCAAGCATCTGGCGTATCTGGCCGAGCCGGGCGTCGCCACTCTCGTGGCGCCGCGTGCGCCTGTAGCTGCCCGCTGATGGCAGCCATCGCGACATCGACACCGGTGGGCCGGCGACAGCGGCTGTTGGGTTGGGCCGATCGCCAGTTCGGCTTTCATTCGCCACGCCAGATCGCCGCAGCGGTGACGGCGGTCGTGCTGCTGGGTGCGCTGCTCTCGCTTGGGCTGGGCCAGGACGCCAACTGGGACCTGCGCAACTACCACCTCTATATTGGCGATGCCTGGGCACATGATCGGCTGGGCGTGGATCTGGCGTCGGCGCAGATGCAGAGTTACTTCAGCCCATTGCTCGATGCCCTGCATGCCTGGCTGATGCTGCAGCTTCCCGGGCCGGTGGTCGGGCTGCTGCTGGGCGGCTTGCATGCGCTAGTGTTCGTTCCGGTGGCGGCAGTGGCATGGCGCGTACTGGCCGGGCAAGCGCGGCGCGCGCAGTGGGCGCCGCTGCTAGCAGTGGCCGGCATGTGCAGCGCGGTGTTTCTGTCCGAACTTGGCGGCACCATGGGCGATACCGCCAGTGCGATCCCTGTGCTGGCAGCGTTGGCGCTGGTGTTGTCAGCGCAAGCGCGTGCGCGGCACGGTGCGCACGCTGTGCATCGATGGGCCATCGCTGGCGCACTGATGGGTCTGGCCGTCTCGCTCAAGCTCACCAATGCGCTCTACGCGTTGGCGTTGGTGCCGGCGGTCCTTTGCGATGGCGGGCGGATGCGCTCGCGCGTGCTGGGCCTCGGCGTGCTGGCCGGCGTTGCGGTGCTGGTGTTGGTGCTGATAGCCGGGCCCTGGTATTGGCAGGTCTGGCAACACCTTGGCAATCCGCTGTTTCCGCAGTTCAACGGAGTCTTCAAATCGCCGCTGGCGCAGCCGGTGTCGATCGCCGATGTGCGGTGGTTGCCGCGCAATCTCGGCGAGCAGCTGATCTGGCCGCTGCTGTTTACCTTCAAGCCGCAACGGATCGGCGATCTTGGTCTGGTGCAAGCCGGTTGGGCGGTGCTGTATGCGGTGACGCTGGTCGCTGCAGGACGCGGGGTGCTGCGCCGGCCCGTACGGCAGGTTGAGCTGGATCGCTCGGCCATGGTCCTGCTGATGTTCTTCAGCGTTGCTTACGCGCTGTGGCAGGCCATTTTCAGCATTCATCGCTATCTGGTGGTGCTGGAGCTGCTTGCGCCCTTGGTGCTCTGGATCGTGTGTCGGCACGCATTCGCCATACGCGCCGATCGCAAGGCGGCCTGGTTGATCGGGCTATGTGCCCTGGTCGCGGTGGTCGGGTGGAAAGATTGGGGGCATGAAGCCTGGGCCCGCGACAGCTTCCAGGTGCAGCAACCGGCGATGGGCGAACCTGCCGCCTCCACGGTGTTGCTGGTCGGCGACGAGCCGCAATCCTGGCGGGTGCCGCTGCTTCCGCGGCAGGCGCGGTATATCGGTGTGGCGACGAATATCGCCGAGACCGACCAGTACCGGCAGCGCGTGCGCACGCTGATTGCCGAGCGGCCGCAGCTATACGCCATGTTGGGCGCGGCGCGCGACAAGCAGCAACTGCGGGTCGACCGGATGAATCGCTGGGCGCAGCAGCTGGGGTGGAGCGTGCAACCGCAATGCACGCACCTGCGCTGGTTGATCGCGCGCGGCCTGCGCGCCGAGCTGGATGCATCTCAGCCGGGCCACTGCGTACTCACCATTGCCAAGGGCAGGGCGGCGGACATCGCCGCTGCAGACCGTGCCGTGCGCGAGGCCGCGCAGCAGCGCCTGGCCGCGTACGGGCTGACGCTGGACCCTGCGCGCTGCCGCACGCTGTCCTCGCATGTGGGGCAGGCCGACTATCCGTATCAGTTCTGCCCGCTGGCTCGGCCCGATTAAGGCCGTGTGCGGCCGAATCCGCCTGCATGGATGCCGGGACTGGGGACTCGGAATTTTTGCTGATGCCCGATCTTTCCGTGTGCGGCCTCCACGCTCGGCCGCAATGCAACTCCTACGGAATCTCGAACCCCGCCTGCCTTAGCAGCCGCGCCAGCGCGATCAGCGGCAGGCCGACCAAGGCGGTGGGGTCCTGCGAGCGAATGGCGTCGAACAGGCTGATGCCGAAGCCCTCGCACTTGAAGCTGCCGGCGCAATCCAGTGCGGGCTCGGCGGCCAGGTAGCGATCGATTTCGGCGCGCGTCAGCGGGCGCAGCTGCACCTCGGTCAGGTCCAGCGCGTGCGTGGTGCGGCCAGGGCCGACCAGGCTCACTGCCGTATGGAAGCGCACCACGTGGCCGGACATCGCCGTCAGCTGCGCATGGGCCCGCTCCAGCGTGCCCGGTTTGCCCAGGGCCTGGCCGTCCAGATCGGCGACCTGGTCCGAACCGATCACCCAGGCGTCGGGCGCCTGCGCGGCCACCGCCGCCGCCTTTTCCGCGGCCAGCCGGCTGGCCAGCACGTCCGGGGCCTCCCCGGGGTGCGCCTGCTCGTCGACCTCCGGCCGGGCGGTGGTGAAGTCCAGTCGCAGCCGGCCAAGCAGCTCGCGCCGATAGACTGAGGTGGAGGCAAGAATCAGGCGTGGCATCATGGGGCGCTGCGTCGGACGGGTAGGGAAGTCTGGCAGCCTTGGCGCCGCGCCATGTGCGTGAATAAGGGCATTTGACAGGGCGTCGGCGGATCTTTAACATTCTGCGGCTTATGTCCGCGAACGTACCCGAAATGCTGGATGCTTGGCGGATGGTCGCAGCGCGCAGGCGCTTCGATGGCCGCATCCCGCTCTCTGCGATGACCCGCCTGCAAGGCAGCCTGGTCGATACCGAGGGCGAGTGTGTCTACTCGCTCCAGTTCGATCAGGACAGCCTGTTGAAGGTCGCCTACGTCGAGCTCAGTGTCGATGTCGAGCTTCCGCTGGCCTGCCAGCGCAGCCTGCAGCGTTTCCTGTATCCGGTGCAAATCAGGCAGCGTCTTGGTTTGATCCGTGACGAAGCCGACGAAGCGGCGTTGCCGGCCGAGTACGAAGCCTTGCTGGTGCCGGAAGATGGCATGCTGCGGGCCGCAGACCTGGTCGAGGACGAGCTGGTCCTGTCGATCCCGGTGGTGCCGATGGCGCCGGGCAGCGAGGCCGTCGAGGCCGAGTGGGTTCCGACCCAGGAAGAGCAAGACAAGGCCAGTCCGTTCGCGGCGCTGGCAGCGTTCAAAAAACAGTAACCGCCGCTGTGAAGGGCGGAAAGACAGGTCGGCGCGGGCGTGAAGCGTCCAGTTCGACTCGACAGACAAGTTATCGAACTTAAGTTGGAGCAATCCCATGGCTGTGCAGAAATCCCGAGTTACCCCGTCGCGTCGTGGCCAGCGTCGTTCGCACGATGCCCTGACCGCCAAGCAGCTGTCGACCGATCCGACCAGCGGCGAGATCCATCTGCGCCACCACATCACCGCTGACGGTTACTACCGCGGCAAGAAGGTGATTGCGACCAAGTCGTCGGCCGTCCAAGAAGATTGATTCGTGGCACCCGGTGCGTTCGACGCGGCCGGGTGACCCTCGCTTCTTCCGGAGCCGCCGACCACCGCGGCTCTTGCAACAGGGAACAGTATGAGCAAGCGGATCTATTCCAGAATCGCGGGCACGGGTAGCTATTTGCCCGAAAAGGTGTTGACCAACGACGACATGTCCAAGATCGTCGACACCAGCGATGAATGGATCTTCTCGCGCACTGGTATCCGTGAGCGTCACATCGTCGCCGACGACCAGACCACCAGCGACCTGGCGTATTTCGCCTCGTTGAAGGCGATGGAAGCGGCCGGCGTGACCGCCGACGAGATCGACTTGATCGTTGTCGGCACCACCACCCCAGACCTGATTTTCCCGTCCACTGCCTGCCTGCTGCAGGCGCGGCTGGGCAATGTCGGCTGCGGTGCCTTCGACGTCAACGCGGCGTGCTCGGGCTTTGTCTATGCGCTCAGCGTGGCCGACAAGTTCGTGCGCAGTGGCGACGCCAAGACCGTGCTGGTGGTGGGCGCCGAAACCCTGACCCGCATCGTCGACTGGACCGATCGCACCACCTGCGTGTTGTTCGGCGACGGCGCTGGCGCGGTCGTGCTCAAGGCCGACGAAGAAACCGGCATCCTCAGCACCCATCTGCATGCCGACGGCAGCAAGAAGGAACTGCTGTGGGATCCGGTTGGCGTATCGGTGGGCTTCGGCGAGGGCAAGAACGGCGGCGGCGCGTTGCTGATGAAGGGCAACGACGTGTTCAAGTACGCAGTCAAGGCCCTGGATTCGGTGGTCGACGAGGCCCTGGCCGCCAATGGCTACGACAAGCACGACCTGGACTGGCTGATCCCGCATCAGGCCAACCTGCGCATCATCGAGGCCACCGCCAAGCGGCTGGATCTGCCGATGGAGCAAGTGGTCGTCACCGTGGACCGCCACGGCAATACCTCCTCGGCCTCGGTGCCGCTGGCGCTGGACGAAGCGGTGCGCTCCGGCCGCGTGCAGCGTGGTCAATTGCTGCTGCTGGAAGCATTCGGTGGCGGATTTACCTGGGGCTCGGCGCTGCTGCGCTACTGAGTCCGGCAGGCAGCGCCGCGTCCGCCGGCGCTGCCTGACAGCATCAGGGACGGGCCCGTCATGGCAGAACCCATCGTCATCGCCGGACAGCGCGTCTGGCTGAAGCAGTACCGCCGCCACAGCCGCGCGGTCTCGCTTGGAGCACTCAACTTCGTTGCCCGCCGCTGGGGCCTGGATGCCTTGCGTCCACCGCCGCACCGTGGCGGCGATGCTGCGCGCGATCTGGAGGCACGCCGGCTCGGCGAGCTGCAGGCGCAAGCGGTCAATGTGCCGCGCGTGGTCGGTTGCGGACAGGCGGCCCTGGTGCTCAGCGACAACGGGCGTTCCTTTGCCAGTTGCCTGCGCGAGGCCGATGCGCCCGAGCGCGACCGGCTGGTTTCGCTGGCGGTGGCGGCCATCGCCGATGCCCATCGCGATGGCGCCTATTTCGGCCAGCCGCTTCCGCGCAACATGACCTTCGACGGGCAGGCGGTCGGCTTCATCGATTTCGAGGAAGACCCGCTGGAAGTGATGGACCTGGCGCAGGCCCAGGCGCGCGACTGGCTGGTGTTCGGCTACGGGGTGGCCAAGTACTACCGCGGCCGCCGCGCGGTGCTGCAGCGGTTGATGACGTGCGCCTTCGATGCGGCCGGCCCGGCGGTGGCGGCGCATGCGCATGTGGTGACCGGGCGATTGCAGCGGTTTGCGCAGCTCACCGGCCGCCTGGGCCGCTCTGCCGGGGCGCTGGCGCGTGCCATCCTGGCCATCCACGCGGCAACCTCGCTCGGCGTCTTGCTGGTGCTGGTGATGTGCGTGGACTGGCTGGCCGATGGCGACATGGATCTGCTCAACGCCTTGCTGTAGGCGTGTCGGCGGCCCCGCTGGCGGGGGCTTGCATACGCGGCAGTACAGACGCCGGGACGATTTCGCACGTATCATCCCGGCTCGATTTTTGTAGGCAGCAACGCGTGACCGAATCCACTCTCGCCTTCGTGTTTCCCGGCCAGGGCTCGCAGTCCTTAGGGATGCTGGCCGAACTGTCCGCACTGCACCCGCAGATCCGCGAAACATTTGCCGAAGCCTCCGATGGCGCCGGCGTCGACCTGTGGGCCCTGTCCCAGGGCGGCCCGGAAGAGATGCTCAACCGCACCGAATACACCCAGCCGGCCCTGCTGGCCGCGGGTGTGGCGGTCTGGCGGCTGTGGAATGCGCAGCGCGGGCAGCGCCCGGCGGTCCTGGCCGGGCACAGCCTGGGCGAATACACCGCGCTGGTCGCTGCCGGCGCCCTGTCGCTGCACGACGGCGCGCACCTGGTCCGGCTGCGCGGCCAGTTCATGCAGGCCGCCGCGCCGGCCGGTGTCGGCGCAATGGCGGCGGTACTGGGCGCCGAGGATGCGCTGGTGCAGGAGGTCTGTGCCGAGGCGGCAGGCAGCCAGGTGGTGGTGCCTGCCAATTTCAACTCGCCCGGTCAGATCGTGATCGGCGGCGATGCGGCGGCGGTGGATCGCGCGCTGGCCTTGCTGGCCGAGCGTGGCGTGCGCAAGGCGGTCAAGCTGGCGGTGAGCGTGCCCTCGCACACCCCGTTGATGCGCGATGCCGCCAACCAGCTCGCCGAAGCGATGGCCGGCCTGAGCTGGCACGCCCCGCAGATTCCGGTGGTGCAGAACGTCGATGCACGCGTGCATACCGGCAGCGAGGCGATTCGCCAGGCGCTGGCCGAGCAGTTGTACCTGCCCGTGCAATGGACCGGCTGCGTGCAGGCATTGGCCGCCCAGGGCATCACCCGGATCGCCGAATGCGGCCCCGGCAAGGTGCTGAGCGGGCTGATCAAGCGTATCGACAAGCGCCTGGACGCCCGTCCGCTGGCCACGCCGGCCGATTACGCCGGCGCGCTCGAGGCGTGGACCCACTGATTCGACGCACCTGCCGGTCCTGCCGGCAGCCCTCACCGCTCGCGGCTGCGGTCGCGCGCTTCCCACTCGAGGAACAGCATTCATGAGCAAGCCTCTGCAGGGCGAGATCGCCCTCGTCACCGGTGCCAGTCGCGGGATCGGCGCGGCCATCGCCGCGACGCTGGCCGCCCAGGGCGCCACCGTGATCGGCACCGCGACCTCGGCCTCCGGCGCTGCGGCGATCGGCGAGCGCCTGGCTGCCGAAGGCGGCCACGGCCGTGAGCTCGATGTCACCGACGCTGCGGCGGTCGATGGCCTGATCGATGCGATCGGCAAAGAGTTCGGCGCGATCTCGATCCTGGTCAACAATGCCGGCATCACCCGCGACAACCTGCTGATGCGGATGAAGGACGACGACTGGCAGGCGATCATCGACACCAATCTGACCAGCGTGTTCCGCACCTCCAAGGCGGTGATGCGCGGCATGATGAAGGCGCGCAAGGGCCGTATCGTCAACATCGCCTCGGTGGTGGGCGTGACCGGCAATCCCGGCCAGACCAACTACGCCGCGGCCAAGGCCGGCATCATTGCGTTCTCCAAGTCGCTGGCCAAGGAGATCGGCTCGCGCGGGGTCACCGTGAATGTGGTGGCGCCCGGCTTCATCGATACCGACATGACCAAGGCGCTGCCGGACGAGGCCAAGGCCGCCTTGCTGCAGCAGATTGCGCTGGGCCACCTGGGCCAGCCGGACGACATCGCCAACGCGGTGGCGTTCCTGGCCGGGCCGAGTGCCGGCTACATCACCGGTGAGACCCTGCACGTCAACGGCGGCATGTACATGCCGTGAGCGTGCGGCGCCGGGAGGCGCTAAGTGGCTGATTGGCGGGGACTTGTGATGCAATGCAAGGCTCGGTCGCTTCCACTACACTATCCAACGCGGCCATCGCAGCGGCGATGGCGTTTTTTTCGTACCACCACTACTCCATCTGGAGCGATATCCCCAATGAGCACCATCGAAGAACGCGTCAAGAAAATCGTCGTCGAACAACTCGGCGTCAAGGAAGAGGAAGTCACCACCAGCGCATCGTTCGTCGATGACCTGGGTGCCGACTCGCTGGACACCGTCGAGCTGGTGATGGCGCTGGAAGAAGAGTTCGAGTGCGAGATCCCGGACGAAGAGGCTGAGAAGATCACCTCGGTCCAGCAGGCGATCGACTACGTCAAGGCTCACGTCAAGAGCTGATGCGTTGTTCCTGACTGCGGCGGCGTGCGTCAAGCCGTTGCTGCGTCAGACATTCCATGGGGCCGCTGATGCGGCCCTGTGTTTTTCAAGCGTCATCCGCAAACCGCAAGCACCGTCCGTTCCGTGGTGAGGAGATCTGCAATGAGTCGTCGTGTTGTCGTTACCGGCATGGGCATGGTGTCGCCGCTGGGCAATGATCTGGCCACCAGCTGGGATGGAATCATCCACGGGCGCTCAGGCATCGGCCCGATCACGCAGATCGATGCCTCGCAGTTCACCACCAAGATTGCCGGCGAGATCAAGAATTTCGATCCCACGCTGTTCGTGTCCGCCAAGGACGTCAAGAAGATGGATTCGTTCATCCATTACGGCGTCGGCGCCTCGTTCATGGCGCTGGACGATTCCGGCCTGGAAATCGACGAAAGCAATGCCGAACGCGTTGGCGCCATTCTCGGCTCCGGCATCGGCGGGCTGCTCGGTATCGAAGAGCAGACCATCAAATTCCACGAGGGCGGCGCGCGCAAGATTTCGCCGTTCTACGTGCCCAGCACCATCATCAACATGCTGCCGGGCCAGGTGAGCCTGATCAAGGGCCTCAAGGGCCCGACCTTCTCGGCGGTGTCGGCCTGCGCCACCTCCAACCATTCGATCGGCACCGCGATGCGCATGATCCAGCACGGCGACGCCGACGTGATGCTGGCCGGTGGCGCCGAGCGCGGCTCCTCGCCGAGTTCGGTGGGCGGCTTCTGCGCAATGAAGGCGATGTCCACCCGCAACGACGATCCGACCGGCGCTTCGCGTCCGTGGGACAAGCAGCGCGACGGCTTCGTGCTGGGCGACGGTGCCGGCGTGCTGGTGCTGGAAGAGTACGAACACGCCAAGGCGCGTGGCGCGCGCATCTATGCAGAACTGGTCGGCTTCGGCGCCAGCTCCGATGCCTTCCACATGACCGCGCCCAGCGAAGACGGCGAGGGCGCGGCGCGCAGCATGGCCGCGGCGATGCGCGATGCCAAGCTCAATCCCGAGCAGATCGGCTACCTCAATGCGCACGGCACCTCCACGCCGTTGGGCGATCTGGCCGAAACCCTGGCGATGAAGCGCGCGCTGGGCGACCACGCCTACAAGACCATGGTCAGCTCGACCAAGTCGATGACCGGCCATCTGCTCGGCGCGGCCGGCGGCGTGGAAGCGATCTTCTCGGTGATGGCGCTGCACACCGGCATCATTCCGCCGACCATCAACCTGGAAGAGCCCAGCGAAGGCTGCGACCTGGATTACGTGCCGAACGTGGCGCGCGAAGTGCAGGTGGACGCGGTGATGTCCAACGGCTTCGGCTTCGGCGGCACCAACGGCACGCTGGTGTTCAAGCGCATCTGAGATCACTGTGCGTGTGTACCGCGAGCGATGTCTCGCGGTACATGACGCATGGGATTCCGCCCGCCACGCAGCCGGACATTAGCGCTGCCAAACGTCGCTGCGCGACCTGATCCCTCTCATCATGCGTGCCCTGCCTCCATCGCAGGGTGGCGCGTCTTAGCACCCCACGCCACACCAGGCCGATGACGCTCACCAGACCCCTGCACGCGGACATCGACCTGCTGGCGCTGCATCGGCTGGCGCCGCAGCGCTATCCGGCACTGCTCGAATCCACTGCTTCCGGCACCGCCCACGGCCGCTGGGATGTGTTGTTGCTGGCAGACGGCGCACGCCTGCGGCTGGACGCCGACGGGCGCACGCGCGACGGCGATGGACGGGTGCTGGACGGCGGATTTCTGCAGGCACTGGATGCGGCCTGGCAGGCCGAGCGCCTGCCGCACGCTGCGACCGGCCCGTGGCCGTTTCGCGGTGGCTGGGCGGTGCTGCTGGATTACGAGCTGGCCGCGCAGGTCGAACCGATTCTGCAGCTACCCACGCGCAGCGATGGCTTGCCGAGCGCGCTGGCGCTGCGCGCACCGGCCGCGGTGCTGCGCGATCGGGTGCAGGGCCGCTGCATCGCGCTGGCCGAGCCGGGCCGTGCAGATCTGCTGACCCGCATCGTCGAGGACATCGCCGCCTGCGCCGCGCTGCCGCCGTTGCCAGCGTGGGCCGGGCCGGTGGCTGTCGAAGAAGATGCGCCGGAGCGCTTTACCGCTGCCGTGGAGCGTGTGCTCGATTACCTGCGCGCCGGCGACGTGTTCCAGGCCAATATCTCGCGCGCCTGGCATGCGGCATTCGCCGCTGCGGTCGATCCGGCGGCGTTGCATGCGCGCCTGCGCGCGGCCAATCCCGCCCCGTTTGCCGGCCTGTTCGTCGCGGCAGGCCGCGCGGTGGTGAGTTCCTCGCCGGAGCGGCTGGTGTCGGTGCAGGGCGATGTGGTGCAGACGCGCCCGATCGCCGGTACCCGCGCGCGCTTTGCCGGCGACGACGATGCCGCGCGCATCCGCGAGCTGGTCGGCCATCCGAAGGAGCGCGCCGAGCACGTCATGTTGATCGACCTGGAACGCAACGACCTGGGGCGCATCTGCGCACCGGGCACGGTGGAGGTGGACGAGCTGATGGGCGTGGAAAGCTACGCGCATGTGCACCACATCGTCAGCAACGTGCGTGGCCGTCTGCGCCCCGACGTCACCCCGGGCGAGGTGGTTGCTGCGGTATTTCCAGGTGGCACCATCACCGGTTGCCCGAAGGTGCGCTGCATGCAGATCATCGCCGAGCTCGAAGGCACCGCGCGTGGCGCCTATACCGGCGCATTCGGCTGGCTCAATCGCGACGGCGACATGGATCTGAACATCCTGATCCGCACCGCCGAGGTGGCCGGGGACCAGGTGCATTTCCGCACCGGCGCCGGGATCGTGGTGGATTCGGACCCGCAGCGCGAACTGGACGAAACCCGCGCCAAGGCGCGCGGCGTGCTGCGCGCCTTCGACCAGGCATGAGCGCTTCAACGGGACATCACCGGCGCGCGGTATCCTGCGCGGCGCTGGGGCAATGACGAGGTGCGTGTGGCGGTGACTGGCAAACGTGGATGTCTGGCCGTGCTGGGCACGGTGCTGTTGCTTGCAGCGCTGCTGGCGATTGCGGCCGTGGTGGCGTGGCGGCATTACCTGCACTTTGCCCAGACGCCGATGAGCGCGAGTGCGCCCAGCGTGGTGATCGCGCCTGGCGATTCACTCAAGGCCACGCTGCGCAAGTTGCGCGCCGCCGGCGTGGCACAGGGCACCGATCTGGAATGGCAGCTGCTCGCGCGCCAGGTCGATGCGGCCGGCAAGCTCAAGGTGGGCGAATACGCGCTGGCCCCGGCGCTGTCGCCGCGCGAGCTGCTCGAACGCATGCGCCAGGGCCGGGTGATCCAGTACCGCTTCACGATCGTGGAAGGCTGGAACTTCCGCCAGCTGCGCGCCGCGATCGCCACCGCCACGCCGCTGCGGCAATCCATGGCTGCGCTGGACGATGCGGCAGTGATGGCGCGGCTGGGTTTTGCCAACCAGCACCCGGAAGGCCGTTTTCTGCCGGAAACCTATCTCTACCAGCACGGCGACAGCGATCTGGACGTGCTCAAGCGCGCTCACCTCGCCATGGACAAAGCGCTGGCGCAGGCCTGGGCGCAGCGCGCGCCCGATCTGCCGCTCGGCTCGCCGGAACAGGCGTTGATCCTGGCCTCCATCATCGAAAAGGAAACCGCGCTGGGTGCGGAGCGTCCGCTGATTGCCGGCGTGTTCCTGCGCCGCCTGCAGCTGGGCATGAAGCTGCAGACCGACCCCACCGTGATCTACGGCATCGGCAGCAGCTACGACGGCAATATCCGCCGCCGCGACCTGACCACCGATACGCCGTACAACACCTACACCCGCACCGGCCTGACCCCGACCCCGATCGCCATGCCCGGCCGCGAGGCCTTGCTGGCGGCAGTGCGTCCGGCACCGGGGAATGCCTTGTACTTCGTGGCGGTCGGCGATGGCACCGGCGCGCACGTGTTCTCGGCCACCCTGGCCGAACACAATGCGGCGGTGGCGCGTTACCTGCAGCGTCGCCGCCTGCCGCAACCGGAGCCCACTCCATGACCACTGTGTTCTCACCCTGGCAGCAGCGCGCCTACGACCAGACGCTGGCGGCGCTGGACGCCGGCCGGCTTGGCCACGGCTTGCTGATCTGCGGGCCGGATGGCCTGGGCAAGCGTGCGGTGGCCCTGGCGCTGGCCGAGCACGTGCTGGCCAGCGCGCCGGACCCGGCGCTGGCGCAGCGCAGCCGGCAGCTGATTGCCGCCGGGACCCACCCGGATCTGCAGCTGATCTCGTTCATTCCCAACCGCACCGGCGACAAGCTGCGCACCGAGATCGTGATCGAGCAGGTGCGCGAGATTTCGCAAAAGCTCTCGTTGACCCCGCAGTACGGCATCGCCCAGATCGTGATCGTCGACCCGGCCGATGCGATCAATCGCGCTGCCTGCAATGCGTTGCTCAAGACGCTGGAAGAACCCTCGCCGGGGCGCTACCTGTGGCTGATCAGCGCGCAGCCGGCACGCTTGCCGGCGACCATCCGCAGCCGCTGCCAGCGCCTGGAATTCAAGCTGCCGCCCGCGCACGAGGCGCTGGCCTGGCTGCTGTCGCAGGGCGTCGACGAGCGGGCTGCGCAGGAAGCGCTGGACGCCGCGCGTGGTCATCCGGGGCTTGCGGCGCAGTGGCTGCGCGAGGACGGCCTGGCGGTGCGGCGCGCGGTGGCGCAGGACCTGGAACAGGTCGCCGCCGGCCGCGCCGGCGCAGTGGAGGTTGCGCAGCGCTGGACCAACGACGGCCAGGCCGACCAACGGCTGCGCCACGCGGCGGACCTTGCGCTGGCACAGGCATCGGCCGGCTTGACCGATCCATCGCGGTTGCACAAGCTGGCGACCTGGTTCGACGCCGCCAATCGCACCCGCGACCTGCTGCGCACCACCGTCCGCGCCGATCTGGCGGTGACGGAATTGTTGCTGGCCTGGCGCGAGGGAGAGCGTCCGGCACGTTCTAGGGGAACTCGATGAGTGCAATGAATGCACGCCAGGGCATTTTGTCGCTGGCGTTGAAGGACAAGCCGGCGCTCTACAGTGCCTACATGCCGTTCGTGAAAGGTGGCGGCATCTTCGTGCCCACGCCCAAGCGCTACATGCTCGGCGACGAGGTCTTCCTGCTGCTGACCCTGCCGGACTCCAGCGAACGCCTGCCGGTCGCCGGCAAGGTCATCTGGACCACCCCGGCCGGTGCGCAAGGCAACCGCGCCGCCGGCATCGGCGTGCAGTTCCCGGACGGCCAGGAAGGCGAGAGTGTGCGCAACAAGATCGAGACGCTGCTGGCGGGATTGACGACCTCGGACAAGCCGACGCACACGATGTGATGCGGCGCGCCGCGGCCGCGCGCGTGATCGCCGTCTGGCGCGGGGCATCGACGGGCGTATCGGGCATCTGAACGGCGCCGAATCGATTGCCACAGCGTCGCGCCAGGGAGTCATGGCGCCACGCCCAGCCACCGGAACGGGCGTTTTCGAGCGCATTGCCGCCGTCGCCGATGAACCTGTTGACGATCGCCGCAGCTGCCCTATAATGTGCGGCTCGCGTCACCGGGCGGTTAGCTCAGCGGTAGAGCATTGCCTTCACACGGCAAGGGTCACAAGTTCGAACCTTGTACCGCCCACCATCGAAATCCAGCAACAACAAGGGTTTCAACGCGAGAAGAAGAGCCGGCCATGCGCCGGCTTTTTTGTTGTCCTGAAGGCGCTCCTGCAACCGCCTTGGGCGTCTGGCTCGGTTGAAGTGGTGTGGACCACAGCCGATGCCGTCAAATCGCAGGTGTCGCCGCTATCCGTGCGAGTGGGATGCAGAGCCCGTTGATCCCAACGACTTGTTCAACTCGCTGACAGGCCTGTTCATCCGGTTGTGCCTGCTTGTTGCAGGCGCAGGAACGAATCGCCATCCTGCAGTCCCCCGCGTTGAAGAAGGAGTGGCGATGAAGGCGCTGCTTGGAAGTGCTCTGGTTGCGATGGCGTTGCTGGCCGGCTGTGCACGCGATGTGGGCGAGCAGTACGTGGGCAGGTGGGTCAACATGACGTCGGAGAAGAACGTGCTCAGCATCGAGCACAACGGCGAGAGCTTCATCATTCGCGATACCACGCCGGAGCGGCTCGGCGGCGGCGTCAGGACGAAGAATCATCCGGCGATCTTGAACAAGGGCGTGCTGCAGGTGTCCGGCGCCGATGGCACCGTCAACTATGCGATCGACCAGGCGACCGGGCACCTGAGTACGGGCGATACCGAGTACATGCGGGTCAAGTGATCGCTGCGCACTCGTTCAATGGGCGGGTGCTGGATAGCGGCGCTGCGTGTGATCACATCACCAATGGGGCAGCACCCCCGGCGTGTGGAACGCGGCGCATGACCTGTCGCCGCGAGCGCGCGGCTGGCGTTGTAAAGATTCGCGAAACAGGTCTGCGCGTGCAGCCCCGCCAGGCGAGGCCTGTATCTCAATCCCGCGATGCCGCCGCGTGTGCCTGCATCCAGCGCCACAGCGTCGTGCGCGAGACGCCCAGTGCCTGTGCGGCGAGGGCGCGATTGCCGTTTGCGCGATCGAGCGCTGCGCGGACCACCGCTGCGGTGAGTTGCAGGCGCGAGCTCGCAAGATCGGTGTGCCCGGGTGCTGCTGCGCCATCGCCATCGCCAATGCGCATCTCGAACAGCTCAGGTGCCCAGCGTTCCAGTTGATCCAGGTCAAGGCTGTGGCGCGGTTGTGCCTTCCAATGAATGCACAGGCGCTCGACCAGATTGCGTAATTCGCGCACGTTGCCCGGCCATAGGTGCTGTTGCAGCCGCTGCAGTGCTGTCGATGACAGCGGGGAAGGTATGCCGCCGAGGTGCTGGAAGTAATGCGCCAGCAACAAGGCGATCTCGTCGGGGCGGTTGCGCAGTGGCGGCAGGGCGATGCGTAGCGCTGCCAGGCGATAGAAGAGGTCGCGTCGGAAGCGTCCTTGCTCGACCAGTGCCTGCAGCGACTGCAGGCTGGCGGCGACCACGCGCACGTCCACGGCGACCGGCAGAGTGGCGCCAACCCGCAG
This sequence comes from Xanthomonas sp. BRIP62409, assembly GCF_003992965.1. NCBI lineage: Bacteria > Pseudomonadati > Pseudomonadota > Gammaproteobacteria > Lysobacterales > Lysobacteraceae > Xanthomonas > Xanthomonas sp. BRIP62409. The sequence continues at coordinate 139,936 of NZ_QEZJ01000023.1, read as the reverse complement.
CACTTCGCGCTCTTCCAGCACGCGTAGCAGGCGTGTCTGCAGCGGCATCGGCAGTTCGCCGATTTCGTCGAGAAACAGCGTGCCGTCCTGCGCGGCTTCGATCAGGCCGACATGGCCGCCGCGGCGTGCGCCGGTAAAGGCGCCGTCGCTGTAGCCGAACAATTCCGCCTCCAGCAACGACTCGCTGATGGCGCCGCAGTTGATGGCGACGAAGCGGCCACGCCGGCGGCTGCCGGCATGCAACTGGCGTGCGACCAGTTCCTTGCCGGTGCCGGTCTCGCCGCTGATCAGCACGGTGCCCGGATGTGGGGCGTACAGCTGCACCAGCTCGCGCACCTGCGTGATTGCAGCATCGTCGCCCAGCAATGCGTCGGTGCGCCGCACCCGGCGCGTGACGGTGCGGCTGGCGGAGTGATCGTGGCCGGGTGCGCTTCCCAGCGCGATGGCGTGCTCGAGTGCCAGGCGGACCGAATCTGCCGAGTACAGCAGCACCCCGGGCAAGCCGGCCTGCTCGGCGAAATCGATCGCCATGCCGGTGCCGACGATGACCTGGATGCCGCTGGCACGCAGGTCGGCGATGCAGTCGCGCGCGTCCTCGGCGGTGACGAAGCGACGGTGTTCGATGTCGAGGTCAAAGCTGTCCTGAAACGCGCGGAACAAGGGCACGTCGGTGGCATGGGTGACCACGCCGATGCGCGGTGCGATGCGGCGTGCGCGCGCCAGCGCTTCCATCAGATCGAATCCGGTGGCCTGGATCGGCGCCAGCGGCAGTGCGAGCCGGCTGCGCAGATAGGCGGCATTGGAGCCGCCGGCGACCAGCACGTCGCAGCGCTCGCGGCGCAGGCGCTGGCCGATGACCTCCACCGCCTCGGCAAAGCCGAGGTTGACCTGCTCGATGCGCGCGCGCTGGTCGAACTCGGGGATGACGTCGGCCAGCAGGCCGGTCAGGCGAGAGACGCTGACGGTCCAGATGACCGGTGGAGAGGGCTCCATCGGCTCGGTAAACCTGGGGCTGCGCATCGTTGGTGTCGCGTTGCAAAGATGTTGCATGCTGCGCGTTGCGTTGCAGATTTGCAACATATGGTCCGCTGTGGCCGAGCGGAATCAATGACTTGGCGTTGGCATGCCATTTGCGCCTTGTCCCGCATCCCAACTCTGGAATCGCCATGACGTCCTCACCCACCGCTTCCGCCGGCACGCGCTTCCGCGCTGCGCTGGCTGCCGAATCGCCGCTGCAGGTGATCGGCGCGATCAATGCCAACCATGCGCTGCTGGCGCAGCGTGCCGGCTACCAGGCCATCTACCTGTCTGGCGGCGGTGTAGCGGCCGGTTCGCTGGGGCTGCCGGACCTGGGCATCAACACGCTGGAAGACGTGCTGATCGACGTGCGCCGCATCACCGATGTCTGCGAGCTGCCGCTGCTGGTGGATGTGGACACCGGCTTCGGGCCGAGCGCGTTCAATATCGAGCGCACCATCAAGTCGCTGATCAAGGCGGGTGCAGCCGGCTGCCATATCGAGGACCAGGTCGGCGCCAAGCGTTGCGGGCATCGGCCGGGCAAAGAGATCGTCAGCCAGGCCGAGATGGTTGACCGGGTCAAGGCGGCAGCCGATGCCAAGACCGATGCGGCGTTCTTCCTGATTGCGCGCACCGATGCGATCCAGATGGAAGGCGTGGATGCGGCGATCGAACGTGCGATCGCCTGCGTGGAAGCCGGTGCCGACGGCATCTTTGCCGAAGCCGCGTACGACCTGGACACCTACACGCGGTTTGTCGATGCAGTGGGCGTGCCGGTGCTGGCCAACATCACCGAATTCGGCAAGACGCCGCTGTTCACGCGCGACCAGCTTGCGCAGGCCGGTGTGGCGATCCAGCTGTTTCCGCTGTCGGCATTCCGTGCGGCCAACAAGGCGGCCGAGGCGGTCTATACCGCGATTCGGCGCGACGGCCATCAGCAGGCCGTGCTGGACACCATGCAGACGCGCGAAGAGCTGTACGAGCGCATCGGCTACCACGGCTACGAGCAGCGCCTGGACGCGTTGTTTGCACGCAAAGGCGCATGATCGCGCCTTGCTGCGTGCAGGTTTGGCCACTTCATCCGTGACACTGCAACACGACACCGTTTGGGAGCGCATCGCATGAACGACACCGTCAATCCCGGCTTCAAGCCGAAGAAATCCGTCGCACTGTCCGGCACTGCTGCAGGCAACACCGCGCTGTGCACGGTGGGCCGCAGCGGCAACGATCTGCATTACCGTGGCTACGACATCCTGGATCTGGCCACCACCAGCGAGTTTGAGGAAATTGCCTATCTGCTGGTGCACGGCAAGCTGCCCAACAACGGCGAACTGCGCGGCTACAAGGCCAAGCTGCGTTCGCTGCGCGGCGTGCCGGCGGCAGTGAAAACTGCACTGGAGCAGCTGCCGCCGTCGGCGCATCCGATGGATGTGATGCGCACTGGCGTGTCGGTGCTGGGTTGCCTGCAGCCGGAGAAGGACGATCACAATCATCCCGGCGCGCGCGATATCGCCGACAAGCTGATGGCCTCGCTGGGATCGATGCTGCTGTACTGGTACCACTACAGCCACAACGGCAAGCGCATCGAGGTGGAAACCGACGACGACTCGATCGGCGGGCACTTCCTGCATCTGCTGCACGGGTTCGCGCCGAAGGACTCGTGGGTACGTGCGATGCACACCAGCCTGATCCTGTACGCCGAACACGAATTCAATGCGTCCACGTTTGCGAGCCGGGTGATCGCCGGCACCGGCAGCGACATGTACAGCGCCATCGCCGGCGGCATCGGCGCATTGCGCGGGCCCAAGCACGGCGGCGCCAACGAAGTGGCCTTCGAGGTGCAGAAGCGCTACGACACCCCGGACGAGGCCGAGGCCGACATCAAGGCGCGTGTGGAACGCAAGGAAGTAGTGATCGGCTTCGGGCACCCGGTCTACACCGTGTCCGATCCGCGCAACAAGGTGATCAAGGAGGTGGCGCGCGAACTCTCCGACGAGCAGGGCAGCCGCAAGATGTACGACATTGCCGAGCGCCTGGAGGCGGTGATGTGGGACATCAAGAAGATGTTCCCGAACCTGGATTGGTTCAGTGCGGTGAGCTACCACATGATGGGCGTGCCGACGGCGATGTTTACGCCGCTGTTCGTGCTGGCGCGCACTGCCGGGTGGAGCGCGCACATCATCGAGCAGCGCATGGACGGCAAGATCATTCGTCCCTCGGCCAATTACACCGGCCCGGAAGATCAGGTCTTCGTGCCGCTGGATCAGCGTTCCTGAGGAAGCGCCAGCGATTGGATTGATCCGCCACGATCGCCTTCGTTCAACGAAGGCGATCAGGCGATGGCAACCGCAACGAGAGATGGCAGTCCCCCCACACGCCTGAAATCCTGAATCCGATTCCCGATTCCCGATTCCCGATTCCCGATTCCCGAATCCCGAATCCCGAATCCCGAATCCCGAATCCCGAAATACCCCCGCCCGCTTCGATATCGCCAGCCATGAACAGCCAGTACCGCAAGCCCTTGCCGGGCACCTCGTTGGACTACTTCGATGCACGCGCCGCCGTGGATGCGCTGCAACCCGGCGCCTACGCAGGGCTGCCGTACACCGCACGTGTGCACGCAGAGAATCTGGTGCGGCGTGCCGAACCGCAGATGCTGGAGGCGTACCTGCGCCAGCTGATCGAGCGCAAGCGCGACCTGGATTTTCCATGGTTTCCGGCGCGGGTGGTCTGTCACGACATTCTGGGGCAGACCGCGCTGGTCGACCTGGCCGGGCTGCGCGATGCAATCGCCGAACAGGGTGGCGACCCGGCGCAGGTCAACCCGGTGGTGCCGGTGCAGTTGATCGTCGATCACTCGCTGGCGGTGGAATACGCCGGTTTCGACAAGCAGGCCTTCGCCAAGAATCGCAGCGTGGAAGATCGCCGCAACGCCGACCGCTTCCACTTCATCGAGTGGACCAAGCGCGCATTCGAAAACATGGAAGTGATTCCGCCGGGCAACGGGATCATGCATCAGATCAATCTGGAGAAGATGTCGCCAGTGATCTACACGCTCGACGGCGTGGCATTCCCCGATACCTGCGTAGGTACCGACAGTCACACCCCGCATGTGGATGCGCTGGGTGTGATCGCAGTGGGCGTGGGCGGGCTGGAAGCGGAAAACGTGATGCTGGGGCGCGCCTCGTGGATGCGCCTGCCCGACATCATCGGTGTGGAACTGCTGGGCCGGCCGGCGCCCGGCATTACCGCCACCGACATCGTGCTGGCCCTGACCGAGTTCCTGCGCCAGCAACGTGTGGTCGGTGCCTATCTGGAGTTCTACGGGGCCGGCGCCAGCGCGCTGACCATCGGCGATCGCGCGACCATCTCCAACATGACGCCGGAATTCGGCGCCACCGCGGCAATGTTCTATATCGACCAGCAGACGTTGGATTACCTGCGCCTGACCGGGCGCGAGGACGCACAGATCGCCTTGGTGGAGACCTACGCGCGCCAGACCGGCCTGTGGGCGGATGACCTGGTCACAGCGCAGTACGAGCGTGTGCTGCAGTTCGACCTGTCGAGCGTGGTGCGCAACATGGCCGGGCCATCCAATCCGCACAAACGCGTGGCCACCAGCGAGCTGGCCGAGCGCGGCATTGCCAGCGTCTGGGATGCCGTGCCGGGCCAGATGCCCGATGGCGCGGTGATCATCGCCGCGATCACTTCGTGCACCAATACCTCCAACCCGCGCAACGTCATTGCCGCAGGCTTGCTGGCGCGCAATGCGAATGCACGCGGATTGACGCGCAAACCCTGGGTGAAGAGTTCGCTGGCGCCGGGTTCCAAGGCGGTGCAGTTGTACCTGGAAGAGGCCGGGTTGCTGGGCGAGCTGGAACAACTGGGTTTCGGCATCGTCGCGTTTGCCTGCACCACCTGTAATGGCATGAGCGGTGCGCTGGACCCTGCGATCCAGCAGGAGATCATCGACCGCGATCTGTATGCCACCGCGGTGTTGTCGGGTAACCGCAATTTCGACGGGCGCATCCATCCGTATGCGAAGCAGGCGTTTCTGGCATCGCCGCCGTTGGTGATTGCCTATGCCATCGCCGGCACGGTGCGCTTCGATATCGAAAAGGATGTGCTGGGTATCGATGCCGATGGCGTTGCAGTGACGCTCAAGGATCTATGGCCGAGCGATGCGGAGATCGATGCGGTGGTGGCGCGCAGCGTCAAGCCGGAGCATTTCCGCAGCGTCTACGACCCGATGTTCAAGCGCAGCGTGGGGCAGGGCATCCAGGTGAGCCCGTTGTACGACTGGCGGCCGGCCAGCACCTACATCCGGCGCCCGCCGTACTGGGAAGGCGCGCTCGCCGGTGCACGCAGCTTGCAGGGCCTGCGCCCGTTGGCGGTGCTGGGCGACAACATCACCACCGACCATCTGTCGCCGTCGAATGCGATCCTGGCCGGCAGCGCGGCAGGCGAATACCTGGCGCAGATGGGCGTGCCGGAGGAAGACTTCAATTCCTACGCCACCCATCGCGGCGATCACCTCACCGCGCAGCGCGCCACCTTCGCCAACCCCAAGCTGGTCAACGAAATGGCGGTGATCGATGGACAGGTCACCGCCGGTTCGCTGGCGCGGCTGGAACCGGAAGGGCAGGTACTGCGCATGTGGGAGGCGATCGAAACCTACATGATGCGCAAGCAGCCGCTGATCATCATTGCCGGTGCCGATTACGGGCAGGGCTCCTCGCGCGACTGGGCGGCCAAGGGCGTGCGTCTGGCCGGGGTGGAGGTGATCGTGGCCGAAGGCTTCGAGCGGATCCACCGCACCAACCTGATCGGCATGGGCGTGTTGCCGCTGGAGTTCAAGCCGGGCACCGATCGCAAGACGCTGGGCATCGACGGCAGCGAAACCTTCGATGTGGTCGGCGAGCGCACGCCGGGCGCCACGCTGACGCTGTCGATCCATCGGCGCAACGGCGAGCAGGTGCAGGTGCCGGTCACCTGCCGCCTGGACACCGCCGAGGAAGTGTCCATCTACGAGGCGGGCGGCGTGCTGCAACGGTTTGCGCAGGATTTTCTTGAGGCCTCGGCAGCCTGATGGCGTCGACGCCCGAGGACGCCAGGTCGCCCGCTTGCACCCACCCGTGCAGGCGCGCACACTTTGGCAATCTTTGCCATCAGGAGGTCGCATGGCCACAATGAATATCTCTTTGCCCGACGAGCTCAAGCAGTTCGTCGATCAGCAAGTCCAGGAGCACGCCTACGGTTCCAGCAGCGAGTACCTGCGCGAACTGATCCGCAAGCAACGTGATGTGGAACAGCTGCGTGGGTTGCTGCTGGATGGGGCCAACTCCGGGCCGGCCGTGGCAACGGAACCTGATTTCTTCGACAAGATGCGTGAGCGCGCGCAGGCACGCGCTGCCAGCAAGTGAAGCCGGCGCGCTGGCGCCCATTGGCGCTGCGTGACGTCGACGAAGCCGCTGCGTGGTATGGCGAACAAGCCGGGCTCGCGCTGGAACTGGCGTTTGCCGACGCGCTGGAGTCGGCGGTCAAGATGCTGATGCAGCACCCGGGTGTCGGTTCCAGCCGACATGCGGTGCTGTTGAAGCTGCAGGACCTGCGGGTGTGGCCACTCAAGGGATTTCCCTATTTGATTTTCTACATCGAACGCGACACGGACATCGTCATCTGGCGTGTGCTGCAGATGCAGCGCGACATTCCTGCGTGGATGAGCGGCGACGCCTGAGCGGTTCGACGCGAGTTTTGCCTCAACTCTCCGGCAGCGCCGCAGTCGATGCGTCTTCGCCGCGATCACGATCAACCGAGATAGACCAAGCCCATGACCCCTCTCCCCCAACTCCGCATCCCGGCCACCTACATGCGTGGCGGCACCAGCAAGGGCGTGTTCTTTCGCCTGCAGCATCTACCCGCTGCCGCGCAGCAGCCCGGGCCTGCGCGCGATGCGTTGTTGCTGCGGGTGGTCGGCAGCCCCGATCCGTATGGCAAGCAGATCGATGGCATGGGTGGGGCGACCTCCAGCACCAGCAAGAGCGTGATCGTGTCGGCCAGCACGCGTGCCGGGCACGATGTGGACTACCTGTTCGGGCAGGTGTCCATCGACAGCGCGTTCGTGGACTGGAGCGGCAACTGCGGCAACCTGTCGGCGGCGGTGGGGCCGTTTGCGATCGCCAATGGCCTGGTCGATGCCGCGCGGGTGCCGCGCGACGGCGTGGCAACGGTGCGGATCTGGCAGGCCAATATCGGCAAGACCATCGTGGCGCATGTGCCGATGACCGATGGCCAGGTGCAGGAAACCGGCGACTTCGAACTGGATGGGGTGACCTTTCCTGCCGCCGAAGTGCAGCTGGAATTTCTCGACCCGGCCGACGATGCCGAAGGCGAGGGCGGTGCGATGTTCCCCACCGGCCAGCTGATCGATCAGCTGGAGATTCCCGGCCTGGGCACGATCGCCGCAACGCTGATCAATGCCGGCATCCCGACCATCTTCGTCAACGCGCGCGACCTGGGCTATACCGGTACCGAGCTGCAGGAAGCGATCAATGGCGACCCGCGTGCATTGACGATGTTCGAGACCCTGCGTGCGCACGGCGCGGTGCGGATGGGCTTGATTGCGAAGGTGGAAGACGCTGCGACGCGGCAGCACACGCCGAAGGTGGCGTTCGTGGCGCCGCCGGCCGATTACACCGCCTCCAGCGGCAAACCGGTGCACGCTGCCGAGCTCGATCTGCTGGTGCGCGCGATGTCGATGGGCAAGTTGCATCACGCCATGATGGGCACCGCCGCGGTGGCGATCGGCACCGCGGCCGCCGTGCCCGGCACCCTGGTCAATCTGGCAGCGGGCGGCGCGGCGCGTTCTGCGGTGCGCTTCGGACATCCCTCCGGAACCTTGCGCGTCGGCGCCGAGGCGCAACTGGTGGACGGCCAGTGGCAGGTGACCAAGGCGCTGATGAGCCGCAGTGCGCGGGTGCTGATGGAAGGCTGGGTGCGGGTGCCGGTCGACGCCGCCGGGGTCGGCTGATCGCCCGCTGAGACCGGGCAGGCCCCAACGCACAAATTGCATGCGCGTGTTGCATTAATTCGAACGCCTTTTCGAATTCGGAAAACTTTTTCGCACGCGCTCTGCCAAATTTGTGTAAATCGTGTTAATTCTGTTGCAACGCGGCATGCAGATCAGGCCGCTCCGCCAACCGAATTCGGAGTCTTCCCATGTCCGCCAGCCGGTCGCTCAAGATCAGCGCGCTCGCCGTTGCCGTTGCTTCCCTTCTCCCGCTTCATGCCGCTGCCCAGCAGGCGCCCGGCGACGACGGTGTCGTGCGCCTGGACGCGGTCAAGGTCACGGTCGAGCGCCGCTCGGAAGATTCCAAGGACGTACCGGTCTCGGCATCGGTGCTGCGTCCGGAATTCCTGGATGCCATCTCCACCAGCGGCTCGGATATCCGCGTGCTCGCGGGCAAGGCGCCCAGCCTCAACATCGAGTCGTCCAACGGCCGTGTATTCCCGCGCGTGTACATCCGCGGCTACGGCAACACCGACTTCAACACCTATGCCTCGCAGCCGGTGTCGCTGATCTATGACGACGTGGTGCAGGAAAACGCATTCCTGAAGGGCTTCCCGATCTTCGATCTGGAAGGCCTGGAAGTGCTGCGCGGCCCGCAGGGCACGCTGTTCGGCCGCAACACGCCGGCCGGCGTGGTCAAGTTCAACTCGGTCAAGCCGGCCATCGGCGCCAATGACGGCTACGCCAGCCTGTCCTACGGCACCTACGGCACCATGACCCTGGAAAGCGGCCTGAGCATCGCCATGGGCGACCATTGGGCGGCGCGTCTGTCCACGCTGGGCCAGCGCCGCGACGACTGGGTGGAAAACCGCGATGGCCGCGATCTGGAAGGCTATACCGACTCGGCCGTGCGCCTGCAGCTGCTGTACCAGGCCAGCGACGATTTCAGCGCCTTGTTCAACGCGCATGCGCGTCACCTGGACGGCACCGCGCGGCTGTTCCGCGCCAACATCATCCAGCCCGGCACCAACCAGCTGGTGGACGGCTTCGACGAAGAGAAGTCCTTCATCGACGGCGCCAACAACCAGGAACTGCAGACCTACGGCGGCAGCGCCAATCTGACCTGGGACCTGGGCGACATCGCGCTGCACTCGATCACTGCCTACGAAGGCATCGGCAAGTACTACAGCCGCGGCGATATCGACGGCGGCTTCGGCGCGGTGTTCGCACCGCCGTCCGGCCCGGGCGTGATTCCGTTCCCGGTGGAAACCGCCGGCGGCATCAAGAGCCTGGACCAGTACAGCCAGGAACTGCGTGCCGAATCGCAATACGAAGGCCCTCTCAACTGGCAGGCCGGCCTGTACTACTTCCACGACGATGTGGAAGGCGAAAACTACACCTACAACACCTTCAGCGGCGGCGATCTGGCCAGCTACCAGCTGACCCGCCAGCGCAATACCTCGTGGGCGGCGTTCGGCTCGTTGAACTATGCGGCCACCGATCGCCTGAACCTGCGCGCCGGCATTCGCTACACCTACGACAAGAAGACCTTCGACGTGCTGGCGCTGGACCGCGTCACGCTGGTCGAGCCGTCCAGCGGCGAGACCGACAACTCCAAGGTCACCGGCGATCTGGCCGCCACCTTCGCCATCAACGACGACGTCAACGTGTACGCCCGTGCCGCACGCGGCTTCCGCGGCGCCAGCTTCGGCGTGCCCTCGGGCACCGCGCCGCTGACCGTGGCCGAGCCGGAGACGGTGGATTCGTTCGAGATCGGCATCAAGTCCGACCTGTTCGACAACCGCGCGCGTCTGAGCTTTGACATCTACGATTTCCGCGTCAAGAACCAGCAGCTCACCGCAGTGGGCGGCGTCTCCAACGACGTGCGCCTGCTCAACGCCGACAAGACCAAGGCGCGCGGCGCAGAGTTCGACTTCGAAGCGCTGCTCACCCAGAACCTGCGCGTCACCGCCGGCGGCGCCTACAACTGGACCCGCATCGACGACCCGACCCTGTCGGTGGGCGTGTGCCGCACCTGCACCGTGACCGACCCGCTCAATGCGGCCGGCAATGCCATCATCGACGGCAACGACCTGCCGCAGGCTGCCAAGTGGATGGCCAACGCCACCCTGCGTTACGGCATCCCGATGGGCAACGACGGCGAGCTGTTCTTCTACACCGACTGGTCCTACCGCAGCGAAGTGAACTTCTTCCTGTACGACTCCAAGGAGTTCACCGGCCAGCCGCTGGTCGAGGGCGGCGCCAAGATCGGCTACAACTGGGGCGCGGGCGCGTACGAGTTGTCGGTGTTCTGCCGCAACTGCACCAACCAGATCCGCGTGACCGGTGCGATCGACTTCAACAACCTCACCGGCTTCATCAACGACCCGCGCATCGTCGGCGCGCAGTTCCGCGCCAACTTCTGATCGGCGTCGTGGTGTAGCACTATCGAACCGCCGGCCAACATGCCGGCGGTTTTTTTATGGTCGCAGGAGTGGATGCATGCAGCGGAGATGGCGAAACATGTGGTGGATGCTGGGGTTGTGGTGTGCGTCGGCAGTGGCATGGGCGCAGACGCCTGCCGCCACTGCCGCGCAGCTGGCGCCAATGCCCACGTCTACGTCGACGTCCTCCGAGTTGCTGGTGGTCTCCACCGACATCGGCGACGACATCGACGATGCGTTTGCGCTCGGGCTGTTGCTGCGTAGCCCGCAGCTGCATGTGCTGGGCATCGCATCGGCCTGGGGCGACACCGGCTTGCGTGCGCAGTTGCTGCAGCGCCTGTTGCAGCAGGCCGGGCGCAGCGAGATTCCGTTGGCGGTGGGCGCACGCACCACCAGCGCGATCCCCTTCAGCCAGGCGCGCTGGGCCGCCAGGGGACAGTTGCCCGGCAAGCTGCCGGATGCGGCGGCGATGATCCTGCAGCAGGCGCGCCTGCACCCTGGCAAGGTGACCTTGCTGGTATTGGGGCCGATGACCGACGCCGCAGTGGCGCAGCAGCGCGACCCGGCCGGCTTTGCCAAGCTCAAGCGTATCGTGGCGATGGGCGGGTCGGTACGCGTCGGCTACGGCAAGTCGGCCTACCGTCCGGCCAGCGCGCCGGCGCCGGAGTACAACATCCTGGCCGATGTGCCGGCGGCGCAGCGGGTGTTCGCGGCCGGCGTGCCGATCGTGTTGCTGCCCTTGGACGCCACCCAGATCACGCTGGAAGAACCCGAGCGCATCGCCTTGTTTGCACATGGCGATGGGCTCACCGATGCGCTCACCCAGCTGTATTACCAGTGGCGCAATACCGACCAGCCCTGGGCCAGCGCCACGCCGACCTTGTTCGACGCAGTGCCGGTGGCCTGGCTGCTGCGCCCCGACCTGTGCCCGACCACGCCGCTGCATCTGGACGTCGATGCGCAGGGCTACACCCGCGAAGGCGCAGGCACACCGAACGTGCAGGCCTGCCTGCGCGCGGGCAAGCCGGCGTTGATCGACCTGTACATGCGCACGGTGCTGCAGTTGCGCTAGGAGTGGCTATCAAGATGTGGTGAGCGCCGGCTTGGTGGCGAGCGCAGTGGTTTTATTGGCCGTACTTTGGGATGCAGTCAAAAGCCTGGTTGGTCGTGTGCGCGGTGCCCTCACCGCTCGCGGGACACGCCGCAAGTACGTCCTTGTAGGCTCGGTGGCGGCATCCATGCCGCCACACGGTCCCGCAATCGGCGAGGACACCGCACCAGAAAATGCGTCGGTTGCTTGGTTGAACGCCTGCTTGTTGCTCTGCTTGTGATGGAACGTTTGTTGGACGCACCATCCTCCGAACAATGCACGCCATGCCCTGTGTGCGCCCCTGCACACCGACCATCTGGACTGGTCCTTGCCCGGCCACCGTCGCGGGACCTTACGCGGCATGGATGTCGCGTAAGAGCCTACATGGACGTACTTGCGGCGTGTCCTGCGATGGTGGGCGGGCAAGGGCCCCGCAGCCAAGCCGCAACTCAGCGGCCTGCCATGGACCGGTGTCAAACCATTGCGCTCACCACTGGTCGGGCGCGCCGGTGCCATCGCAGCCCTGGCCCGATGGCGCGTCATCGCCGCCCATCGGCAAGTCCTTGCGTCGCCCCATGCCGCCATCGGTGAAGTGAACGGCATCGCTATACTTGCGTCCTCAGTCATGGGGTAGTGCGAATGGATAGCCGGGAATCAGGGATGACGTGGTCGGGTACGCGGCGCATGTTGCTGTGGGTGGTCTTGCTGGGCGTGGCGATCGGCGCGGTGGCGTGCAAGCGCAACGAAAGCGGCCAGCTGCCTGCCGCCAGTGGCGAGGCGATCAAGGCCGACAAGCAGGCCATCACCGGTTTTGCGCTGGCGCGCGCCTATCCCGACCAGACCAGCGACGGCCTGTCGCTGGCGCTGGAATTCTCGCGGCCGTTGGTGGGCACGCAGGACTTCGATGCGCTGGTGCGTTTCGAGGAAAAGGTCGGCACCGGCGACAGCAGCTGGACGCTGTCCGACGACGGCAAGACGCTGCGCTACCCGTACGTGGAAGCGGCCAAGGACTACACCGTGCTGGTCGACGCCAACCTGCTGGCCGCCGATGGCAGCCGCCTGGGCAAGCCGCTCAAGCAGAAGGTCTACACCGGCGCGCTCAAGCCAGTGGCCGGGTTCGCTTCGCAAGGCAGCGTGCTGCCGGCACGCGAGAGCCGCGGTCTGCCGGTGGTGTCGGTCAATGTACCGGAAGTGGACGTGGAGTTCCTGCGCGTGCGCGAGAAGTCGCTGCCCGCGTTCTTCCAGCAGTTTCAGCGCGGCGGTCGTCGCGGCAGCTGGGAATTGGAGAGCGAATATAACGACAAGCAGCCGTTGTCCAGGCTGGCCGAGCCGGTGTACGTCAATCGTTTCATCCTGGGCGGCAAGCAGAACGAGCGCGTGCTGACCTACCTGCCGACGCAGGACATCAAGGAGCTGCAGGAGCCGGGCCTGTACTTTGCGGTGATGAAGCGCGCCGGCAGCTTCGAGAACGAACAGGAGACGGCGTTCTTCACCGTCAGCGACATCGGCCTGCATACGCGCGCCTACAAGGACAAGCTGTTCGTGCACACCGCCTCGCTGCAGAGCGGCGAGCCGATCAAGAACGTGGAAGTGCGCGTCCTCGATGCCAAGGGCGAGCTGTTCCTCAAGGGCGCCACCGACGGCAACGGCAATGCGCTGCTCAACTACACGCTCGATGCCGGCCACGTGCTGGTGGCGCGCAGCAAGACCGATATCTCGGTGCTGCCGTTCAACCAGCCGGCGCTGGACCTGAGCGAATTTGCGGTGGCCGGGCGCGAGAGTGCCTGGTTCGACGTCTTCGCCTGGGCCGGCCGCGACCTGTATCGCCCCGGCGAGACCATGCGCGTGTCGGCGATCCTGCGCGACAACGACGGCAAGCCTACCAAGCCGCAGCCGGTGTTCCTGCGCCTCAAGCAGCCGGACGGCAAGACCTTCCGCGAGACCAAGCTGCAGCCGGGCGAGCAGGGCTATTTCGAGTTCAGCCAGCAGATTCCGGCCGATGCGCCGACCGGTCGCTGGCAGGTGGAATTCCGCACCGATCCGGCCAGCAAGGACGCCGTGCAGGGCATGACCGTGCGCGTGGAAGAGTTCCTGCCCGAGCGCATGAAGCTGGATCTGGACAGCACCCAAAAGACCCTGAGCGCCGGCCAGCCGTTCACGCTGGTCGCCAATGCCGCGTACCTGTATGGCGCGCCGGCCGATGGCAACCGTTTCACCGCCAAGCTTGCGGTCAGCGTCGAGCAGCATCCGCTCGAGTCCTTGCCGGGCTGGTTCTTCGGCGACCCCACGCTGGAGCTGCCGCGCGACGCCAAGGACGTGATCGACACCGAGTTCGGCAGCGATGGCGTGTTGCGCGAAGACATCGCGCTGCCTGCCGAAGCCAAGCCGGTCAGCACGATTGCGGCGGTGGTCTCGGGCAGTGTGTACGAGACCGGCGGGCGTACCGTCACCCGCAGCGTCAAGCGCGTGCTGTGGCCGGCCAAGGCGCTGGTCGGCGTGCGCCCCCTGTTCGACGACAAGGACGGCACCGATGCCAACGGCACCGCGCGCTTCGAAATCACCCGCGTGGATGCCGATGGCAAGCCGCAACCGGCCAAGGGCCTGAAGGCCACGTTGGTGCGCGAGCTGCGCGACTACCACTGGAACTACACCGACGACCATTGGGATTACGACTTCACCCGCCGCTTCGAGAACAAGGACACGCGCACGCTCGACATCGCCGGCGGCAACGCCAAGCTCGAGGTCCCGGTGGAGTGGGGCGAGTACCGCTTGGACGTGTTCGACCCGGCCACCGGGCTGACCACGCGCTACCCGTTCCGCGCCGGCTGGAGCTGGAACGACGAAAACCGCGGCCTGGACGCGCGCCCGGACAAGGTCAAGCTGGCGCTGGACAAGACCGGCTACCGCGCCGGCGACACGCTCACCGTCACGTTGACCCCGCCGCATGCCGGCAAGGGCGTGCTGCTGGTGGAAAGCGACAAGCTGCTGTACGTGCAGGACATCGACGTCAAGCCGGGCAGCAGCTTCGAAATTCCGGTGACCGACGCGTGGGAACGCCACGATGTCTACGTCACCGCGTTGGTGTTCCGCGGCGGCAGTGCGCCGAGCAAGATCACCCCGGCGCGTGCGGTGGGCGTGGCGTATGTGCCGATGGATCGCAAGGCGCGACGCGTTGCGGTGGGCCTGGCTGCGCCCAAGCAGATGCGCCCCGAGCAGGCGTTGCCGGTGACGGTGAGCGTGCCGGAGCTGGCCGGCAAGGCGGCGCACGTGACCATCTCGGCGGTGGACGTGGGCATCCTCAACATCACCCGCTTCCCGGTGCCCGATGCCAACGCGCAGTTCTTCGCGCAGCGTCGTCTGGGCACCGATGCCTACGACATCTACGGCCGCGTGATCGAGAGCTTCGAAGGCGCCAGCGGCAAGCTCAAGTTCGGCGGCGACATGGCGCTGGAAGCCTTGCCGCAGGCCAAGCGCCCGACCGCGCGCGTGCAGACCGTGGACCTGTTCTCCGGCTCGGTGAAGCTCGATGCCAAGGGCAATGCGCGCGTGCAACTGCCGGTACCGGATTTCAACGGCACGCTGCGGGTGTCGGCGTTGGTGTATTCGGATACGCGGTTCGGCAACCACGCGTTGGAAACCGTGGTGCGCGCCCCGATCCTGGCCGAGGCCAGCATGCCGCGTGTGATGGCACCGGGCGACCGCAGCACGGTGACGCTGGATGTGCAGAACTTCACCGGCAAGCCGGGCGAGTTCAATGTGCGCGTGGACGGGATCGGCCCGCTGGCCATCGCCGAGGCGGCGCGCAGCGTCAAGCTTGGTGTGGATGCCAAGCAGACGCTGAGCTTCCCGCTGAGCGCCACCGAAGGCTATAGCGTGGCCAAGGTGCGCGTGCGTGTGGACGGCAACGGCTTCAAGGCCGACCGCAGTTACGACCTGCCGGTGCGTGCCGGCTGGCCGCAGGTGTTGCGTGCGCAGACGCGCGTGCTCGATCCGCTGGCGCCGATCACCCTGGACAGCGGCTTTGCCGATGGCCTGATGGCCGGCTCGGTGACCGCGCGCATGGTGGTCAGCCCGCTGCCGCCGATTCCGTTCGCCAGCGCCCTGCAGGGGGCGTTGGACTATCCGTATGGCTGCGCCGAGCAGACCACCAGCAAGGGCTATGCCGCACTCTTGCTCGACGATGCCACCGCCAGGGCGCTGGGCACCAAGGGGCTGGAGGCGGGCAAGCGCCGCGAGCGCATGGAAGGCGCATTCGGTCGCCTGGCCTCGATGCAGATCGCCAGCGGGCATTTTTCGATGTGGGGCGACGACGGTTACGTCAATCCGGGCCTGACCCCTTACATCGCCGAGTTCCTGCTCGACGCCAAGGACGCCGGTTTTGCGGTGCCCGACAACGTGCTGCAGAAGGCGCTCAATCGGCTCAGCGAGGACCTGCTGTCCGGTGGCAACGAGTTCTACGGGCAGGACCGCCGCGATAGCCTGAAGTTCGCCAACCAGGCCTGGTCTGGCTATGTGCTGGCACGCGTCAACCGCGCGCCGCTGGGCACGCTGCGCGCGTTGTACGACAACCAGCGCGACAAGGCGCTGACCGGCTTGTCGCTGGTGCATCTGGGCGCGGCGTTGTCGCTGCAGGGCGACACCAAGCGTGGGCAGGCGGCGATCAAGGCGGGTTTTGCCAAGGACAGCAGCGAGCGCCCGCCGTACTTCGCCGATTACGGCAGCGCGATTCGCGACGATGCCTTGATGATGGCGTTGCTGCACGAGCGTGGCTTGTCCAAGCCCGAGTACGACACCCGCGCAGTGGCATTGGGCCGCGCGCTGGATGCACGCCGCGCCACCGGCTGGCTGTGGCTGAGTACGCAGGAGCAGGTGGCGCTGGCGCGCTTGGGCAAGGCCTTGATGGTCGGGCAGGGCAAGCAGGTGTCCGGCACCTTGACTGTTGG
Organism: Xanthomonas sp. BRIP62409; assembly: GCF_003992965.1. Lineage (NCBI taxonomy): Bacteria > Pseudomonadati > Pseudomonadota > Gammaproteobacteria > Lysobacterales > Lysobacteraceae > Xanthomonas > Xanthomonas sp. BRIP62409. The sequence goes on along the minus strand of NZ_QEZJ01000023.1, from coordinate 123,433 downwards.
CGGCCAGACGCAGGAGATTGCGCCGGCACGCCTGTTCGGGCGCAGTTTCGACAGCGCCGCCCTGGCGCGCGGCGTGCAGTTCGCACCGCAGGGCGAGGCACCGATGTACGCCAGCCTGGAAGTGGCCGGCATCCCGCGCAGCGCACCGGAGCCGGACACGCGCAACCTCAGCGTGGAGCGCAGCTGGTACACCACCGATGGCAAACCCTGGACCCCACGTGCATTGAAGGAAGGCGAAGCGCTGATCGTGCGCGTCACCATCACCGCCAACAGCGACATGCCGGACGCGCTACTGACCGACCTGTTGCCGGCCGGCCTGGAGATCGAGAACTTCAATCTCGGCGATGCCAAGCAGTGGGCCGATGTGGTGGTGGACGGCATCGGCATCAGCGAGCGTTCCAGCGCCGCCGACGTCAAGCACGAAGAGTTCCGCGACGACCGCTATGTGGCCGCGCTGGCGCTGTCCTCGGGCAGCAAGGCACAGCTGTATTACCTGGTGCGCGCAGTCACCCCGGGCACCTACACGGTGCCGCCATCGTTGGTGGAAGACATGTACCGGCCCGAGCTGCGCGGCGTGGGGCGCAGCACGCCAGCGACGATGACGGTGGTGCAGCCGTAGGACAACAAGGTAGGAGCGCGCTCGCGCGCGATGGGACGTTACCGGTAACGCCCCATCGCGCGCGAGCGCGCTCCTACGTCAGCGCTTCTTCGCTTACGGCGGCATCGCTGCGCACTGTCTTTTCGATGAGATGTAAGCGACACGCAAGGATCGTTGGGAAAGACGATCTGCGCCTCGCGGCTCGTTACCTTATCGCCAACCCGCTACGCGCCGGACTGGTCGAGCGGGTCGGCGATTATCCATTCTGGGATGCAATCTGGCTGCCGTAGAAGCGCGCTTGCGCGCGATCGGGCATCACCGGGAAAGCCCCATCGCGCGCAAGCGCGCTCCTACGCCAGCGCTTCTTCGCTTACGGCGACATCGCTGCGCACTGTCTTTTCGATGCGATGTAAGCGACATGCAGGGGTCATTTTTGCTGGCTACGGTGGCGTGCTTTCTCACAGGCGCGGCATTCCCGCTGCGCGATCTCGGGATTCCATGCAGCGCTCCGATTCGTACCGTTTGCACTTGTCCGTTCTCGCCGTTGCCATTGCGGCGTGTTCGCCAGCTCCGCAGGCATGCGCCCACGAGTGGGCGGCTATTGCAGCCGGTGACTTCGCTCAAACGTCTGCTGCGGCCATGACCGCGACCGCGGGCGCATCAGCGAGCGCAGCTACAACTACAGATACAGCTACAGCTACAGCTACAGCTCATAATGACGAGGCATCCACGCCCGGGGCTGAAGTTGCGACTGCAAGGCAACGTTCTCCATTGCCAGCAGATGCATCCGCTGATTCCATAGACCCTGCATCCCCTGCATCGTCCACGTCGCCTGCATCGCCCACCTTGCCTGCATCCGCACAAGGCGAGGCATCCACTAGCGACGTATCGGTCACCAACAAAGCCGGCGTGCAGACCCTTGATGCCATGCAGGTCACCGGCGTGCGCCGTGCCAATGCCGCTGCGGTGGAAAGCAAGCGCGCGGCGACCAATATCACCGATGTGATCAGCGCCACCGATGTGCGCGCCTTGCCCGACAGCACCATCGTCGAAGCGCTGCGCCGCGTGCCCGGTCTGTCGGTATTGCCGGCCACCGACAACGAGCATCCGCGCGACGAGGCCGCCACCCCGGTCTTGCGCGGCCTGGGCCCGTCCTACAACAACGTCACCATCGATGGGCTGACCATTGCATCGCCCGGCACGCCGAACGGCACGCTCGGCTCGATCACCCGCGGCGTGCGTCTGGACCTGCTGCCGGCGTCGATGGTCAGCGAATTGCAGGTGGTCAAGACCTTCACGCCCGACCTGGACCCCAACGCAACGGGCGGGGCGATCAACCTCAAGACACGCAGCGCGTTCGAAAACGGCGGCAAGCCCTTCTTCAGTGCCGAAGCGGCGCTCGGCCACGCCAACGATGTCGGCAAGCCGCGCGACCAGGACGACCCCGGCTACCGCCTGAACGCCACCGGCAGCCGCACCTTCGGCAGCGAGCAGCAGTACGGGGTCACCCTGTCGGCCAACTACCAGACGCTGAGCAGCTATACCGAAACCCATATGACCACCGACACGGTGCATTACGGGTTCTACGACAACAACGGCGTGCTGCAGACCGGCGCCAATCTCGGCAATGGCTGGGCGGTGCCGCAGCAGGACAAGTACTGGTACGTGCAGAACCAGCGCGACCGCTATGGCGTCACCGGCAAGTTCGAAGTGCATCCCAGTGCCGCGCTGGAAGCCTATGCAACGGCCGGCTACTACTATTTCAAGGACAACATGGAGCGCAACGAGGTCATCATCGACCCGCGCAACCGTGGCCAGGTGTTCAATCAGACTGCCAGCTCCGGCAGCTATCCCGGCGGCGATATCGAGGTGGGTTACTCGAACCAGATCGTCACCACACGCACCAAAGTCGCGCAGCTGGGCACGATCTGGCGGCCCACCGATCGGCAACAGTTCTCCGCGCGCGGCGCGTGGTCGGATGCGACCTACGACGAGCCGATCCGCATGATCAAGTACGCCACCGGCATCACCCGCGCCGCACCGGTACAGGTGGGCCAGACCGGCAGCGGTGTGACCATCAATGCCACGCCCAATTACGCATTCAACTACGACACCTCCGGCTTCGATCAGCGCTTCGGCGTGTCGCCGCAGGCCTACAACGATCTGGGCAACTACAGCCTGTCGTACTGGCGCCCGGACTACAAACGCACTGCCGCCGATCGCATCCTCACCGGCCGGCTGGATTACGGTTTCAACCAGGGCGAGAGCGATCAGGGGATCGGCTTTGCCGCAGGCGTGTCGTACACCACCGACAAACCGTCCTACGACATCTATCGCGTCGAATATCAGCCCAATACCAGTGCGCCGGCGTTTGGCCTGGCCGATGTGGCGGGCACCGGCCGGGCACCGATGCGCTACGCCGGCCTGAACCTGATCACCATCGATCCTGACAAGGCCAATCGTGCGCTGGCTGCAACGCCGCTGAGCGCGTTCAACAGCACCGACCAGCAGGCCTTCAGCAATCAGGACAACTTCACACATACCGAAAAGACCTTCGGCAGCTATGGCCTGGTCAGCTATCGCAGCGAGCGTTTCAATGTGCAGGGCGGCCTGCATTTCGACAGCACCAGGCTCGATACGGTCGGCCGCCAGCGGCAGCTGGATGCCGCGACCAACCGCTATGTGTATGTCGATAACCCGACCAGTGCCGATTACCACTATCTGCTGCCCTCGGCCATCATGACCTACCACCTGACAGATGCATTGGACCTGCGCGCCGGCGCAAGCCGTACGCTCGGCCGCCCGCCATACGATGCGTACGCGGCGCGCACCTCGATCGGCTTCGTCAACACGGCCGATGCCGGCAACCCGAATGCGCAAGGCGTCACCGTCACCATCGGCAACCCGGACATCAAACCGCGCGTGTCCAATAACCTGGATCTGTCGCTGGAATGGCGCCTGCCTGGCGACTTCGATGCGTTCGCGTCCACGGCCGTGTTCAATAAGCGCATCCAGGACGAGATCTTTACGCTGTCGCGCACCGACAGCTTCACGTTCGACGGCACCACCTACGCCAACGCGCTGATCAGCACGCCGGCCAATGCCGCCAAGGCGCGTATCCGCGGGGTGGAGTTCAACGGCATCGTCAACACCCTGGCGCCGATCGCGCCGTGGCTGAGTGGGGTCGGTTTCAGTGCGAATTTTGCGGTGCTCGATGGCAGCCTGGATGTGCCCTACAGCGTTGGCAGCGGCAGCAATATGAGCCAGCGCGAGCGCAAGCTCGACAACCTGGTCGGGCAGCCCGACTACACCGCCAATGCCACGCTGTTCTACAACAGCGGCGGACTGGAGCTGCGCGCGGCCTACAATCGTCAGGGCAAGGCCTTGCGTGCCATCGTCAGCAATATCGACTGGCAGGACCTGTATTGGTCGCCGCGTTCGCAGCTGGATTTCACCGCGACCTATGCGATCAGCAAACAGCTCAGCCTGATCGGCCAGGTCAGCAACCTCACCCACAGCCGCATCACCAGCGTGACCGGCCCCGGGCAGAACCTGCTCAAGGACAGTTATTCGGTACCCACGACGTACTGGTTCGGCTTGCGTTTTACGCCAACGTTCTAGGCGCGGCGAAGCTGGCATTGCGAGCAGAGCTCAGGCAAGTGCGCGCGGTGCGTGGAAATCAAGATGTGCACCTGGCAGAGGCCATGCCGTGTGCCGACCGCGCTCACCTGACGGTAGCGCAGTGGTTCTGTTAATCCCTTCAAGCGGAGTTGTTCGATGAGCTTACGTACTGCCGCCACCGTCGCCGCCATGCTGTGGGCGGTACTGGCTACCCATGCGAGCGCGGCGCCCACCGGCGTGGCTGCAATCCAGGCCCGGCTGACCAATCCTGACGGCGGCATCGTGGTGGTGGCCCATCGCGGTTGCCATGCGCCGGCACCGGAACATGGTTTCAAGGACAGCGCACCGGAGAACTCGCTGGCCGCGCTGGAGCGCTGCATCGCCATCGGTGCCGACGTGATGGAGACCGATGTGCGCCGCGCCGCCGACGGCACCCTGGTGATGCTGCACGACGCCACCGTGGACCGCGCCACGGACGGCACCGGCAAGCTGTCCGAGCTGACCTTGGCCGATCTGCAAAAATTGCGGCTGCGCAGCGACGAAGGTGGCGCGCAGGCACCGCTGACCGATCAACGCGTGGTCACGCTCGAGCAGATGCTGGCCAGGTCCAAGGGCCACATCCTGCTCAATCTGGACGTCAAGGATGCGATCTACGTGCAGGTGGTCGATGCGGTTGCCCGTGCCGGCATGCAGCACCAGGTGATCGTCAAGGCCGAAGCCGGCATCGCCACGCCGCCCCTAGCGGCGATGCTGCCGTTCGACAAGGTGTATTTCTTCCCGATCCTGATCAACGCCCATGGCACTGCCGACCTGGCCGCGATCGCCACTGCGCAGACACGCAACGCGCATCCGGTCGCGTTCGAGCTGCCCAAGATGTCGGCAGCGCAATTGCCGGCATTGGTTGCAGTGAGCAAGGCACACAAGGTGCGGCTGATGGTCAACTCGCTGTGGGAAGGCTTCATCGCCGGCTACGGCGGCGACGCCGATGCCGAGCGCGATCCCGACAAGGTGTGGGGCCGCCTGTACCGCGAAGGCGTGTCGATCATCCAGACCGATGCGCCAGAAGCCTTGCTGCGCTATCGCGCGTCGCTGGAGCAGCGGTGAGCGTCGCGTTGCATCATCGCATGCAGCTGGCCTGCGACGGGAGCGGATGTCGCCGCGCAATGTGATCCGTGGAACTGCGGCGGTGGTGTTGCCGTTATAGTCAGCGTTCGTTTGCACGCAAGGGCGTCTGCATGCCGCTCGATACATCCCTGCGCCGACTCACGCCGCATGTCGTCTGGTTGTTGGTGCTGCTGGTCGCGCTGCAGGTGCGTGATGTGGCCAAGGCCCTTGGTTTTCCAATCCCGAAAATTCCGGTGCCTTACGGCGGTGGGATTCTCGACAATCTGCTCAGCGTAGTGGTCGTGCTCGTCGCAGCGGCGTTGCTGCGTCCTGGCATGCCAGGCGAGCTCGCGGCGCGTCTGGGGTTGCGTTGGAACGGCTTACGCGGCCCGGCGCTGACGTTGCTGGCCACACTGCCGTGTTGGCTGGGGCTGTGGACGCAGTCCAGCTCGGTCGGCACCGACGATCTGCTTGGCCTGCTCTGGTTGGCGCTGCTGTTTCCGCTAGCGGAAGAAATCGTGTTTCGCGGTTTCGGCTTCGTCTTTGCCTGCCGTGCGCTGGGCTGGCGTCCGGCAATCGCCGCGCTGGTGCAGGCGGTTGTGTTTGGCGGTGTGCATTGGCTCGGGGCCGGCGGTGGAGGTGGCGAGGCGTTGCTGATCTTCGCCATTACCGGTATCGGTGCGCTGCTGTTTGCCATCGTGGACGCGCAGGATGGCTACACGATCTGGAGCGGCTGGGTGTTGCATGTCTCGCTCAACGCGGCCTGGACGGTCTTTGCGGTCTCCGATTCGGCGGCCAGCGGCTGGCTCGGCATTGCGTTGCGCCTGTCTGCGGTATTCCTGGCGATGGGGTTACTGCGGCTGTTCGTAAGGCCGCGTCGCTCGCCGCACGCGGACGTGGTGGGCTAGCGCAGCTGTCGTCGCGCAAGCAGGAGCGTCCAGTCACGTTGATCGCTCAACGCCGCAGCTTGCCGCGCGCGATGGTGGCCGAAATGCGTTTTGCCCTGCATCCTTGGCAGGATGGATGAGCAGCAGCACGCGCAGGCAAGGATCGACCAGACGCAGGAACGCGTCGCTGGCAAGGATGGTGTTGCTCGGCGTGGCCGGCGCTGGTTGACGGGGCTACGCTGGAGCGCCGTGGCCCTGTTGTCTGCGGTGTTGCTGCTGGACCTGGCCTTCCCACTGCCACTGCCCAGATCACGGGACACCTCCACGCTGGTGGTGGCACGCGATGGCACCCCGCTGCGCGCGTTCGCCGACCGCAACGGGGTGTGGCGTTATCCGGCCAGCCCGCAGAGTGTGTCGCCGCTGTACCTGCAGGCATTGCTGAACTACGAGGACCGCTGGTTCTGGCGCCATCCCGGAGTCAACCCGTGGGGCCTGTTGCGTGCCGGCGGGCAATGGATCGGGCAGGGGCACATCGTCTCCGGCGGTTCGACCTTGACCATGCAGGTGGCGCGCATCCTCGACCCGCATACGCGCACGCCGTGGGGCAAGGCCAAGCAGCTGCTGCGCGCGCTGCAGCTGGAAGCGCACCTGAGCAAGCGCGAGATTCTGACGCTGTATCTGGAGCGCGCGCCCTATGGCGGCACCATCGAAGGCGTGGAAGCGGCCAGCTGGGCGTACCTGGGCAAGCCGGCCAAGGCCTTGTCGCAGGCCGAAGCTGCGTTGCTGGCGGTGTTGCCGCAATCGCCCAGCCGCCTGCGCCCGGATCGCCATCCCGAAGCAGCGCAACGCGCGCGCGACAAGGTGCTCGATCGCATGGTGGAGCTGGGCGTGTGGTCGCGCGCGCAGGTGGACGATGCGCGGATCGAGCCGGTGGTGACGCGCTCGCTCAAACCGCCCTTGCATGCGGCGCTGCTCGCGCAGCGGTTGCACAGCGCGCAACCGCGCGCGGCACGCATCGTGACCACGCTGGATGTGGAGCTGCAGCGCACCCTGGAAGAACGCGTCACCACATACTTTTCGCAGCTGCCCGAGCGCACCTCTGCGGCATTGCTGGTGGTGGACAACACCACCATGGAAGCGCGCGCGTATGTGGGCTCGGCCAGCTTCGGCGATCGCAAACGGCTGGGGCATGTGGACATGGTGCAGGCCTGGCGCTCTCCCGGTTCCACGCTCAAGCCGTTCCTGTACGGCATGGCGTTGGACGATGGGTTGATCCACTCCGAAAGCCTGTTGGTGGATGCGCCGCAGAGTTTTGGCAGCTACCGGCCCGGCAATTTCGATGCGGCCTTCAATGGGCCGGTGAGCGCGGCAACGGCGTTGCGGTTGTCGCTGAACGTGCCGGCGGTGGACCTGCTCGACCGGATCGGCTCGGCGCGGTTTGCTGCGCGGCTGTCCAATGCCGGGATCGAGCTGCGCTTTGCGCACGGCAGCGTGCCCAATCTGGCGTTGATCCTGGGTGGCACAGGCGCGCAATTGCAGGAACTGGTCGGTGCATTTGCGGCGCTCAATCGTGGCGGTATCGCCGGGCGCGTGCGCTATACGCCGGACGATCCGCGCATCGAGCGCCGGCTGATGTCGCCGGGTGCGGCCTGGATCGTGCGCGAGATCCTGCAAAGTAATCCGCGCCCCGGGTACGGCAGCGGCACCTTCGACACCGCCACGCGCCCGGGCGTGGCCTGGAAGACCGGCACCAGCTACGGCTACCGCGATGCCTGGGCGATCGGCGGCACGCGTCGCTACACGGTCGGGGTGTGGGTGGGGCGTCCGGACGGTACGCCGCTGCCGGGCCAGTACGGCGCCGTCACCGCACTGCCGCTGATGTTCGAAGTCATCGATGCCTTGCCGCGCAGCGCCGGCGATAGCGCGCCGGTGCCGATGCCAGCCACCGTGCAGGCGCTGGACATCTGCTGGCCGCTCGGCGGCGCCGCCGATCAGACACCACCGGCGCAATGCGCACGCCGCGCCGACGCCTACGTGCTCGATGGCGCAGTGCCGCCCACCTTTGCCGAGCGCGATGCGCGGCTATGGCAAAGCGGGCAGCTGCATTTCGATGTGGATGCGCGCAGTGGCCAGCGGCTGTCGCAGGAATGCAGCCAGGCGCATGAGCGCGTGCCGCATGCAGTGGCGCGCTGGCCGGCATTGGTCTCGCCCTGGCTCAGCGCCGCCGAGCGCAATGCTGCGCAACTGCCGCCACTTGCGGCGGACTGTCTGCCCCATGGGCGCATGACCGGTGGCGGCGTGCTGCGTATCGACGGGCTGAGCGATCGCGCCACGCTGGCGCGTGCCAACGCCACCTCGCGTCCGGTACGCCTGCAATTACGTGCCCTGGGCAGCGACGCGCGCATCGACTGGTTGCTGGATGGCCGCTGGATCGCGCAGACCAACGGACGCCAGGGATTTCAGCGCGAATTCGCCGAGGTCGGCACGCATACGCTCACCGCAATGGCCAGCGATGGTGCATGGACGCAGCTGCGCTTTCGCGTATTGCGCTGACCGCGCACGTGCTGCTCCCGACAGTGCAAACACCCGTAGGAGCGCACCCGGGCGCGATGGGGCGTTACCGGGAATGCCACGTCGCGCCCGGGTGCGCTCCTACCGCCGCAGGCAACCACACAGCATCCTGCGGCATAGAAAACAGACAGGGCGCTCGAGGCGCCCTGTTTGCTTAAATCATCGAGTCGATTTCAACTTTCAACATCACGGTGAATGTCGATACCGATCATCGCTCGCAACGCATCGCTGCATTGCAATACTCAGCTCACTCGCCGATCCAGCCTTCCAGCAGGTCGGCGAACTCGTCGGCATGCTCTTCTTCCTGGGCCAGGATGTCTTCCAGGATGCGCTTGGTGGTGGTGTCCTTGTCGCCGATGAAATCGATCATCTCGCGGTAGCTGTCGATGGCGATGCGCTCGGCGATCAGGTTTTCCTTGACCATGTCGCGCAGGTCGCTGCCTTCCTTGTATTCGGCATGCGAGCGCTTGGTCAGCGTGTCCGGGTTGAGGTCCGGTTCGCCGCCCAGCTGCACGATGCGCTCGGCGAGCCTGTGCGCGTGCGCTTGTTCCTGCTGCGCATGCTCCAGGAACTCGCCCTTGACCGCGTCGGCAAGCATGCCCTTGGCCATGAAATAGTGGCGGTAATACCGCAGGGTGCACACGTATTCGGTGGCCAGTGCGGTGTTGAGCAGCTCGATCACCGCCTCGCGGTCGGCGTGGTAGCTCTCGGTGATGGCACCGTCTTCGATGCTCTGGCGTGCGCGGCTGCGCAAGGTGGCGGTATCAGTGATGCCGTCGGGGAGTTGCTTGGCTGGCTGGTTAGACATGGCTGGCCGGTTTCCTTCTGAGTGGTTGGGGGGAATCAATGCATCAATCGGGCAGGTGCTGCAGTACGTAATCGGCGGCGGACACCTTGAATTCGCCGGGTTCTTCGACGAACAAGGCCTTGACCACGGCGTCGTCGGCATACAGTGCGTAGCGGCGCGAGCGCAGGCCCATGCCCGAGCCGCTGGCGTCGATCTCCAGGCCCAGTGCGCGGGCCAGTTCGGCGTTGCCGTCGGGCAGCAGGTGCAGGCCGTCTGGGATCAGCTGGCTGCGGCCCCAGGCCTGCATCACGAACGGGTCGTTGACCGCGGTGCACAGCACCTCGATGCCGCGTTTGCGGAATGCGTCGAAGTGCTCCACATAGCCCGGCAGGTGCTTGGCCGAGCAGGTCGGGGTAAAGGCGCCCGGCACCGCGAACAGCAGCACCTTGCGGCCGGCGAACAGGCTGTGGGTATCGACCGCCTCGATGCCCTCGCGCAGGCGCTTGAGCACGACTTCGGGAATGCGGTCACCAACGTGGATGGTCATGGGGCGGGCTCCTGCGGCTGAACGAAGTCTAGAAAGGGGCGAGGGAAAAGCGCGTCAACGCGCTTGAAATCCGCAGCGGCACGCCTATCTGACGCACATGGCCGGCGCAACGGCGCACGCCGCGGCAGCCGGCCCCTCACCCAACCTTTTGGAGGCTCGCAATGAACATCGTTCGTTATCCACAGTGGCCCACCCATGCGCTGCAAAACGAGATCAAGCACGTGTTCGACCGTTTCTTCGAGCAGAACGGCGACACCGACGAATCGGCGGTGGTGACCGCGCAGTGGGTGCCGCGCGTGGACATCAAGGAAGAGGCCAACCACTTCGTGCTGTATGCCGACCTGCCGGGCATCGACCCCGGCCAGATCGAGGTGCAGATGGACAAGGGCATACTGTCGATCAAGGGCGAGCGCAAGGGCGAGTCCAGCACCGAGACCGAGCGCTTCTCGCGCATCGAGCGCCGCTACGGCAGCTTCCACCGCCGCTTCGCGCTGCCCGACAGTGCCGACCCCGACGGCATCACCGCGACCGGGCACAACGGTGTGCTGGAAATCCGCATCCCCAAGCGCCCGGCGGCCACCCCGCGCCGTATCCAGGTCGGCAACGGCCAGGACCCAGCCGGCAATACGGTGCAGTAAGGCAGCAAAACCTGGAGCGGAGCGGCATGCTTCGCTTCCCGGCGGCAACCGCACCGTAGAATAGGTGCGGTTGCCCGCCCGGCTGCGATATGACTGGCTCGTGGCCTCGGCTGCGGGCCGTTTTTTTCAGAGGTGATTAGATGGAATTCAAGGATTACTACGCAACGCTGGGCGTGGAGCCCAGCGCAGGCGATGCGGAGATCAAGACCGCCTACCGCCGGCTGGCGCGCAAGTACCACCCCGACGTCAGCAAGGAGGCCGGCGCCGAAGACAAGTTCAAGGCGATCAACGAAGCCTACGAGGCGCTGCGCGACCCGGCCAAGCGCAAGGCCTACGACCAGCTCAAGGCGCAGGGCTTCCGCCCGGGCGACGAGTTCCAGGCCCCGCCCAGCTACGGTGGTGGGCAGGGTTACGACTACGAGGAAGTGTTCGGCAACGGCGGCGCCGGTGGCGGCTTCAGCGATTTCTTCGAAAGCCTGTTCGCCGGCCAGCGCGGCGGCCGTCCGCGTGGTCCGGGCGCCGGCCCTGGTGCAGGCGCGGGTCCGCAGGCGCGCGGCGACACCCGCGCCAAGCTGGCGGTGCCGTTGGAAGCGGTGTATGCGGGCGACAGCGTACGCATCACCATCAACGGCAAGCAGCTGGATGTGCGCGTGCCCAAGGGCGTGCAGCCAGGCCAGGTGATCCGCCTGAGCGGGCAGGGCAACGGCGGCGGCAACCTGCTGCTGGAGATCGAATACGCCGCGCACCCGCAGTTCGAGGTGGACGGGCGCAACATCCTGTACACCCTGCAGGTCATGCCCTGGCAGGCGGCACTGGGCACCACCATCAGCGTGCCGACCCTGGGCGGGTCGGTGGAGTTGAAGGTGCCGGCCGACTCGGACGCCGGGCGCAAGCTGCGCCTGCGCGGCCGCGGCCTGCCGGGCACCACGCCGGGCGACCAGATCGTGGAGCTGGAAATCCTGGCCCCGGCCCCCACCGACGATGCGCAGAAAAAGGCCTACCGCAACCTGGCCAAGGCGTTCGGCGAATCGGTGTAGGCCGCGAGGGGGCGACGCGGGGATGAGGTGAGGGTTCGGCAGGCAGGTTGTGCGCCAGTGAACGTCGATCTGCGCGGTTGAATCGCCGCCGTCCCTCATCCGGCGCTATGCGCCACCTTCTCTTGATGGGAGAAGGGAGCAATCGCCCTCTTTGTGGAGGGATTGGGGTGGGGGTTCGGCGGGCGAGTAGTGCGCCGGTGAACGTCGATCTGCGGCGTTGGATCTCCGCCGTCCCCTCATCTGGCGCTGTACGCCCTCCTCTCCCGATGGGAGAAGGGACCCGTCGTCCCCCCTCGTATCGATGAGGGATTGAGGGCAGGGCAGCATGCACGTAATACGTCGGCGAGCGGCTTTCTGCGACGTTGTTGCATCCAGCTGCGTCTTGTCCAACGTAGTACGCATCGGCTGGGCAATCGCGCCGCGCCACTGGATCACGCCTCGTAACGGCATCGCCGGGCGTACCGTCTGGCCCAGCTACCGCAAGCGCGGCCGGCGCACTACACTCGCCGCGCACACTAGGGGAAGCACATGGCACGCATTCTGATCGTCGACGACTCGCCGTCGCAGCTGCTGGGGATTCAGCGCATCGTCGAGAAGCTGGGGCACGAGACCATCACTGCAACCGATGGTGCCGCCGGCGTGGAAGCGGCCAAGTCTTCGCTGCCGGATCTGGTGCTGATGGATGTGGTGATGCCCAACCTCAACGGTTTCCAGGCCACCCGCACGCTCAAGCGCGAGCCGACCACCCAGCACATCCCGGTGATCCTGGTGACCACCAAGGACCAGGACACCGATCGCATGTGGGGCATGCGCCAGGGCGCACGCGCCTACATCACCAAGCCGTTCTCCGAAGACGAGTTGCTGGAAGTGATGGAGCGCGTGTTCAACCAGAAAGACGAACCGCCGATGGCGTGAGTGCGGCGACGAGGGTGGGAGCAGGGTTGGCGGAGGCGTTCCGGACTGCGTTGTGCCAGCGCAGCATCGCCCCAGCCGCATGCCCCTCAGCGCTGATGCCAACGTCAGCCGCGCCGCCAGTGCCGTTTGGACACCGATGCTCGCCTGCCATCGGCGGCATCCTGCGCCGCAACCCGGGGTCGGCAAAGCGCAGCGATTGCTTGGCCTGACCGCGACCCTGGGCTATCCAGCCAGGTCAGACGCCGGATCGGTCGACTGACAATGGCCACGCGTCAGCGAGCAGCACGATGTCGTCGGCGTCATCGTGCAGCGCATCGCAGGCCGGGTCCGCGTCCAGTCTCGGCGTGATCCCCATTGGCCAACTCCAGAACGCGCGCCCGGTGCTTGCCCCCAGATCGCGCTGACACCGTGTCCTTCCCCGTCTGCGAACCCGGCCATCGGCTCGATCCACCCCAGCGGCTAAACCGGGACGCACCAATTGGGGCCTTTCAAAACGGTCGGTCTGCCCCATCTAGTAGAATCAGCGAATCAACAACACGGCGGCACTGCGGGACTGGCCCGCACAGCCCCTCGATCATGGAGCGTGCATGGCCTGGAACACACCCGGCAACAAGGGCGGAGACGGCCCGGACCCCAACCGTCGCAGGTCCTGGGGCCCGCGTGGTGGTGGCAACGGTGGTGGCTGGGGCAATCTGCCCGCCCCGTTGAAAGAGCTGTTCGATGGTGGCGTGGGGCGCTGGATCCTGGTCGCGGTGGTGCTGATGGTGCTGTTCTCCAGCTTCCAGCTCATCGGCGAACAGCAGCGCGGCGTGGTGCTGCGCTTCGGCCAGTTCTCGCGCATCCTGCAGCCCGGCCCGAACTTCAAGCTGCCCTGGCCGGTCGAGTCGGTGCGCAAGGTCAACGCCACCGAGATCAAGACCTTCAGCAACCAGGTGCCGGTGCTGACCCGCGACGAGAACATCGTCAACGTCTCGCTCAACGTGCAGTACCAGATCAGCGACCCGCGCAAGTACCTGTTCGGTTCGCGCAATGCCGATCTGGTGCTGGAGCAGGCCGCGCAAAGCGCCGTGCGTGAGCAGGTCGGCCGTTCCGACCTCAATACCGTGCTCAACAACCGTGGCCCGCTGGCCATTGCCTCCAAGGATCGCCTGCAGGCGGCACTGGACGCCTACAACACCGGCCTGGCCGTCACCGGCGTGACCCTGCCCGACGCCCGCCCGCCGGAAGAAGTGAAGCCGGCCTTCGACGAGGTCAACGGTGCCCAGCAGGTGCGCGAGCGCCTGATCAACGAAGCCCAGGCCTACGCCGCCAAGGTGGTGCCCGAGGCACGCGGCCAGGGTGCGCGCACCCGCACCGGCGCCGAAGGCTACAAGCAGGCGGTGATCTCCAAGGCCGAAGGCGACGCCGATCGCTTCACGCTGTTGCAGGAGCAATACGCCAACGCGCCCGAGGTCACGCGCAAGCGCCTGTGGCTGGAAACCGTGCAGAAGGTGCTGTCGGAGAACCGCAAGGTGATCGGCAGCGATGGCCGCCAGGTCATCTACGTGCCGTTGCCGGCCGACGCAGGCAAGTCCGCCAGCAACAGCGGCACTACGGGCAACAGCGGCATGCCGTCGATGGTGCCGCAGGATGTGCTGTTGAATCCGCCGCAAACCAGTGGCGGCAGCGAGGGCATCCGCAATCCGGAGCGCGGCCCGCGCCCGACCGGCCGTGAGGGAACCGAATAATGAAGAATTCGCTAGTCATCGGCCTGATCGTCGCCGTGTTGCTGACCCTGATGGGCTCGGTGTTCGTGGTGCGCGAGGACCAGACCGCCATGGTGCTCAACCTGGGCCGTGTGGTGCGTGCCGACCTCAAGCCCGGCCTGCACTTCAAGATCCCGGTGGTGGAATCGGTGCGCGTGTTCGATCGCCGCTTCCAGGTGCTGGACACCGCGCCGGCGCGCTACTTCACCGCCGAGCAGAAAGACGTCAGCGTGGACTTCTTCGCCATCGGCTACATCTCCGACGTGCGGGCGTTCTACCGCGCCACCGGTGGCGAGGAGTCGGTCGCCAATTCGCGCCTGGCCCCGATCATCACCGACTCGCTGCGCAACCAGATCAACTCGCGCACCCTGCAGCAGCTGGTCTCCGGCGACCGCAGCGAATTGATCGCCAACCAGCTCAAGGGCATCAACGGCGCCATCAAGGGCTTAGGGATGCAGATCACCGACCTGCGCATCAAGCAGATCGACCTGCCGACCGACAGCCAGGTGATCACCGACGTCTACGAGCGCATGCGCGCCCAGCGCAAGCAGGAAGCCAGCAAGCTGCGTGCCGAAGGCGAAGAGCAGGCCCTGACCATCCGCGCCCAGGCCGACCGCGAGTCCACCGTGATCGTGGCCGACGCCGAGCGCGATGCGCAGAAGCTGCGCGGCGAAGGCGATGCCGACGCCGCCCGCATCTACGGCCAGGCCGGTGCCAAGGATCCGTCGTTCTACGCGTTCTATCGCAGCCTGGAGGCGTACCGCGGCTCCATGACCGACGGCAACGGCGTGGTGGTGCTGGACAAGAACGACCCGTTCCTGCAATACCTCAAGAGCGATCGTTGATCGCTGGCTGATCGCCATGCCTTGAAACGACAACGCCCGCCGAACGCGGGCGTTGGCGTATGTGCCTATCACTGCCGGGCAGACAGACGCGCGCCCAACCGTAGGAGCGCACCCGGGCGCGACTGCTTTACCGGGAATGCCCGTCGCGCCCAGGTGCGCTCCTACGCGTGGCGCGTGTGGGCCGATGGATCGGGCCGATGGCGTTTCGTGGGCTGCGATGGTGGTGGGTATGTCCGGAGTCCGCAGTTGCCTGGCGCGCCTTCCCCGTCGGGTTGGCCAGACTCGACCCGGTAGGAGCGCACCCGGGCGCGACGGGCCTTGCCGGCCGACCCCGCTGATTGACTCTGACAGTCAGCCGCCACATGGATCCCTAGCGCAGAACGCGGCAACCGCCGATATCTCGCGTGGTCCAAGGCCGTCAGCATCGCGCCATGGCCAACATCGACACTCCCGGGCATCGCGCGCTGCGCCGTGGCAGGCAGTCTTCGCCCAACAGCGCTTACCTGCTGACCACCACGACATGGCAGCGTCGCCCTGTGTTCGCAGATGTTCTGCTGGCCGCAGCGGCCTGCCGCGCGTTCACCGCGGCAACGCCCTCCGACGCCAGGCTGTTGGCCTGGGTATTGATGCCGGATCATGTGCATTGGTTGTTGCAGCTTGGAAGCACCACCGGGTTGGCCAACGCGGTCTCACGCATGAAAGCGTGTGCAGCGCGCGCAGTGAACGATCAGCGCCAGCATCACGCACCGGTCTGGAGTCGCAGCTACCACCACCACGCGTTGCGCAAGGACGAGGACCTGCACGCAGCCGCGCGCTACCTAATTGCCAATCCCCTCCGTGCCGGGCTGGTCAGACGCGTGCGCGATTACCCGTTCTGGGACGCAATCTGGCTTTGAGAGGTGACCAAACTCCGGCATCCTCGTAGGAGCGCACCCGGGCGCGACTGCTTTACCGGCAATGCCCGTCGCGCCCGGGTGCGCTCCTACGGTGGGGCGTGGCGGGGTGCCGAACCGGGCACACTGCAGCTCCCACGTTGTCCTGGTGTTGCTGATGCACGAGTTCCTGTCCGCGTTATGCCTGATCGCCGTCATCGAAGGCCTGCTGCTGTTCGCCGCGCCCGCCGCCTGGAAGCGGATGGTCGAGCAGCTGTTCAGCCTGCCAACGGCCCAACTGCGTGCCATCGGCGGTGTGACCCTGGTGCTGGGCGCGATCGCGCTGTGGATCGTGCGTCACTGAGTGGGTGGTCCATTCCCACCGCAACGGGCAGCGTAGGAGCGCACCGGGGCGCGACAGGCGTTACCGGTGAAGCAGTCGCGCCCGGGTGCGCTCCTACGACCCGCGATGGGGGCTTGGGATTGCGAGGGACCGGCAGGGCCCGGAGCACCGCGCAACCGATGGCCAGCGGCAATCCGACCAGCCCCCCGATCCGCCGTTCGCCAGGGGTAGTGCACGTCACCGGAAACCCGGATAATGCACAAAAGCCGGCCGGGCACGCTCACACAGGGCACCTCGTTCGGCTTTTTCCGTGTCAGGGCTTTACGCGCCGCTGCAAGGCTCCCCGATGGAGCCGCGCGCCAGGCGACGCCGCCAGCCGTGAACCGGTCCCATCCCGCGGCCCCGATGGCCGCAGCAAAACTCAGGAGTTCACCCGTCATGGGTCAGTCAGTTGTCGTGCTCGGTGCCCAGTGGGGCGATGAAGGCAAAGGCAAGATCGTCGATCTGCTCACCGAAGAGATCGGTGCGGTGGTCCGCTTCCAGGGTGGCCATAACGCCGGCCATACGCTCGTCATCAATGGCAAGAAGACCGTCTTGCACCTGATTCCGTCCGGCATCCTGCGCGACGACGCGCTGTGCCTGATCGGCAACGGCGTAGTGATCTCCCCGGCCGCGCTGATCAAGGAGATCAGCGAGCTTGAAGGCGCCGGCGTGGAAGTGCGCTCGCGCCTAAAGATCTCTCCGGCTGCGCCGCTGATCATGCCGTACCACATCGCCCTGGACCAGGCGCGCGAGAAGGCCGCCGGCGGCAAGGCCATCGGCACCACCGGCCGCGGCATCGGCCCGGCGTACGAGGACAAGGTGGCCCGTCGCGGTATCCGCATCGCCGACCTGCACTACCCGCCGCAGCTGGAAGAACTTCTGCGCACCGCGCTGGACTACCACAACTTCGTGCTGACCAAGTACCTGGGCGTGGAAGCGGTGGACTTCCAGAAGACCTTCGACGAGGCACTGGCCTTCGGCGACTACGTGCAGCCGATGAAGTCGGACGTGGCCGGCATCCTGCACGACCTGCGCAAGCAGGGCAAACGCGTGCTGTTCGAAGGCGCGCAGGGCGCGCTGCTGGACATCGACCACGGCACCTATCCGTACGTCACCAGCTCCAACACCACCGTCGGCGGCGCACTGGCCGGTACCGGCGTGGGCGCTGACGCCATCGACTACGTGCTGGGCATCGCCAAGGCCTACGCTACGCGTGTGGGCGGCGGCCCGTTCCCGACCGAGCTGGACGACGAAGTGGGCCAGGGCATCCGCGACCGCGGCGCCGAGTACGGCGCCTCCACCGGCCGCCCGCGTCGCTGCGGCTGGATGGACATCGTCGCGCTCAAGCGTGCGGTGGCCATCAACGGCATCTCCGGCCTGTGCATCACCAAGCTCGACGTGCTCGACGGCATGGAAAAGCTCAAGGTCTGCATCGCCTACGAATACCGCGGCAAGCGCACCGAATACGCCCCGCTGGACGCGCAGGGCTGGGAAGAGTGCACCCCGGTGTACCTGGAGTTCCCGGGCTGGACCGAGAACACCCATGGCATCACTGAGTGGGACAAGCTGCCGGTGGCCGCACGTGCCTACCTGCGCGCGCTGGAAGAACTGGCCGGCTGCCCGATCAGCATCGTCTCCACCGGCCCGGATCGCGACCACACGATGGTGCTGCAGGACCCGTTCGCCTGATCGGCTGACGCCTATCGCGGCATCGTCCAACGGCCCGGCTTGTCCGGGCCGTTGGCGTTTGAGGATTACTGAGATTTGGCATGACTTTTGGCGGTGCCTGCGTGCCCTGTTCCGGCGGATCATCCGCGGTCTGGCGCCGTTGCGTGCCCACTTCGTCCCCATCGAGAATCTCCCATGCGTCTTCCCCTGGTGACCGCCATCGCACTGGCCCTGGTCGGTACAAGCCCGGCTGTCTCCGCCTTCGCAGCTGCGCCGGTGCCGCCGAGCGCCGAGGCTTCGTCCATCACCACCCAGTTGCCGCGCACAGCCAAGCCCACGCACTACGCAGTGGAGATCACTCCGCATGCTGACAAGATGCGCTTCGACGGCAAGGTCGCCATCGATATCAGTGTGCTGCAGCCCACCGACCAGATCGTGTTGCAAGCGGCCAGCTTGAACTTCGCGCGCGGCACGCTCACGCAAAAAGGCGGCAAGCCGCAATCGGCCAAGATCAGCACCGATGCCGAGGCGCAGACCGCCACGTTCGCGTTCGGCAAGTCGCTGGCAGCGGGCGAGTACGTGCTGTCCATCGATTACAGCGGCGTGATCAACACGCAGGCCAATGGCTTGTTCGCGCTGGATTACACCACCGCGCAAGGTGCGCGCCGCGCGTTGTTCACCCAGTTCGAAAACTCCGATGCGCGCCGCTTCATTCCTTCCTGGGACGAGCCCAACTTCAAGGCCACTTTCGACCTGGCGATCAATGCGCCGGCCGGGCAGATGGCGGTGAGCAACATGCCGGTGGCCTCGTCGCGGCCGAGCGCAAACGGGCGCACCCGCATCGCGTTCCAGACCTCGCCCAAGATGTCCACGTACCTGCTGTTCGTCAGCGTGGGCGATTTCGAGCGCGCCACCGTCACCGCCGACAATGGCACCGAGATCGGTGTCATCGCGCAGAAGGGCAAGGTGGGTCAAGCGCAATTCGTGCTGGAATCCGGCCGCGATGTGTTGCACGAGTACAACGCCTACTTCGGCATCCCATACCCGCTGCCCAAGCTGGACAACATCGCCGCGCCCGGGCGCAGCCAGTTCTTCAGCGCCATGGAAAACTGGGGCGCGATCTTCACGTTCGAATACTCGTTGTTGCTGGATCCGGCGGTGGCCAACATCGATACCAAGCAAGGCGTGTTCACCGTCGCCGCGCACGAGATCGCGCACCAGTGGTTTGGCAATCTGGTGACCATGGCGTGGTGGGATGACCTGTGGCTCAACGAAGGCTTCGCCAACTGGATGGAAGCGCGCACCACGGCAAAACTGCATCCGGAATGGGACATCGACAAGACCGGTCCGGCCAAGAAGAGCCGCCTGGCCATGTGGCGCGATGCGTATGTGACCACCCACCCGGTGGTGCAGCACGTGGCCACCGTGGAGCAGGCCAGCCAGGCCTTCGACGCCATCACCTACGCCAAGGGGGAGGCAGTGATTGCCATGCTGGAAGACTATGTCGGCTCGGATCACTGGCGCGACGGCGTGCGCAGTTACATCAAGCAGCATCAGTTCGGCAATGCGGTGACCGACCAGTTGTGGCAGCAGATCGACGCCGTGGCCCCGGGCAAGCAATTCACCCAGGTGGCACACGATTTCACCCTGCAGCCGGGCGTGCCGTTGATCAAGGCCAGCACCCGCTGCGTGGGTGGCCAGACCACGGTGACGCTGGAGCAGGGCGAGTTGACGCTGGACCGCCCCGACAAGCAGCCGTTGCGCTGGCATGTGCCGGTGGTCGTGCGCAGCGGCGACGCCACGCAGGTACGTGTGCTGGTAGACGGCACCGCCCAGGTGCAGGTGCCGAGCTGCGACGCACCGGTGGTGGTCAACGCCGGGCAAAAAGGCTACTTCCGCACCTTGTATGCGCCCGCACAGTTCAAGGCGCTGACCAGCAGGTTTGGCGCGCTGCCGGTGGTGGATCAATTGGGCGTGTTGAACGACACCGACGCACTGGCCGACGCGGGCATGCAGACAGAGGCCGATGTCTTGGATCTCACCGCACAGGTGGCAGTCGGCGCATCGCCCGACGTCTGGGACATGGTGGCCGGCATCTACGATGGTGTGGATGGCAGCTTCGAGCATGACCCGGCAGGGCGCGCCGCGTGGCGTGCCTATGCAGTGCCGCGCCTGTCGGCCGAATTCGCAACGCTGGGTTGGGACAACCGCGATGGCGACTCGGCGCAGATCCAGCAGTTGCGTACCCGCCTGATCGCCAGCCTCAGCGACATGGGCGATGCCGCCGTGATCGCCGAGGCGCGCAGGCGCTTTGCCGCTTTCCAGGCCACTCCCGCATCGCTGTCGCCGGAGCTGCGTGACAGCGTGCTGGGCGCGGTTGCGCGCAATGCCGACACCGCCACCTGGGACACCCTGCATGCCTTGGCCAAGCAGGAAACCTCGGCGATGGTGCGCGACGCCTATTACGATTTCCTCTCCATGCCCATCGACGAGGCGCTGGCCAAGCGCGCGCTGGCACTGGCGTTGACACCAGAGCCGGGCGCCACCACCGGCGCAAGCATGATCGACCGGGTCGCCTCCCAGCATCCGGAGCTTGCCTTCGATTTCGCCGTGGCGCATCGCACGCAGGTGGACACACTGGTGGACTCCACCTCGCGCGCCCGCTACTACCCCGGCCTGGGCATCGACTCGGCCGAGCTTGCCACCGCCGACCGGATCAAGGCCTATGCCGAGCAGTACATCGCGCCGACCTCGCGGCAGGCCGCAGACAACGCCATCAACACGATCCAGACGCGGGTGAAGCTGCGGGCGGCCTCGCTGCCGCAGATCAAGGCGTGGTTGAAGGCACGCAAGCGCTGAGCGTTGCGGCCATCGCAGCACAGGAAACAGCCCGGCCTTGCCGGGCTTTTCTTTGCCGCGCTGCCGGCTTTATCCCATGCGCATCGACGCACTCTCGCGCTGCCGGTCCGCCTCCTGCTGCTGGCTCTGCGCCAACGCCTGCTGGCGGTCGGTACTGGCCACCTCCAGCTGCTGCAGCGACTGCTCCACCGGCGTCTGCACGGCCACATCGGTCGGCATATGGGCGCGCAGGTGCGCCGGGTTGTTCAACTCGCCCTGCACCACAAACACGTGGCGGCCGGCCGGGCTGTCGGCGGTCTGTTGGCTCAGCACCACATGGTCGGCCCGGTCCAGGTTGTTCTGGCGGGCGAGGGTCATCACGCTGGCGATGAGACGCTCGCTGCTCTCGTCCGGCGTGCGCCCGGCTTGCGCATCGATCGCGCTTACACCCGCACGCACCTGCTGCAGCAGTGCGTAGTCCCGATGATCAGGGCCGATATCGGTCAGTTTGGTGGGCGCCTGCGTCCGATCCGGCAGGCCGTCGGCCGACGCCGTGAACGGGCTGCGGGTGATGGAGCGGTACGGGTCGTCTTCGTGGAACTGCGTGGCTTTCTGCTGCCGCTCCAGGCGCACGGCGCGGGCATCATCGAGTTCGGCGATACGGCCGGCATTGGTTTCTTCGCGCATGGACAGATGCCCGCCGCCTGCGCTGACGTTCACCCACTTCTGTTCTTTCTCGAAGTACATCGCGTAGAAGCTGTTGCTGCCGATGACGTTAGGGTCGACGGCGGAGCGGCCCTCCAGCATCTGGATCGCCTCGGTGGTGCCCAGCTTGGCCAGGTACTGGCTGCCGGCCGCCAGTCCCATCTGGGCAAAGGTCTCGTAGCCCGTGTTCCCGATACGAGTGGCGCCGGCGGCTTCGTTGTCGAGCATGTTGGTCCAGATCTGTTCCAGCTTCTGGGGGCCGCTTTTTTCCAGGGCGGCTTGCAGGAGCACGCGTGGGGTCCAGCAGTTGGGGTCCAGCTCATGGTCCAGGAAGGCTTGGTCGTGTGCCAGCATGACGGAGGCCCCGGGCAGGTTCAGCGCCAGATCCGGACGATCTTGACGGAACCAGATTTGCCGAAGTTCAAGATCCTTCTTGAGCAGTGTCTGTCCAAACTCCTCCCACTGCCGCTCGCTCAAGTCCGCATTGGCAAAACGAGAGCCAGTATCGTGCTGTGTCCTGGCATAGTCTTGCGCATAACTGTTGGCCACTTGGCCGGGCAAGCTGTCGTTGCGCACTACGCCCAGCGCCAGCGTACCGTAGCCGTCCGCACCATTCAGCTGCGAAAGATAGTTCCAGTACAACTCGCGATTGCCTTTATCCGCGTAGGTGGCAAGGATCTTGAGATCTTGTCCAGTCAATCCACTCATATTTTACTCCCTGTCAGTAGACCGATCACCTGACTTTGGTGCGTGCCAGTACTTCTTTTACTGCATCTTCCATGCGTTTCCAGTCCTTCAAGAATGCACGCTTGTAGTTGAGACTGATGGAAAGTTTGTTCTCGATATCGGAGAAGTAATGGACGCAACTTGCAGCGACGGCACCTTTTTCATGGACTACTTCAGATCCCTCCAGCCGAACGCCATCTCCTCGGAATTTTTTGCTGTCGCACTTGATGAATGTGGTCAAATTGCCGCCCGAGTCGCGCGCGACATACCAGTCGTCCTCGAACGCAGGGTTGCGCGTTGGAGGCTTGCCATAGTGGGCCTCGTACGCTTTAACGTACACCGCCATCTTTTCTTCATCGATAGCATACGGCGTCAATCCGAGTGTTTCAGGCTGTGCAATACGCAGATCGAGTCTGTCGACGGGATCACCCCGTTCGACCGAGTCAGGCTCGGTAAGCGCTTCGTTAGACGAATAACGTGCCAGCAATCCCTCGATGGGGACACGGTCAACATAATTCATGGAGGCATGGATCTCCTTGCGGAAATCATTCGTGCGCGGGTTCGCCCGCGCACCGGGCGGGGTGGGGGTCATATCTGGCCACTCGATAACCAGCGTCACCACCTCGATGGACCACGGCGCGATTTGGCTGTCCAGGTAGTTGGCGGGGATGCGGAAGGTGTTCGGCCCCAGCTTTACGTCAACCGGAGCGTCCGAATAGGTGTGCCCGTTGATGGTGCGGCCTGTGGTGACGTTGTCTGGCATGGGGGAAGTCCTTTCCTGTTCGGGTGATGGCGTCCGTGCACAGGCACTGCCGGTCACAGCAACGGCGAGTGCAAGGGCCAGGCACCGGCCGGATGACATCATGTGCATTGGTCAATCCATTGCGGGGTTCGCCGCAACTATAGGCAACCTGGGATCAGCGCGACAGCAAGGGCCAGGCCTGCGATGACCCATACCATGCGCCGCATGGCATGGGAATGCGATCACGCTCCGCCGGCAGGAAAGGCGCGTGGATCAAAACGCGGGCGGTGCAACGGCAGCTCGCCACGTGTGCCGAAGAAGGGCGTTTGCCGCCCTTGATCGCACTAAGTGTCGAGCTGCAGCGTGGTCAACGCAGACGTCGCCGCGTCATGCCCCAAACGCACCATCGATCGTATGCATCGCCCCGGTGACAAAGCTCGCTTCCGGACCCGCCAGCCAGGCCACCATGCCGGCCACTTCGTCGGCACGGCCGTGGCGTTTGATTGCCATGAAGCTGTGCATCAGGTCTTTCATCGGCCCGTTTTCCGGGTTGGCGTCGGTATCGATCGGGCCCGGTTGCACCACGTTGATGGTGATGCCACGCGGCCCGAAGTCGCGGGCCAGCCCACGCGCCAGCCCTTGCAGCGCGGATTTGCTCAGCGCGTAGGACGCCATGCCTGGCAGCGGCATGCGGTCGCCGTTGACCGAGCCGATCACGATGATCCGCCCGCCGGGTGGCATCTGCCGCGCTGCCTCCACGGCGGCGTGGTAGGGCGCGTGCACGTTGATGCGGAACAGCCGGTCCACCGCGTCCGGATCCTGGTCCAGCGCATTGCCGAACAAGGCGATGCCGGAATTGACCACCAGCACATCCAGCGGCCCGCTGCGGCGCACCGTGTCGATGACCGCATCGCGGTCGGCACTGTCGGCCAGCACCGCGGTGCTGCCGGTGTCGCTGGCCAGGCGCTGCGCCGCCTCGGCAGAGCCGGCATAGGTAAACGTCACCCGTGCGCCCTCGGCCACAAAGCGCCGCACGATGGCGGCCCCAATCCCCCGGCTGCCACCAAGCACCAACACCGACTTATCTTTGAACGCTGACATGCATCATCTCGCAATTAATGTAGCGATTAATACATAATAGATTTCGTCTGCCGTCAAGGATTTTGTAACTATCACTACAGAAACCTCCCGGGCCCGCGGCCGGCCACGGGCGTTCGACCCGGACCAAGCGGTCGCCACCGCGCAGCAGCTGTTCCATGCGCGCGGCTACGACGCACTGAGCGTGGCCGACCTCACCCAGGCGCTGGGCATCAACCCGCCCAGTTTCTACGCCGCCTTCGGCAGCAAGGCCGGCCTGTATGCGCGCATCCTCGACCGCTACGCGCAGACTGGGGCCATCCCGCTGCCACAGATCCTGGACGCCAACCGCCCACTGGCCGACGCCCTGGCCGACGTACTGGAGCAGGCCGCGCGCTGCTACGCCGCAGACCCCGTCGCCACCGGCTGCCTGGTGCTGGAGGGAACGCGCAGCAACGACGCGCAGGCGCGCGAGGCCGCCTGCGGCTTTCATGTCGCCGCCCAGGAGTTGATCCGCTCCCACATCGCCAAGCAGTGCCCGCACGACGCAGACCGGCTGGCGGATTTCGTCAGCACCACCATGGCTGGGCTGTCCGCCAGCGCCCGGCATGGGCAGAGCTTGGAGCGTCTGCTAGCGAGTGCGCGGTTGGCGGGGGAGGCGCTTCGGGCGGCGCTGCGCGGGTAGGCAGAGTGCTTGGTTGCGGGGGCAGGGGCGTTCCATGGTGGGCCCACCTGCGTGCCAGCATGCCCACTGACGTGGTAATCAGGCGCCGGTGGAGCAGGCGCTGGCAACGCTGCAATAGCTCGACTTTTGCACATCGGCGAAGACGAAAAGCAGCCATGCGCAGGAGAAATTGTTGTTGCAGGAAGCGGCATTGAAGCCGCTGACCATTGGACGAGCGGGTCTGGCTTCCGCCGTTGAGCGGCAGCCCCTCATTTAGTCAGAGCACTTAGCGACGACTGCTTGCAAAAATAGTTCGTTGGTTGGGTATTCCATATTCTGGAATATGGAATAAGGCGGGTCTGGCTGTGGCACGAAGCCCCAGGATCTGGTGGTGCTGTACAAGCAGGTTGCCCAGGCCAGCCAGGCCTGGACGTATGCATCCCTTGGAGAAGCGCTGGGTATGAGTGCCTCGCAGGTGCATCGCAGCGTAAGGCGCGGGTAACATCTGGCCTGGCGCTGGGAAAAAAGCCGTGGCGAGTGGGAGACGGTGCGCACGGCGTTGCACGTTTGCGGTCATCGTGCCGCTAAGGCGTGGCATTCCTACGGTTTTTGGCGTGCCCCCCGCTGTCCACTGCGTTGCCAGCTCCCCAGGAGAGGCACCGGTCTGGCCAAGCGCGCAGGCACAGCCAAACGCCCTTAGCTGGAAAACGCAGCGCCCTTAGGCGCTGCAGTAGGAGCGTGTGGCGAAGCTCTACGCGATGGCTGTCAGTCGGTCTCCACCGCTGCAGCGCGCTTTCCCATTGCCGCCTCGATCAGTGCCAAGAGGTTCTGCTGGCGCTGATCGCAGAAGCTGTCGAAGTCATCGGCACGCAGGGCGGCGACCGGGATGCGATGGCTGGCCAGCAGCGCATCCATGCCAACGTTGTCCAGCTGGACCTGCTTGTGGGCCTGCAGGGCGGCCAGATAGCTGGAGGGGGCCGATCCGCCAATCATGCGGTTGGCCTTGTAGGAGATCGGCGTCTTGTTGATGATCGAGTCGTAGCGCCGACGCGGGATGTCCTGCTTTTCGCACCAATCGCGCGGGAAGATGTGGTGGATGTCCAGCGCCACCTCGTCGGCTTCCAGGTCGCGGATGCGCGATTTCCAGAACAGGTCCTGTGCGCCTTCGCGCAGCACCAGCACGTTGATGCCCTTGTAGGCGGCGCTCAGGCGCGAGGTCAGCGAGGCGAGGCGGTCGATCTGGAAGGTGGCGTCGGCAATCGTGCGCGGCGGTTGGTCATCGTGCTCGATCCAGCTCAGCAACTCGTCGACGTCGTTGGCGATACGCGTCTCCACCGCGCCGCCGTAGAGTTCGCCCAGCACGCCGCACCAGAACCACTGCGCCAGCTTCTGGTGGATGCGCGGCTCGCGCCAGTGCTCGTCGGCCCCGATCAATGCCAACACCGCCGCCAACGGCGCCAGCTGGGTGCGGTAAGGCAGGTCGCGTGGCGCGGTGAAACATTCCTGGCGCAGGAACTTGGCCGCACGCAGGAACCCTTGTTCAACCGGGTTGGCCCAGCGCTTGTAGGCATCCAGCGGCAGTTCCAGCACCGATGCGCGCTTGGCGCTGACCGGGGCCACCTGCTTGCCGGTCTTGCCGGCCTCGATATCGCCACGGCGCTTTTCCAGCGTATGCAGCATGGTCACCGCCTGCAGAAAGTCGGTATTCTCCACCCCGCGCAGGATTGGTTCCTTCGCCAGCCGCTTGTAGCGCGAGGACACCTTACGCAGCTCGCTGCCGTACCAGTCGTCGCGCAGGTTGTAGCCATCGGCCGCGTAGCTGGCGGTCACCAACTCGAACACCGATAGCGGGACGCCGCCGGTATTGACCTTCTCGAACACCAGGCACACCGCTTCCTTGCTGGTCTCCTTCTTCAGCACGATCAGCGGAATCTGATACTCGTTATATGCATCGAGCACCTTTTCTTTGAACTCAAAGAACTGCGCCTGCGCAGCGGCGTTGAACTTGAACAGGTCCTGCAGCCAGCCCATCGCCTCCAGGATCTCCGAGCATGGGAAGTACAGCTGTTTGCATTCCAGCTCGCGCGTGGACAGGTCCAGATCCAGCCTACGGCCGAAGTCGCTGCGCTGCTGGCGGCTGCCGTCGGTGGCGATGATGGCCTCGTCCAGCCGGTCCGGGCCGGCAAGGGCGGTGGGGATGTGGATGTAGTAGTGGCGGTCGACCGGCTTGCCTTTGTCGGTCGTGGTCTTGACCGGGCCGGACAGCTTGAGCACCTGGGTCAGCGTAGTCAGACGCTGCTGGCCATCGAGAATCAGCTTCTCCGGCGCGGCCAGTCCTTCCAGCGGCACGTTCTCCACCGGGCGGACCTGGAAGCGCACCTCGCCGCCGGTTTCCAGCAGCATCACTGCACCCACCGGGAAGGAGCGCCCCAGGCTGACCAGCAGGCTGCGCACATGCTCGTCATCCCAGACCCAGCCGCGCTGGAAATCCGGTAGCTGGATCTTGCCTTGGACGACGTCCTTGAGCAGGTCTTTCAATGGCAGCTTGGTGCTGTCGAACGTGGTCATGGGCTCGCTTCCTTGTGATGGATGGGATGGATCAGATCAGCTTGTCGCCGCCTTGCGGCCGCGCTTCGGTTTGGGCGTGGCGGCGCGCTGGGTGCGGATGCGTTCCAGCAGCACGCTGGCCGGTTCGTCGCTGGGGTCCTGCGGCACCAGTTCGCCGCGGAACGCCTTGGCGAGCAGGCTCTGCGTCAGCGCGTCGATGCGTTGCTGGGCGGCGGCGACCTTGGCTTCCAACTGGTCGGCGTAGGCGAAGAGCTGTTCGACGCGGCGGACGACTTCGGTTTGCTCTGCAAGTGGTGCAAGTGGAAACGGAAGGGACTGCACGCTTTTTTTGTTCAATGCCTGTTGGTTGTTGCCGCCTCCAAAACGTCGCGTCTCCTCGTATTTCCCCCATAGGTAGTAGTAGAGGTACTCCGGAACACAGTACTCATCATGCACTCGCAGTGCTGCCGTGTTCTGGTTGTGGCATGCGTCAATGGCGAGAATCGCAGGCTGTCCGCGCGTTTTCCCTTGCCCGATCATCGCCAGCATCACGGTCCCAGGAGGGTGTAAGTTCGTGGAAGTTGCGCTGTAGCCGGCTTCGGTGATCTTTTCTTTAGTCGAGCGAATTCTGCAGAACGCGACCTCCGCGCTACTCACCCATGAAATGGAACCTTTCCAAAAATCGGTTCGATCTCTAGCTGGCGTTGCTCCGACGAACACGTCAAATATGATCCCAATCTGGGTGGCTTGCCAGGTTGGAGGAAGATCGTCTCTTAAGTTCGGTGGGTCCAGATTCGGGGGCGCGAACTTTCTGCCGCTCCGCTGGTAGTGATCCCGCCATGCCTGCCGCACATCCGTGATGGACGCCGCCTTAGTATCGGGATGCAACTGGCGCCACTCGGCTGTTAGCTCTCCAGAGAATGCTGACTCAAGTACAGACTGTCTGAAGCGCTTGAGCAGGGCGGGGATGGCGTCGATGCGGGCCTTGAGGGTGTCGACCTGGGCCAGCAGCGCATCCAGCTTCTGCGCGATACGCTTTTGCTCTGCGAGCGGCGCAATACGAAGCTTGTAGCCCTCCACTTTCTTTGGCTGAGCCCGTGTTAGCGAGCCGCCAACGCCAGACACCTCAGCGCAGAGACGTTCCCGAAAAGAGGACTCCTGAAGTTGCAAACGGATGAAAGCTGGGTCGAACAGTGGTTGGCGGATGACGATCCACTCAGATGACGCAATTTGTTCATGATCATTCTTCTTGCCGACTACCCAAACGCGATTGATACGAGGATTGATTTTGCAAAGAAGAACGTCATCAGGCTCCACCTTCTGCTTGGTGGAACCGATATCCCTTCCTTCGACAACTTCGGGCTTCCGCTTTGGAAAGATAGGGACGCTGTAAAGCTCAAAAGTCTGCTTCGGAGACTTTGCAGGATCCAAAGTCTCCGACCTATAAGTGTTGATTGAGCCGATTTTCGTCTCGCTCCACCCGGCCGGCAACTCACTCACCATCCACCTCGCTGCTGGTCACTTCCAGCCCCATCACCTCGGCCAGCAGCCGTTTCTGTTCCAGCGCCTCATCACCGGCGCCCAGCGCCTGCATCAGCGCGTCGAGTTCGCGCAGGGCTTCGCTGAGTTCGGCCATCGCTTCGGCGGCCAGCACTGCGGGCGCGGGCAGGGTATTGGCATCGACGCTGTCGGCGTCCTTGAGCCAGCTGATATCCAGCGAGTCGCCGCGCTCGGCGATCTGGGCGCGGGTGAAGCAACGGAAACGCCCTTGTTCCCCTTCATCGGTACGCGGGCTGGCGCCGTTGGGATCGGTGCCGTAGGCCTCCTCGAACGGTTTGAGGTGCGCCAGCCCGAACGGGGTGCGCTTGCCGAAGCTGGGCATGTTGCTGCGAAGGTCATAAACCCAGGTGGCTTGGGTGCAGCCGGTGTCCTGGCGCGGGTTGGCGGCGGTGCCTTTCTGGAAGAACAGCACATTGGTCTTGACGCCCTGTGCGTAGAAGATGCCGGTGGGCAGGCGCAGCAGGGTGTGCAGGTTGCACTTGTCCATCAGGTCGCGGCGGATGTCGGTACCCACGCCGGCCTCGAATAGCACGTTGTCCGGCAGCACCACGGCGGCGCGGCCACCGGGCTTCAGGCCACGGTAGATGTGCTGCAAAAAGGCGAGCTGCTTGTTGCTGGTCTTGTAGGTGAGGTCGTCACGGGTGGGTCCGCCGCCGCCCTTGGCGGTGCCGAACGGCGGGTTGGACAAGATGATGTCCACCTTGGGCAAGGCGGCGCCGGCATTGCCGAGGCTGTTGCCGAGCTGGACCACGCCGGCGCCTTCGCCGGACATGCCGTGCAGCAGGCAGTTCATCAGCGCCAGGCGGCGCGTGCCGGGCACCAGCTCCATGCCGGTATAGGCCTTTTTCTGCTGGAAGCGGCGGGCCTTGTCGTCGAGCGTGTAGAGAGCGTCGGTGTTGGCCTTGATGTAGGCATCGGCGGCGATCAGGAAGCCGGCGGTACCGGCGGCCGGATCCTGCAGGGTTTCGCCGGGCTGCGGCTGCAGGCAGCGGATGATGGCGTCGATCAGCGGGCGCGGGGTGAAGTACTGGCCGGCACCGGACTTGGTCTCGTTGGCGTTCTTCTGCAGCAGGCCTTCGTAGAGGTCACCCAGGCCGTCCTCGCGCGCGCTGAACCAGTCCAGCCCGTCGAGGGCGGTGACCAGGGTTTCCAGATGGCGCGGTTCCTTGAGGCGGGTCTGCGCGTCGGCGTAGATGGCGGCGATCATCGGATCGCTGCTCTTCCCTAAGTCCAGCAGCATCTGCCGGTAGTGGTTGAGCAGGTTGAGGCCGGACTTGCCGTTGAGATCGGGCCAGCGGCTGCCGGCGGGCAGCTTGTGCTCGAAGGCGTCGTTGTTGCGTACCTGCTCGTATTCCATCTTGACGAACAGCAAAAGCACCAGCTCGGTGACGTAATCGCTGTAGTTGATGCCGTCGTCGCGCAGGACGTCGCAGAGGTTCCAGAGTTTCTGGACAATGTCGTTATGGGTCATGTTCGTATTCAGGAATTGGATGAGCCGATTAGCACGGCTAATCGGCTCACGGGTGAGGGATGGCTTGCGGCCAGAACGGGTCGGTCTGCCAGTTCTCTGGAAAGCCCATCTGCCGTGTGTCGAGCTGTCGGAATCCGTTCAGATGATCGAGCAGCCGCCGCTCCCAGCGGGTGTCGGGGCTGACCTGTCGCAACAGGAGCGCCAGGATGCACAGCACCGGGAACATGCGTGCGTGGTGGCCTGGTTGCAGCAGATGATGCGGCCAAGCGAAATCCGGCGCTGCGGGAAGCGCCGGCCGGATGCCCAGTTCGCGATTCCAGAGCCGGCTGTGGTGGGCGCAGATGTTCCGGATCGAGGTCAGGGCGTGCAGCCACGATTCCAGCAGCGGCGCATGTAGGCCAAGTGCCCGCGCGATCTGCTTGCGATCGATATCCCGAGCGAGGCCCTGATAGAGATGAGACAGTTCGCCGAGAGTCAGTTCTTCCAGTGCAGCCCAGCCGGGCATCAGCGGCGGGGTGTTGTAGTTCAAAGCGTAGTGACGGGCATAGTTCTCGATTGCGCGGCGGCGCCTGAGTTCAGATTTTCTGCTTGCGGATGCGTTCGATCGGTCAATCTGCTGGGATTCGCGCTGGTAGTCACGTAATGCATCGCTCTGGCGTTTCTGAATGCTCTCTAACAGTTTTTCGTGGCGATACCTGTCCTTGAACAGATTGCGCTGCAAATACCAGTGCGCCCCGTGGGTGGGACCCATGTGGTTGCCAAGGAGTGCACGCATTGCGACCTCCACACGTTCGATGGCTTCCATCACCAGCAGCCGTAACCGCTGGTCGAAGACATACAGCTGTGTGACCTGCTGGAAGCGTGCCCCCGCGACGAATGCATGGCCATGCGTCTGGAACGGACGCATGTAGGCGCTAAGGCGGAAGTAGCTCACGACTTCGAGAAATTTCTTCGCGCGCTCGCGGTCTTGAATCGACAGGCCGCGCTCGGCGAGCAGGTCAAGCTGCGCGTCGACCGGAATGGCCGCCTTGTCGAACGTTCTCATCCCAGCTGGAGTCCGGACATAAAAAACCCGCGCGATTTGTGCGTAACTGCCGGAGCAGTCATAGGCATGGCGGGTGTGTTGATGGAAATGATATGCATGGCGAGGCACACACGCAAGTCGGCCACGTTCATACTGGCCCTCAGCCTGTCTGATCCCACAGATGCTCGCCCAGATCGCCCAGGATTTGGTCCAGCCGGCCATCCAGCAGGCGGTCCAGCTGCAGGGCGCCGCCGTCGCCGCTGAAGTTGCGTTGCACGGTGTCGCGGTCCATCACCACCTCGTGTATCAACTGCTGGGCCAGCCGCTTGAGCCAGCGCCGCTGCACCGGCGTCCAGCTGCGCTGGGCATAGATGCCCTGCATGGCCTTGTCGACGCGCTGCTCGAACGGCACCAATGCCTCGCCCAGCGCGGCACGGCGGATGTAGCCGATGATGCTGGCGGCGACCTCCTGCTGGGTGCTGTCGCGCCACGCGCCACGCAGGTGGGCCTCGCTGTAGCCGTGCTGGTCGAGCAGCAGGCGTACCTCGCGCAGCTGGGCGCGGGTGAGGTCGCGGGGGCGGTTGACGATGACGCTGAGTGCGGCGGACTGATTGATCTGCTCGCGGATGAAGGCGTTGAAACTGTCCAGGTAATCGGCCGGGGCTTCGTTGACGCCGTAGTTCTGTGCGCGTTCGAGCAGGGTGTCAGTGTGTTCGGAAATGACCGGATAGCGGTCCGTACCCAGCAGCACGCCCACTTCTGCCAACTGCTCCACCAGGCGCGGGTGTTCGTGGAGGAAGCTGGCCGCGTTGCGCGCGCCGAGCTTGTGCAGGTGGGTGTGCAGCACGGCGGGCGCCACACCCCAGGAGGTTTCCAGCTCGCTGAGCTTGTCGCGCAAATCCGGGCGCTGCTTGGCGCGATGCTGGGCCTTGCGCAGCACGCGCATGACGCGCTGGCTCAACTGGTCGAGCGCGTCGTCGGCATGGCTGCCGCCGTTGCTGCCGGGGGCATCGAAGCTGCGCTGCTGGCCGAGCTCGTGGACCAACTGCTCGATGCTGATGTTGGGGTCCTTGACCAGCGGGCGCATGGTGTCGACGTCTTCGAGCGCGGCGTACAGATCGACCGGATCGAAGATGCGGAACACGGTCTTGCCGATGTCGTCGCAGCGGCGGGTGGCGCGGCCCTTCATCTGTTCGTAGAGGATGCGCGAGCGGACCCGGCGCATGAACACCAGGTTGGCGATACGCGGCACATCGATGCCGGTGGTCAGCAGGTCGACGGTGATGGCGATAGTGGGGAAGCGCTCGTTCTTGTAGTTGCGGATCAGCTTGTCGACCTTGTCGCTTTTGCCGGTGATCACCGCGACGCTGGCCTGGTTGTAGTAATTGCCATGGACCTGTTTGAAGGCCTCGTCCAGCTGGTTCTTGACGCGTTCGGCGTGGGGCTGGCTGACGCAGAAGATCAGGGTCTTTTCCTCGCCGTCCGGGTCCAGTTCGATGGCAAGCTGCTCGCAGACGACCCGGTCAAAGTCCGCGGTGATCACACGCCGGTTGAACGACTCGATATTGAAGTCGAGTTCGTCTTCCAGGTCTGCGGTATCGACTTCGCCGGTCTGCGTGTTGATGACGCTGACGCGCTCGCCGCGATCGAAGTGGATGCCGTTCTTGCCGAGCGCGGTGGTGTAGCGGATGGGCGGCTCGTGGTCGATCAGCCAGTCATCTGCCACTGCTTCGCGGTAGCTGTAGGTGTAGATCGGCTTGCCGAAGATTTCGGTGGTGTGCTTGGCCGGCGTTGCGGTCAGGCCGATACGGCAGGCGTCGAAGTAGTCGAGCACGCGGCGGTATTGCGACAGGTATTGCGCGTGGTCGCGCACGGCCAGCTCGCCGTCGGTCATTTCCTGGTCGAGCGTGTAACCGCGGTGGGCCTCGTCGACGACGATGCAGTCGAACGTGCCGATCGGTGGCGGGTCATCGGACTGGAAAATGCGCCGCACCATGGCCTGCACCGTGGCGACCTGCACGCGGGTCTCATCGGCGGTGCGGGTGTCGTCCAGGCCATCGAGGTTGTAGATCTGCGCCAGCGTCTGGTTCTGCTCCAGCTGCATGTCCTGCATCGTCTCGGTGGCCTGGGTGCCGAGCGCGGAGCGGTCGACCAGGAACAAAACCCGGTGAAAGCGCTCGGCCTTGAGCAGACGGTAGATCAGGCCAATCATTGTGCGCGTCTTGCCGGTGCCGGTCGCCATCGCCAGCAGGCAGCTGCGTGATCCCGATGCCAGCGCGCCTTCCACTGCCTGGATCGCGCGCTGCTGGTAGTCGCGCAGGTTGAGGTAGGCAAAACCTTCCTGGGCCAGATCGCGCTCGGCCTGGTCGCGATCGCGGGTGAGCAGATCGGCGATGTCCTCGGGCGTGTGGAACTTCTGCAGCGGGCGCCGCAGATTGGCTGGTGAGCGCAGGTCGCGGAACCAGATGCCCGATTGCTCGGCCAGCTGTTTCACGAAAGGACGGCCATTGCAGGCGAATGCCAGCGGCACCTGGAAATGGCCACCCTGGCCGTCGGCCCAGCCTGCGATCGAGGTGGTGGCCGGGTAGGCGGGGGCCAGCTCGCCACGCATCACAAACTCGCGCGCGTAGCGCTCGGCCTGGGGAATCCGGTCGGCGATGTTGATCTGCTTGCGCTTGGCCTCGACGACGGCGACCGGCGTGAGGCCGGCGAACAGCACATAGTCGGCGTTGGCGCGCGGCACCTTGGTGGGCCACTCGGCGATGGCGAGATTGCGACCTTTTTCCGGGCGGATGCCCTTGGCGTGGGTGAGGTCGAGCGAGTCTGCGTCCCAGCCGGCCTCGCGCAGCTGTTGGTCGATCAGGATGCGGGTGAGGTCTTCGCTGAGGTCGAAGTTGTTGCTGGCCTGCTGGGTGGCGCCGGCGACCTGCTGGGTGGCGGCCTGGCGGGCGGTATCGGGCCGTTGCAGGCTGGCGATGCGTTGTTCGAAGTCCTGGCGAAGCCGTTGCAGTTCCTGTTCGCGTTGGACTGCCAGCGCCGACTGCGCACGTGCTTCGACGTCCATCGCTTCGGCGAGCTCGGCGTTGAGCTTGGCTTCGCTGCTCTTGAGTTCGGCGAGCGCCTGGCTCTGGTCGTGTTGCTGGCGGGCGGTATCCAGCTCCACTTTCAGGCGATGGACCTCGGCCTGCACTTCACGCAACGGCGCGGCTGGATCCTTCGGGGGCAGGAAAGCACCCGCCTTGAATTCGGCGGCGTTCCTGCCGAAGGCCCGGTGGTACCAGACCGCCAGGTCGCGGGCGACCTTCAGGCCATCCATCGCTTCGCGGTGTTGTGTGGTGAAGCCGTGGGTCGCCTTGTTGCCCTCGACCCGCAGTACGTGGAACAGCTCCTGGATCCGCCGGTCCAGGCGCAGCTCGCGTGCGAGCTGGTAGATCAGATCCGCCTGGGTCGTCCGCTGATCGTGGAGAATGCCGGCGCGCCCAGCGAGATCCTGGGCAAGTGCTTCGGCGAACTGCCGGAGCTTGATCAGCGTGGTGTTGGGATCACTGGCAAAGACCTGCTCGGCCATCGAGGCCAGCTTGAAGAAGACCGGATCGTGTTCCTGCAGGAAGGAAAAGTTGCTATCGACAGTCACACGCGTATCCGTACTTGGCGCCCGGCGGGATGGCATCTCGCGGTAGCCCTCATAGGTCACCGACGCTGCCGTCGTCATTCTAGCGCCGGATGCGATGGACCGATATGCGATGGCTTGGGCCGTCCGCAGCGACCTGGTGGTAGCTGCGCAAGTTTTTCCCATGAGTTCCTAGTCTTTTGTCGACAGCTAAGTCGTTGTCGCAATGAAACTCTGCGGCAGCAGATACTTCTGCCTGATGATTCGTCTGGAATGGCCCTGCCGCCAATATGAAATTGCAGGTGCTGGAGGCCTTGACGGCGGTAATCTGCAGTAGCACGATCACTCTACGGAGCCTCGGAACTCCTCGTACAGCGGCTCGCCACCTCCGACAATGGTGGTTTCGCTTGATTGGTACCTGCGAGAGATCCAATGACCGAGGCTCATCATCACTTAGATGCGAACGCTGGCTACTACCTGCCAGAAGGCGCGCAGTACCGCTTGCAGCAGCTGCGCGACCATATGCGCTTTCTGGCGCGTTTGGCGCAGCCACGCACGCAGGCCGAAGAGCAGGCGCGGCAGCCGGCCATTTGCATGGACGAGCTGGCATTTTGTCTGGAG
Source organism: Xanthomonas sp. BRIP62409 (assembly GCF_003992965.1). Classification (NCBI taxonomy): domain Bacteria; kingdom Pseudomonadati; phylum Pseudomonadota; class Gammaproteobacteria; order Lysobacterales; family Lysobacteraceae; genus Xanthomonas; species Xanthomonas sp. BRIP62409. The sequence continues at coordinate 87,628 of NZ_QEZJ01000023.1, read as the reverse complement.
CTGCTTGCCGATCAGATGACCCATGCGCTGAAGCAGATGCAGTGGCCGGCGAGCCTGGAAGAATCAGGCGGAAAGAAGTAGCGCTCCTACACCGGCGCAGACTTCAAAATCCCCGACAAACTCTCGCGCAAGATCAACTGCAAATGCATGCGGTTGAGTTCCATGCCGCTGGTCATCACGCTGTGCAGGCCGCCGCACATGGCGGCGACGGCGAAGACGCGGGCCTGGAACTCCTGTTCGCTGCTGGCCGGGTCGGCGTGGCCGCGCAGCAGGCGCTTGAGCAGGGCGCTGAGGTGTTCGATCAGCGATGCGCTCTGCCGGCGCATGAAGGCTGCCAGCACCGGGTCGCGCAGGGTGGCCAGGTGCAGTTCCAGGTCGATGCGGGTGCGCTTGATGTTGATTTCCTGCAGCAGCCATTCCTCGAGCAGGCCGGCGATGAAATCCACCACGTGCACGTTGGCCGGGCGTTCCACCAGCCACATCTGGCGGATGGCGCGCATGTAGTTGCGCTCCAGCAGTGCGCGCACCAGCGCGTCCTTGTCTTCGAAGCGTTGCAGCAGGCTGCCGCAGCTGACCTTGGCGCGCTCGGCGATCAATTCGAAACTGGTGGCGCCCAGGCCGATGGCGTCGATGCATTGCTCGGTGGCGTCCAGCACCTCTTCCAGCAGCAGTTCTTCGCGCTCTTTTGCCGTGCGCAGCAACAGGACGTTGGACATGGGCGGCGGGCTGGTGGGGGGCTGCAGTATAGCGGCGCGGCGTTCGTCGTCCGTTGCGTTCGCTTGTTGCTGTGCCATCAGTCATGGATGCGCGTGCGTATTGAAACGCTGGTCACGGATGCGCTGGTCGACCATGTTTTCACGGCGGCTGTGCGACACCTGAGGCCGACGTTGTGCAGGAGAAGCATGTGAGTGAGAACAGTGCGGTAGCCGGTGTCTCGGCGCAGTGGCCGGCGCGGTTGTGGGTGGTGCGGCATGGGCAGAGCGCGGGCAATGTGGCGCGTGATCTGGCCGAGTCCAATGGGGCGGCCTTGATCGACCTGGAGCACCGCGATGCGGATGTGCCGTTGTCGGACCTTGGCGAGCGCCAGGCCGAGGCGCTGGGGGCGTGGATGGCCGGCTTGCCCGAGCAGGAGCGCCCGACGCTGATCCTGAGTTCCACCTACATACGTGCGCGCCAGACTGCCGCTGCGGTGGCGCGTGCGCTGGGGCAGCCGGCCGAGTCGGTCAGCGTGGACGAGCGTTTGCGCGAGAAGGAATTCGGCGTGCTCGACCGCTACACCACGGCCGGCATTCTTGCGACCTTCCCGGAGCTGGCCGAGCAGCGCAAGCTGGTGGGCAAGTTCTACTTCCGCCCGCCCGGTGGCGAGAGCTGGTGCGATGTGATCTTCCGCCTGCGCGGGGTGGTGGGCGATCTGCAGCGCAACCATGTGGGCGCGCGGGTGCTGATCGTGGGGCACCAGGTGATCGTCAATTGCTTCCGCTATCTGATCGAGCGGATGGACGAGGCCACCATTCTGGGCATCGACCGCGAGGGCGATGTGCCCAATTGCGGCGTCACCGAGTATGCGGCTGCGGCCGATGGGCAATCGCTGGAGTTGCTGCGTACCAAGTTCGTGCCGCCGGAGCTGGCCGACGAGCCGGTGACCACCGAGTCCGACCGCCCGGCCGGGGCACGCTGATGGCCGCCGCGCGCATGCGCATGCTCACCGCTGCGGCCTTGCGGTCGATGCCGTTGCCGGCCCCGGGGGGCGACAAGGAACAGCGCGGGCGCGTGTTGATCGTGGGTGGCTCGATGCGCGTGCCGGGTGCGGTGCTGCTGGCCGGCGAGGCGGCGCTGCGCACCGGTGCCGGCAAGCTGCAGATTGCCACTGCCGCCAGTGTGGCGCCGGGCATGGCCTTGGCGGTGCCGGAGGCGCTGGTGCTGGGGCTTGCGCAGAACGGCCAGGGCGAGATCGTGCGCGGGCACCGCGCACTGGATGGGGCGATGGCGGCCTGTGATGCGGCAGTGATCGGGCCGGGCATGGCGTCGTCGGCCACCACCACGGCGATGGTCAGGCGCGCTGCCGAGCAGGCGGTGTGCACCTTGGTGCTGGATGCCGGCGCGTTGTCGCGTGGCCTGCGGGCGCCGATCGGGCGGCCGTTCGTGCTGACGCCGCACGCGGGCGAGATGGCGACCCTGGCCGGCGACGACAAGGCAGCGGTGGAAGCGGCGCCGGGGGAGTACGCGCTGAAGTTTGCGCAGAAGCTGCGCAGCGTGGTGATCGTCAAGGGTGCGGACAGTTTCATCGCCGGGCCCGACGGTGCGTTGTGGATGCATCGCGGGGGCGCATCCGGCTTGGGCACCTCCGGGTCTGGCGATGTCCTGGCGGGATTGATTGCCGGCTTTGCCGCGCGCGGCTGCGATGCGTTGGGCGCTGCGCTATGGGGCGTGTTTGTGCATGCGGCGGCGGGCAGGCAATTGGCCAGGCGGATTGGGCCGGTGGGGTTCCTGGCGCGCGAGCTTGGGTTGGAAGTGCCTGGGATTCTGGATCGGTTGGCGCGGGGGTGATCGACGCTCGTCGCGTTGATGCGGCGCGCAGACCAAGCCTTTCTCCAGCGGGAGAGGGGTTGGGGTGAGGATGCGTCTGCTGGAGTCGTGGGGCTGTCTTTCCAGTTGGGGTTTAGGTTGTTGCCTTGATTGCAGGGAGCGGGTTGCACTCTTGGCAGACGTACCCTCATCCGGCCCTTCGGGCCACCTTCTCCCGAGGGAGAAGGCAATGGCCGATGGTGGAAGGGTGCATGGTTGCGCTCGTTTGTTGCGCGATGTTGCGCCGCGTTGGTCGGTTAGGCTTGGTCACCAACCTGGGAGGGTGCACGGTGAAGCGAACGATTGCGTGGTCGATGGTGGGGGTTCTGGGGGTTTGGGGTGCTGCGACTGAAACGGTGTTGGCATCTGCATCTGCATCTGCATCTGCATCTGCAACAGCAGCAACAGCAACAGCAACAGCAACAGCAACAACGCCGATTCCGATGCTGGCATCGACGGCACCGTCTGCATCCACACCCGCATCGAAGGCGGTAAAAGCTGCGGTTGCGGAGGCTGCTACTCCGCCAGCCGCCGCCGGTGCACTACGCGTTTACACCTCTGCCCAGGGCGCAACGCAGCAGATGCGTGTCAGCACTGCCGATGCGCCCAGGGCCGGGCATGCGTTGACCGAGACAGAGAACTCCATCTTCGTCAATCCGCAGCGCCGCTTCCAGGAGCTGCTGGGCATCGGTGGGGCGATCACCGATGCCAGTGCGGAGACCTTTGCCAGGCTGCCCAAGCCTGCGCAACGTGCGCTGCTCACCGCGTACTACGACCCGCAAAAAGGCATCGGCTATACGTTGGCGCGCACCACCATCCACAGCTCGGATTTCAGCAGCGGCAGCTACACCTACATCAAGGAAGGCGATGCGGCGCTGAAGAGCTTTTCGGTCAAGCACGATGCCAAATACCGCATTCCGATGCTGCGCCAGGCCATCGCGGCGGCCGGCGGCACGTTGACGACATTTGCCAGCCCGTGGAGCGCGCCAGCCTTCATGAAGGACAGCAACAACATGCTCAAGGGCGGCAAATTGCTGCCGGAGTATGCGCAGGCCTGGGCCAGCTACTACACGCGGTTTATCGCGGCCTACGAAAAGGCCGGCATCCCGATCTGGGGCATCAGCCTGCAGAACGAGCCAATGGCGGTGCAGACCTGGGAGTCGATGCTGTTTTCGGCCGAAGAAGAGCGCGACTTTCTGAAAAATCACCTGGGGCCGACCATGGCCAGCGCCGGCTATGGCGACCGCAAGATCATCGTATGGGACCACAACCGCGACATGATGGTGCACCGCGCGCATGTGATCTTCGACGACCCGGAAGCGGCCAAGTACGCGTGGGGCATGGGCTTCCACTGGTACGAGACCTGGGCCGGGTTCGCGCCGATGGTGGAGAACGTGGCGGCTGTGGCGCAGGCGTATCCGGACAAGCCGCTATTGCTGACCGAAGCGGCGGTGGAGAAGTTCGACCCGGCAAAGCTGCAGTACTGGCCGAACGGCGAGCGCTATGGCACCGCGATCATCAACGATCTCAATCACGGCGCAGTGGGTTGGACCGACTGGAACATCCTGCTCGACCAGAACGGCGGTCCCAATCATGTGGGCAATTACTGCTTTGCGCCGGTGCATGCCGACACGCGCACCGGCGAGGTGATCTACACGCCGAGCTATTGGTATATCGGCCATTTTTCTAAGTTCATCCGCCCCGGTGCGCGTCGGGTGAGTGCAGCCAGCAGCCGCAGCAATCTGGCAACGACGTCCTTTCTCAACACCGATGGCAGCCTGGCCACGGTGGTGATGAATGCCAGCGATGTGGCGATCCGTTACAACCTGTACGTGGGCGAGGCATCGAGTGAATTGGAGATTCCGGCGCATGCGATCCAGACGGTGGTGATGCAGTAAGCGCGGGCCGTGGGCGGAGCATTGGTGGGGTTGCGTACCCTCATCCGCCCTTCGGGCACCTTCTCCCGGTGGGAGAAGGGGGGACTTCGCATGATCGAAGCCGTCTTTGCGTAGCTGGTTGAACTACTTTGCGGTTCGGTCTTGCTGATGCATCAGCATTCGAGACTGCCGCCACTACCAAAAGCGCCATCGAAGAAAACCCCGCCGACCGCTGCGCATGCAGCGATCGGCGGGGTTCTGGTGGCGTGACGTTGGAGTGCGCTTTAAGCTAACTCAGGACAGCAGCAAGCCGCCGGTGGCACCGAATACTTCGCCCGTCACATAGCTGGATTCCTGCGAGGCCAGGATCACATACAGCGGCGCCATCTCCACCGGCTGGCCGGCACGCTTGAGCGGAGTTTCCGAGCCGAACTCGGGAATCTTTTCCGGCGGCTGGCCACCACTGGGTTGCAGCGGGGTCCACACCGGGCCGGGGGCGACGGCGTTGACGCGGATGCCCTTCTCGGCGACCTGCTGAGCCAAGCCCTTGGTGAAGTTGACGATGGCGGCCTTGGTGGAGGCATAGTCCAGCAGCGTCGGCGAGGGCTGGTAGGACTGGATCGAGCCGGTGTTGATGATGGATGCGCCCGGCGGCAGGTGCGGGATGGCCGCCTTGCACAGCCAGAACATCGCGTACACGTTGGTCTTGTAGGTGGCGTCGAACTGCTCGGTGGTGATGTCGGCGATGTCCTTCATCGCGGTCTGCTTGCCGGCGATGTTGACCAGCAGGTCGAGCCCGCCGAGTTCCTTGACCGCGCGTGCGACCAATTCATTGCAGAAGGCTTCGTCTTTGAGGTCGCCGGGGATGCTGATGGCCTTGCGGCCTTCGGCCTGGATCAACTTCACCACTTCCGCGGCGTCCTGCTCTTCTTCCGGCAGGTAATTCAGCACGATGTCGGCGCCTTCGCGTGCGTAGGCGATCGCGGTGGCGCGGCCGATGCCGGAGTCGGCGCCGGTGATCAGCGCCTTGCGGCCCTTCAGGCGGCCGAAGCCCTGGTAGCTCTGCTCGCCGTGGTCGGCCTTGGGCTGCAATGCGTGGATGGTGCCTGGCGCTTCCTGGGTCTGCTCGGGGAACTTGGGCTGCGGAAACTGGGTAAGCGGGTTCTGCATTTCGTACTGGTTCTTGGTGTTGGACATGCACTGGCTCCTGCATTGGGGGACGACAAGGCCGCAGCGTGCTGCGGCCGATGCGGAGCAGTCTGGAAACCACGGCGATGCGTGCGGGTGAACGAATGTTGTGCATGATGTGAACGCGCCACGCAGATGGAGCGCGTGCGGTGCTGCTGCGCCGTACACGCAGGCCACGACCGGGAGGACCGCAATGCAGTGTGTAGGGATCGATGGCGCCGGCAGCGGCTGGCTGGCGGTGTGGCAGGCCGGCGATGGATTGCAGTTTGCTGGCTACCCCACGGTGGCTGCGGTGGCGAGCGCATTTGGGGACGTCGCCGTGCTGGGCGTGGACATTCCGATCGGTCTGAGCGAGCACGCGCCCCGCGCTACGGATGTGCAGGCGCGGCGCTTTGTGGGTGGGCGCCGCGCATGCAGCATGCCGCGCCCTTGCGCGGCATGCTGCATGCACCCACGCAGGTGGAAGCGTCTGCGTTGCATCGGGTGCTGGATCACGACGGCCAGCGTGGCTTTGGCGTGCAGTCGTTTGCGCTGCTGTCGAAGATTCGCGCCTGGGACGATGCGGTGCGCGCCGATCCGGCATGGGCGGAGCGCGTGTTCGAGGTGCACCCGGAAGTGTCGTTCGCCGTGCTCGCCGGCGGGCACGGCCTGGCGGCGGGCAAGAAGAGCAGCGCGGGCCACCAACAGCGCGCCGCCTTGCTGGGCCAGTGCTATGGCGCCAGGCAGGTGGCCGCGTTGCTGGAGCGCGTGCCGCGTGCGCTGGCCAAGCCGGACGATGTGCTGGATGCCCTGGTGGCCTGCTGGAGCGCGCAGCGCATTGCCGCAGGTACCGCCGGCAGCCTGCCGGCGGTGGTGGAGCGCGATGCCTGCGGGCTACGCATGGGCATCCACTACTGACTCAGCGCGTCTGCGTCGACATCGAATACGGCCGCTGCGCCGGATCGGTGGCCCATTGCGTGGTCGGCGTGGCCTGCATGCGGAAGCGCAGTTCGCCGCCGGCCTGAATTTCTTCATGCGTGAGGTAGGCGCGGGTCAGCGGCTGGCCGTTGAGGGTGGCGCTGCCGACGTAGCTGCGCGCCTTGCTCAGGCCATCGGCGATCACGCTGAAGCGCTTGCCATTGGGCAGCTTGAGCGTGGCGCGCGGCAGGAACGGGCGGCCGATGATGTACTGGTTGCTGCCCGGTGCCACCGGATAGAAGCCCAGCGTGGTGAACACGTACCAGGCCGACATCTGGCCGAGGTCGTCGTTGCCGGCCAGGCCCTCTGGGCCGGCGTGATACTGGGTGTCCATGATCTGGGTCAGCCGCGCCTGGGTGCGCCAGGGCTGGCCGGCGTAGGCGTACAGATAGGCGACATGGTGGCTGGGTTCGTTGCCGTGCGCATACCAGCCGATCAGGCCGGTGATGTCTTCCATATGCGCGAACACCTTGGGGTCGACCTTGGCATCGAACACCGCATCCAGGCGCGCGAGCAGTTGGTCGTCGCCGCCATGCGCGGCTGCAAGCCCCGCGACGTCCTGCGGCACATACCAGGAGTATTGCCAGGCATTGCCTTCGGTGTAGTCGCTGCCGTAGCCGCTGGCCGAGGGGTCGAACGGCGCGCGGAAGTCGCCGGCACGGGTGCGCGCGCGCATGTAGCCGGTGGCCGGGTCGAAGGCGTGCTTCCAGTTGCCGGCGCGCTTGCTGAATTCGGCGGCGATGGCGGGCTTGCCGAGCTTGTCGGCCATGCGCGCGATGGTCCAGTCGTCGAAGGCGTATTCCAGCGTCTTGGAGGCGGCTTCGCCTTCTTCGTCGATGGGCACATAGCCCAGTTCGCGGTACTGCGCGATGCCGTCGTAAGGGCCGTAGTTGGCGCTGGCGACCATGGCGTCCAAGGCTTCGTTGGCATCGAAGCCGCCGATGCCCTTCATGTAGGCGTCGGCGATCACCGGCACGGCGTGGTAGCCGATCATGCACCAGGTTTCCAGGCCGTGGAACGCCCAGACCGGCAGGATGCCGTAGGCGCTCTCACGGCGCGAGGCGAGCAGGGAATTGACCATGTCGCTGCTGCGTTGCGGCGGCTGCACCAGGGTGAGCAGCGGATGCAGCGCGCGGTAGGTGTCCCACAGCGAGAAGGTGGAGTAGTTGGTCCAGCCACGCGCCTGATGCACGGCATTGTCCGGCCCGCGGTACTGGCCGTCGCTGTCCATGAACAGGGTGGGGCCGAGCAGGGTGTGATACAGCGCGGTGTAGAGCTGGGTGCGTTGTTGCGGCGTGCCTTGCGCGTCGATCGCCGACAGTGCCTGCGTCCATTGCGCGCGTGCCTCGGCGCGCACGCGGTCGAAATCGAAGCCGGGCACCTCCGCATCGAGATTGGCAATGGCACCGGCTTCGCTGACCGGCGACAGCGCAACCTTGACCACCAGCGGCGTGCCATCGTTGGCGACATCGAACACGCCGACCAGTTGCCGGCCTTCGATCTGTGCGCGCTGCGCGGGGTTCTTCTCGCCTGGCGGCGGAAAGCCCTTGTACGGGATGTCCTGCTCGGTGTCGTGCAACTGCGTGGCGGTGAGCGGGCGCGAAAAGCGCATGGCGAAGTACAGCTGGCGGCCGGGTGCCCAGCCGCGGGTTTCACGAAAGCCGGTGACGGTGCCGTCGCTGCGCACGCGCAGCCGCGACCACTGCACCTTGCCGGGGTAGTCGTACAGGCTGGTGCGCAGGTCCACCAGCACATGCGCCGGTACGCCCTTGGGGAACTGATAGCGATGCACACCCACGCGCGCACTGGCGGTGAGTTCGGCGCGGATGTTGCGGTCTTTCAAGGTCACCGCGTAGTAGCCGGGCTGCGCCTGCTCGCTGGCGTGGTCGAACTGCGCGGTATAGCCGCTGCCCGGTGTGGCGGCATCGCCGCGTTCGAGCTTGACCTGGCCGGTTTGCGGCATCAGCAGGATATCGCCCAGGTCCGAATGCCCGGAGCCGGAAAAGTGCGTGTGCGAGAAGCCGACAATCGTGCTGTCGCCATGCCGGTAACCGGCGGCCCAGCCATAGGCCTCCTTGCGCGGCTTGATCTGCGTGTCCGGGCTCAGCTGCACCATGCCGAACGGCAGCGTGGCGCCGGGATAGGTGTGGCCTTCGCCACCGGTGCCGATGAACGGATCCACCGCGCTGAAACCCGCGTCGTCCGCGCGTGGCGCCGCGTTGCCGGCGAAGCTGACGCAGGCGGCAAGCAACGCCAGCCAACGCAGGGGAGAGAAGGCGATTGAGCGATGCTGCATGCGAACGGTTCCAGGCGGATGCAGCGCCGGACCGTAGCACAGCTGTCGGGCCTGATCGCATGGCATCCATGGCTGCATCGTTGAGCTCGCTAACCCGTGCGCGGGCCGCGGTGGGCGATGGACGCGCGGACCGCCACGGGCTGCCAGCCTTGCGCGCAGGAGGCTGCGGGTGCGTAGCTCGGTCGTCTTCCTGCACGCAGCAGCTCCTTGCAGCAGATGCGAGACAGCGTGCACCTGCACTGCTTCGGCCGCAGGCAAGCGCAACGCCCGGCTGCTGAAATCGCGCAAACCGCCCGCATATGATCCTGATGGATCTGTTCGATGCTCCCACCGCGCCGGTGCAGCTGCTGCACGATGCGCAAGGCGGCGTGCGCTATTGGCCGCAGCTGCTGGCACCTGCCGTGGCGCAGCAGTGCTTTGCCGCGCTACGCCAGGCGACCGACTGGCGCAGCCAGCGCCGCGAGATGTATGACCGTGTGGTGGAGGTGCCGCGCCTGCTGGCCTCGTATCGGCTGGATGCGCCGCTGCCGCCCGGGCTGCCGCTGCAGGCGCTGCTCGCTGCGGTGCAGGCCGTGTTGCCTGCCCCGTACAACGCGGTGGGCCTGAATCTTTATCGCGACGGCCGCGACAGCGTGGCGATGCATCACGACAAGCTGCAGACGCTGCAGGCGCCGCATCCGATTGCACTGGTGTCACTGGGCGCGACGCGGCGGATGCAGCTGCGCGCAAAGGACGGCAACACGCGTGCGATCGGTGTGGAGCTGGCACCCGGCAGCCTGCTGGCGATGAGCCATGCCTCGCAACTGAGCCACGAGCACGGCATTGCCAAGACCGCACGTGCGGTGGGTGAGCGCATCAGCGTGGTGTTTCGCGTGCGTCCGGCCGAGCGCATGGCCGCCGGCCAGCACGGGCCGCACTGGGAGCAGGTGCAACCAGCGCGTGGCTGAGAAGGCGTGGTGCACGTTTGTCGGCGTGCTGCGGAGCAAGCGGAGTAACCAGAGCAACCCGAGCAACAGCAGCAACAGTAGCGACAGTAGCGACAGGTAACCGGAGCAATCGAAGCGTTCGAGCGCGGCGTACCGGCAGCGGCTCCAGGGCCGTGTTCGCTTGGCGGCCAGCGCAGCGGCTGCGTCAGTTACGTTCTGCGCGCACGGTTGAGGCTGGTCGTGCCGATCGCTGCCGGTGGGCGTGCGATGCGCTGATACCTGCGTGATGCGTTGTGCCTGCGCGAACACCGCACTGACGTACCCACCCGTGCTGGTCGTGCATGCGCGCTCTGTCGCGCCCGGCATGGCCCATTCGGGTGATTGCCATCGCCCTCACGGCTGGCCATGCTTGCATGCACTCCCCCCCTCAGCGTCGCCCCTCCATGTCCCTGGCCGATACCCGCCACCATCAGATGTTTCCCGAGCTGGACTCGGGCCAATTGGCGATCACGCGGCGTTTTGCCAGCGGGCCGGCGCAGCGTTTCGCTGCCGGCGAGATCGTCTTCGACGTGGGCGATGCGCACGCGCCGGTGTGGGTGGTGCTGGAAGGCGCCATCGAAGTGGTCCGGCGCGACGGGCTGGGCAACGAAAAGCCGGTCACCTCGCACACGCCCGGGCAGTTCACCGGTGAGGTGAGTCAACTCGCCGGGCGCGCGTCGCTGGCCGGCGGACGTGCCGGGCCGCAGGGCTGCCTGGCGCTGCCGTTCGATACTGCGCATCTGCGCGCGCTGATGATCAGCTCGGCCGAAGTGGGCGAGGTGGTGATGCGTGCGTTGATCCTGCGCCGGGTCGGCCTGATCGAAGGCGATGCCTCCGGCTCGGTGCTGATCGGCGAGCCGGACGATCCGCACCTGACCCGGTTGCAGGGCTTTCTGACCCGCAACGGTTACCCGAACACGGTGATCGATGCCTCCGACGAGGAAGGCCGCGCGTTGGTGCAGCGCTTCGGCATCCAGGAGCAGGAGTTGCCGGTGATGGTGTGCCCCAGCGGGCGGGTGCTGCGCCAGCCCAGCGATGCCGAAGCGGCGCTTTGCCTGGGCATGACCCCGGATATCGACCCGGACAAGCGCTACGACGTGGCGATTGTCGGCGCCGGCCCGGCCGGCCTGGCGACGGCGGTGTACGCCGCGTCCGAAGGCCTGTCGGTGCTGGTGCTGGACCAGCGCGCCATCGGCGGGCAGGCCGGCGCCTCGGCACGGATCGAGAACTACCTGGGCTTTCCGACCGGCATTTCCGGCCAGGCGCTGGCCGGGCGCGCCTACAACCAGGCGTTGAAATTCGGCGCCGAGCTGGCGATTCCGATCGAGGCCGGCACGCTGGAATGCGGGCGCGACGACGGCGCGCTGAAGCTGGATCTGGCCGACGGCAAACAGCTGCTGGCCAGCACCGTGGTGATCGCCTCGGGCGCGCGTTACCGGCGTCCGGAGATCGACGGGCTGGAGCGTTTCGAAGGCCATGGCGTGTCGTACTGGGCCTCGCCGGTGGAAGCACGGCTGTGCGAGGGCGGGGTGGTGGCGCTGGTGGGCGGCGGCAATTCCGCCGGCCAGGCGGTGGCGTTCCTGGCACCGCGGGTGAAGGAACTGCACCTGATCATTCGCGGCGAAGGGCTGGAATCGTCGATGTCGCAATATCTGATCGACCGCATCGCCGTGCTGCCGAACGTGCAGCTGCATGCCGGCACCGAAGTGTCCGCGCTGGAGGGCGATCCGGAGCGCGGCCTGCAGGCGGCGGTGTTGCGCACGCGCGCCGACGGGCAGACCACGCGGGTGGAGTTGCGGCATCTGTTCCTGTTCGTCGGCGCCGACCCCAACACCGGTTGGCTGCAGCAATGCGTCGAGATGGACAAGCGCGGTTTCGTCGTCACCGGCAACGCGCGTGGGGATGGCGTGCCGGCCTGCCTGCCGCTGGAAACCAACCGCCCCGGCGTGTTCGCCATCGGCGATGTGCGGGCCGGTTCGGTCAAGCGGGTGGCCGCGGCGGTGGGCGAGGGCGCGGCGGTGGTCGCGCAGATCCATCAATACCTGGCACATCAGGCCAACCCGGTGCCGGCTTCCGAGCTGGCCAGCGCTGGGGAATAGGGAATCGGGAATCGGGAATCGGAAGAGCGAGTGGTTGTGGCGGCTCGACTCTTCCGTTCCCAGGCCATCAGGCTGTTACCACTCGGTACGCGCGATCTGAGGTCGTTGGCTCCACGCATCGTCACACTGCGTGCGCCGGCAGCTGCCGGGGCCGCAGCGGAGCTACACGCTGGCGTGGTGGCGCGCCTGATGCCTAGTCTGGCCAATGCACCTGTGGCAGTTCGCCGATCTGCGGGCGGGCGAACAGGTAGCCTTGCTGCAGGTGGATGCCCATGTCGCGCAGGGCGCGGCATTCGTCCGGGTGTTCGATGCCTTCGGCGATGACGGCGATCCCGAGTTCTTCGCACATGCGGGTGGTGTGGCGGACGATGGCCTGGCGGCTGCGGTCGGCGTCGATGCCGCGCACCAGGGCGATGTCCAGCTTGAGCAGGTCCGGCTGGAAGTCGGCCAGCAGGCCGAGGCCGGAATAGCCGGCGCCGAAGTCGTCGATGGCAGTCTTCAGGCCGCGTGCCTGGTAGGTGCGCATGATGTCGAGCAGATGCGCCGGCTCGGCCAGGTGTTCCTGTTCGCTGACCTCGAAGATGATGGCGTCCAGTGGCCAGCCGTACTGTGCGGTGGCCGAGAGCGTGGCGCGCAGGCAGTGTTCGGGGTTGTAGACCGCATTGGGCATGAAGTTGATCGACAGCAAGGCCGGCAGCGGGATCTGCGCGGCACATTCAATCGCCTTGATGCGGCACGCCTGGTCGAAGGCGTAGCGGTTGCGCTCATCCACGGCGGCCAGGATGCTGCCGGCCGATTCGCCATTGACCCCGCGCACCAGCGCTTCGCCGGCGTAGATGCTGCGGGTGGACACGTCCACGATCGGCTGGAACGCCATGGTGATGGCGGTGGGAAAGTCCTGGCCGTCGCGGCAGGCGTTGCAAACGGGAAGCGTGGGCATGGCTGGGCAATCGTGCGGCGTGGGGTGAGCGTAGCGGTATCGGCCGCAACGCCGCGTCATTGAGTCTGCACACGCATCCTCGCGCGATCCTCACCCGGCGCGTCACCGCGCTCGGCGATAATGCCTCCTCGCTCGCATCGGACGCCCCATGACCGCTCTTACCGAACGTTACGCCCTGGCCGTGGATTACGCGCGCATCGCCCATGCCGGGCAGGTCCGCAAGGGCACGCAGATTCCGTATCTGAGCCACTTGCTGGGGGTGTCCACGCTGGTGCTGGAATGCGGCGGCGACGAAGAACAGGCCATTGCCGGGCTGCTGCACGATGTGGTGGAAGATTGCGGCGGCGGCCATGAGGCCTCGATCCGCGCGCAGTTCGGCGACGCGGTGGCCGACATCGTGATGGCATGTACCGATGCCACCGCCGAAGACAAGGCCGAGGTGGACAACACCGACAGCGCGCGCAAACGCGACTGGCGCGAACGCAAGCTGGCCTATCTGGACCACCTGCGCAACACGCCCGAGCGCGCCTTGCTGGTGTCCGGCTGCGACAAGCTCTATAACGCGCGCACCATCGTGCAGGACCTGGAAAACCCGGCCGTGGGCCAGGACATCTTCAACGTGTTCACCGCCGGGCGCGCCGGCACGCTGTGGTATTACGGCGAGCTGGAAGCGATCTTCCGCACGCGCGATGCCGCCACCGCGCGGTTGTTCACTGGCGTGGTGACACGCATGCAGGCCTTGGCCGAGACCGGCGAGCAGCCGGTGCCGGTGCCGGCGCACGCGCTGGGCTGATCGCGTTTTACGCAGCTGATCTGCGACCTGGCAGCAGGGCCCTTGCCCGCCAGCTATTGCGGAACACGTCTCTGTAGGCGCTTACGCGGGATCCATGCCGCGTAGGTAGCTTGAATGAATGCGTGGTTGTTGGGTGATAGGGCTGCGGCCTGGCTGCAGGGCCCTTGCCCGCCCACCATCGCGGGACACGCCGCAAGTACGTCCATGTAGGCTCCGGCGCGGCATCCATGCCGCTCAGGGTCCCGCGACGGTGAGCGGGCAAGGACCAGTCGGGATAGTCGGTGCGCATGGAAGAGCAGTGCTGGATGCGCCTCGTTCGATCATGAATCGGTTGCACGTCTGATGCACGCCGCACGAAAAACAGCTTTCCGAACGAGCGTCGACCAACTGTCTGGTGCGGTGAGGGCGCCGCGCACTCGACGCTGCGCGTTGGCTGCAGGGCCCTTGCCCGCCCACCATCGCAGGACACGCCGCAAGTACGTCCATGTAGGCTCTGGCGCGGTATCCATGCCGCTCAAGGTCCCGCGACGGTGAGCGGGCAAGGGCCAGTCGAGATGGTCGGTATGCGCAGTTACAAGCAGGGCGTGGCGTGCGTTGTTCGAATCAGGTGCGTCCGACTAGTTCCCCGCGCAAGCCGAGCGAAACGCTTTCAATAAAATAGCCGACTAACTTCCTGTTGCGGTGTCCTCGCCGGTTGCGGGACCGTGTGGCGGCATGGATGCCGCCACCGAGCCCCCCAGGGAAGGGTTCACGGCGTGTCCTGCAAGCGGTGAGGGCGCCGCGCCCTCGACGCTGCGCGTTTGCTGCAGGGCCTCGATTGACGCATTTCAAGGCGATCAGCGCCAGGCGCCGCAGCACTGGCCGTTGCCCCTGACATCGGCTGCATGCGTCCCGCGCTAGGCTAGTGCGTTGTCGAATGTCGGTCTGGTGGTCATGTCCAACGCAATCTCGTCATCCTCCGGCCTGGTGCGCGTGCGCGGTGCGCGCGAGCACAACCTCAAGAACGTGGACGTGGACATCCCGCGCGATGCGCTGGTGGTGTTCACCGGTGTGTCCGGCTCGGGCAAGTCGTCGCTGGCGTTCGGTACCGTGTTCGCCGAAGCGCAGCGGCGCTACCTGGATTCGATCTCGCCATATGCGCGGCGCCTGATCGACCAGGTCGGCGTGCCGGAGGTGGATTCCATCGAGGGCCTGCCGCCGGCGGTGGCCTTGCAGCAGGCGCGCGGCGCGCCGAGTGCGCGCTCGTCTGTGGGCAGCGTCACCACCATCTCCAATTCCCTGCGCATGCTGTATTCGCGTGCGGGCAGCTATCCGCCGGGGCAGGACATCATCTATGCCGACGGCTTTTCGCCCAATACCCCCGCCGGTGCCTGCCCGACCTGCCACGGCCTGGGGCGCATCTACGATGCGACCGAAGCGACCATGGTGCTGGATCCCACGCTGAGCATCCGCGATCGCGCGGTCGCCGCCTGGCCCGGTGCCTGGCATGGCCAGAACCTGCGCGACATCCTCACCACGCTCGGCCACGACGTGGACCTGCCGTGGCACACGCTGCCGAAGAAGACCCGCGACTGGATCCTCTACACCGACGAGCAACCGGTGGTGCCGGTGTATGCCGGCTACAGCCTGGACGAGGTCAAGCGCGCGCTGCGCCGCAAGGAGGAGCCCAGCTACATGGGCACCTTCACCAGTGCGCGGCGCTATGTGCTGCACACCTTTGCCACCACGCAGAGTGCGCAGATGAAAAAGCGCGCGGCGCAGTACCTGATCAGCACGCAGTGCCCGCAGTGCGACGGCAAGCGGCTGCGGCGCGAAGCGCTGTCGGTGACGTTTGCGGGCCTGGACATCGGCGAGCTGTCGCGGCGGCCGCTGGACGAGGTGGCCGACTTGCTGCGCCCGGCTGCCGACGCTGCCGATGGCCAGCGCAAGCGCAACGGCAAGCGCAGGCAGGCCGACACGCATCCCGAGCAGGCGATCGCCGCGCAACGCATCGCCGCCGACCTGCGCGCGCGGATCGCCGTGGTGCAGGCGCTGGGCCTGGGTTATCTCAGCCTGGAGCGCAGCACACCGACGCTGTCGCCGGGCGAGCTGCAACGGCTGCGGCTGGCCACGCAGATCCGCTCGCAGCTGTTTGGCGTGGTGTATGTGATGGACGAGCCATCGGCCGGCCTGCACCCGGCCGATGCGCAGGCCTTGCTGGGCGCGCTGGATCAGCTCAAGGCCGCGGGCAATTCGGTATTCGTGGTCGAACACGAGGTGGATGTGATCCACCACGCCGACTGGATCGTCGATGTCGGCCCGGCGGCCGGCGTGCACGGCGGGCAGGTGCTGTACAGCGGGCCGCCGGCGGGACTGGAGCAGGTGGAAGCCTCGTCCACGCGCCGCTACCTGTTCGGCACCCCGCCACAGGTGCACAGCCACGCGCGTGCGGCCACCGGTTGGCTGCAGCTGCGCGGCATCACCCGCAACAATGTGCGCGACCTGGATGTGGACCTGCCGCTGGGTGTGTTCACCACCGTGACCGGCGTGTCCGGCTCGGGCAAGTCGTCGCTGGTGAGCCAGGCGTTGGTGGAATTGCTCGGCGCCCATCTTGGACAGGCGCAGGCAGAGGACGACGAAGCGCTGGATCCGCTGGAGCGCGGCACGCAGGTGCCGCTGGGCGGCGCGATCGTCGGCGGGCTCGACCAGGTGCGGCGCCTGGTGCGTGTGGATCAAAAGCCGATCGGCCGCACGCCACGCTCCAATCTGGCCACCTACACCGGCCTGTTCGACCCGGTGCGCAAGTTGTTTGCGGCCACACCGGCCGCACGCCGCCGCCGTTACGACCCGGGGCAGTTTTCGTTCAATGTCGCCAAGGGCCGCTGCGCCACCTGCGAGGGCGAGGGCTCGGTGCACGTGGAATTGCTGTTCATGCCCAGCGTCTACGCGCCATGCCCCACCTGCCACGGCGCGCGCTACAACGCCAGGACCCTGGAGATCGCGCTGCGTGGCCACACCATTGCGCAGGTGCTGGAGATGACGGTGGACCAGGCCGCCACGTTCTTTGCCGACGATGCCAGCGTGCTGCGCCCGCTGCAGGTGTTGCGCGAAGTGGGGCTGGGCTATCTGCGGCTTGGCCAGCCGGCGACCGAACTGTCCGGTGGCGAGGCGCAGCGCATCAAGCTGGCGACCGAACTGCAACGCGCGCAGCGACGCGACACCGTGTACGTGCTGGACGAGCCGACCACCGGCCTGCATCCGGCAGACGTGGATACCTTGATGCGGCAGCTGCAAGGCCTGGTGGAAGCCGGCAATACGGTCATCGTGGTCGAACACGACATGCGCGTGGCCGCCAGCAGCGATTGGGTGCTGGACATGGGGCCGGGCGCGGGCGGTGCGGGTGGCGCCGTCGTGGTGGCCGGTGCGCCGGAGGCGGTTGCGCGGCAGCGTGGCAGCCGCACTGCGCCGTTCCTGGCAGAGGTGTTGCGCGGAAATACGATCGGCTAACAAAGCTTTCGAAGGTTGTAGCGATGGCGTCAGCATGTTGGCTAGACATGCCTTCGATGACGAGTGAATCGATGTCGGCATGGCAGCGAGTTGCTCGCGTCGAAGAACGCCGATCAGATCGCACTGCGTCTCATCACATCGCAGGGCACGGCATCACTGCTCCTGACCATGCACACCGACCATCCCGACGGGTCCTTGCCCACCCACCGTCGCGGGACCTTACGCGGCATGGATGCCGCGTAAGAGCCTACAAGGACGTACTTGCGGCGTGTCCTGCGATGGTGGGCGGGCAAGGACCCCGCAGCAAACCCGCAGATCGTCCGCTGTAAACCGGGGCACACGCACCGTCCAATCTCTCAAGACCCAGCCCCCTCTCAAGGCGACCGAGAGCGTGAGCGTCAGCGCAATGGGGATATGTTCCCGAGCCAACCTGGGCACGATGCCCTCTGCGTGAGCGAGACACGCCCCGTATCCATCCCCTGAGCTGAGCCATTCCGATTGCCGCTGGCGCTCAGCCCATCAATTCAAAACTTGCAGACACGCCCTCGGCCTCCGACGAGGGCGCCACCCAGAGATCGAATACGCCAGGCTCTACCGTCGGCTGCAATGCCTGGCCGATAAACAGCAGGTCCTCACGGCGCAGCACGAACTCCACCGCGACGCTGCCGCCTGCCGGCACCGCCAGCTTGCGGAAGTCCTTCAGTTCGCGCACCGGGCGGGTGACGCTGGCGCTGCGGTCGCGGATGTAGAGCTGCGCCACTTCCTCGGCATCGCGGGTGCCGCGGTTGTGGATGCGCGCGCTGATGCGCAGGCTGCCGGTCGCCGCCAGCCGTGCATCGCTCAGGCGCAGCTCGCCGTATTCGATGCGGCCATAGGTCAGGCCATGCCCGAACGGAAACAACGCGGCATTGGGCGCGGTGCGGTAGCGGGTCTTGAACGGTTGCAAGGCATCCGGGCGCGGGTCGGCACGGCCGCTTGGCTTGTGCGCATAGCTGTAGGGCAGCTGCCCGGATGCATGCGGAAAACTCACCGGCAAGCGCCCGGACGGACCGTGCTCGCCGAACAGGATGTCGGCCAGCGCGGCGCCCGATGCCGAGCCCAGGAACCAGCCGACCAGGATCGCCGGCGCCTTGAGTACCGGGCCATCGATCACCAGCGCACGGCCGTTGCTGAGCACCACCACCACCGGCGTGCCGGTGGCCGCCACCGCCGCCAGCAGCGCTTGCTGCCCGGAGGGGATGACGATCTCGCTGCGCGACTGCGCTTCGCCGGAGTAGCGCATCGGCTCGCCGATTGCCAGCACCGCCACATCGGCGGATGCCGCTGCGGTGACGGCTGCCTGCACGCCACCGGGCAGGCCATGTTCGAAGTCGCAGCCTTGCACCACCTGCAAGCTGCCCGGGTCGCGCAGCCGCGCGCGCAGTGCGGTGGCCAGGTCGTTGCCGCTGTCGTCGCCGCCGAACAGGCTCCATGGGCCGGCGGTGTCGGTCCAGTTGCGTGCCATCGGCCCGATCAGCGCGATGCGTTGCCCTTGCGTCTTGAGCGGCAGCAGCTCGCCATCGTTCTTGAGCAGCACGATGGATTTGCGTGCCGCCTCGCGTGCCAGCGCCAGTGTTTCGGGGCGCCGCTGCCGTGCCTGTGCGCGTGCCGGCACGATGCGCAGGAACGGATCGTCGAACAATCCAAGCGCGGCCTTGAACTGCAGCACGCGGCGTACCGATGCATCCAGTTGCACCATGGTCACCTCGCCGGCGGCCACCAGCGCCGGCAGATGCTGCAGGTACAGCCCGCTCTGCATGCTGATGTCCACACCGGCCAGGAACGCCAGCTTGGCTGCCTCGCGCGCATCGCTGGCGATCCCGTGCCCGATCAGCTCCAGATCGCCGGTGTAGTCGGACACCACCAGGCCGCGGTAGTCCCACTCGCCGCGCAGCACCTCGCTCAGCAACCAGCGATTGGCCGTGGCAGGGATGCCGGCGATCTCGCTGAACGCCGCCATCGTGGTCACTGCGCCGGCATCGAACGCGGCCTGGAACGGCGGGAAGTAGACCTCGCGCAGGCTGCGCTCGGAGATGTCGACGGTGTTGTAGTCCAGGCCCGCTTCGGCGGCGCCGTAGGCGGCAAAATGCTTGGGGCAGGCGGCCAGTGCATCGGCATGATCCAGTCCTTCGCCCTGGAAGCCGCGCACGCGCGCCTGCGCAAACCGCCGGCCAAGCAGCACGTCTTCGCCACTGCCTTCCACGCCGCGCCCCCAGCGCGCATCGCGTGCGATATCCACCATCGGTGCGAACGTCCAGTCGATGCCGACTGCGCTGGCTTCCAGTGCGGCGGCGCGCGCGGTGCGTTGTGCCAGCGCCGGCTCGAAGCTGGCGGCCTCGGCCAGCGGCACCGGAAACACCGTGGTGAACCCGTGGATCACATCGGCGGCGAACAGCAGCGGAATCTTCAGCCGGCTCTGCAGCGCGGCCTGCTGCAGTTGCCGGTGCCACAGCACATTGGAGCCATTGAAGATGCCGCCCACCCGCCCGGCACGTACGGCGGCAAGCTGGCCCTCGGCGGTGGGCACGGTGTTGACCGGATTGGCCGCCGCCGCCGCATCGGTCTGTTGCGCCGAACCGGACAGCGTCAGCTGGCCGGCCTTTTCCTCCACGCTCATGCGCGCAATCAACGCATCGATAAAGGCCGGCGCCGCGGCCGCACGCCGCGGCAACGCAAACCCTACCGGCAGCTGTGCCGACAACGCTGCCGACGCGGCACCCAGCAGCAACCCGCGACGTGTGATTCCAGTCCCCATGCCCGCCATCCCCGTGTGTCCAGGCCAGACGCTAACGGATCGCCAGCGAAAAGCCGTGCTGCGGTGCACGAGGGGTGCCGAGTGGTCCGCCACGGTAACGCTGCGACAGCACGGCCCCTTCACCGTTTGCGCACTAGCGTGCGCCATCGATCAAACCGGTCAGGACACACGATGCTGGACGTGGAAACACGCGTGCGCTTCTACGAAATGATGCACCTGGGCATGCCGTGGTGGGAGTTCGTGCTGCGCGCAGTTGCGGTCTATACCGTGGTCCTGCTGTTGACGCGCCTGACCGGCAAACGCGCGCTGGGCCAATCCACGCCATTCGACGTGCTGCTGATCGTGCTGCTGGGAACCGCAGTGCAGAACTCGCTGATCGGCGAAGACGTCTCGTTGCTGGGCGGCATGATCCTGGCGGCCACCTTGCTGGTGTTGAACTGGCTGGTGGGCATGGCGACCGCGCGCAGCCGGCGGATCGATACCTGGGTGCAGGGCACCCCGGCGCTGCTGGCGCGTGGCGGGCAGATCTACTGGAAGGAACTGGTCCGCCACAACGTCAGCTATGCCGATTTCGAGGTGGCAAAACGCAAGGCCGATTGCCGCGACGATGCCGATATCGACATGGCGATCCTGGAGACCTCCGGGGAGATCAGCATCCTGAAAAAACGCCGGGGCTGAAGGCAGGCAAGCGTGCATGCGGCCGTGCCGCCACCGTGGCAGCGCGCCTGGCGCAGGCGCGTCACCGTGTGGCAAGGCGCCTCAGCGGGCCTTGCAGAACAACGACAGGTCCACTGATTCGGCCATGCGCTGGTAACCGGCATCGTTGGGATGCAGGAAGTCGCGGGTCAGCGCGGCAGGCAGCCACTCCGGCCTGGCGGGGTCGCGCAACGCGGCGTCGAAGTCGATCACCGCATCGAATGCCTGCCCGTCGCGGATGAACCCGTTGAGCGTCTGGCGCGTGGCCGCCGCCACCGGCTCGTAGCGGTCCGAGTTGCCGAACGGGGTCAGCGTGGCTCCGATCACGGCGATGCCGTGATGCTGCAGCCGGGTCACGATCTGGCGATAGCCCAGCACCATGTCGGCAGCAGTGCGGCCGGCAATCGCATCCGGCGGGCCGCTGTGGCGGATGTCGTTGATGCCCTCGAACAGGATCACCTGGTCCACGCCGGGCAGTGCCAGCACGTCGCGATCCAGCCGCGCCAGCGCGCTGGGGCTGCGGCCATCGTCGAGCAGCTTGTTGCCGCTGATGCCGGCGTTGAGCACCACCACGCTGCCGGGGCAACGCTGCTCCAGCCGCCTGGCCAGCAGGGCCGGCCAGTCGCCATTGGCGCCGCGCGTGGCGGTGGCGCCTTCGGTGATCGAATCGCCCAGCGCCACCACCACGGTCTGGCGGGGATGCGGCGGTTGCACGTAGAGGGCGGAGATGACGTTCTGGCGATATGCCAACGCCTTGCTGTCCGGCACCTCGGCCTGGCCCTTGACCACCCGCAGCGCGGTGCGGCGTACCGCCGGGCGCGCCGGCGTGGGGAAATACAGGCTGACTGCCACCTCGGCCAATGCCGGTGCGCGCAGCGGCACCGGGTCGCTGAGCAATACGCCGCCGGGCGGCACGGTGATGCTGGCGCGTCCGTCGAAGCGCAGCGGGTGCGTGTCCCCGGCGCCGCCGAGCAGGCGCGCCGTACCCGCACCGATCGTCAGCGGGGTGGTGCCCAGTTCGTTGCTGATGCGCACGCGCAGGGCCACCGCCGCACTGCCCAGGCGCATGTCCTGGCGCACCGTTTCATCGGCAAATTGCAGCGGCGTGTCGGCGCCGCCGTCGAGCCGGTCCGGCGTCGCCGAGGCGATCCAGGCCGGCACCCAGCGGGGTGCCGGGTGCGCAGTGGCCGGGCCTGCCAGCACGACACTCAATGTCGCAGTCATCATCCATCGCCAGACCATGCGCAGAACTCCTTTGTCGATCAGGAAAAGAACACGCCGCCGTTGACGTCCAGGTTGGCGCCGTTGATGAAGCTGGCCGCATCCGATGCCAGGTACAACGCCGCATCGGCGGCTTCCTCCGGGCGGCCTTCGCGCCGCAGCGGGGTGGCATTGGCGACGAAGGCGCGTACTTCCGGCTTGGTGAAATCGTCATGGAAGCGGGTGGCGATCATGCCGCAGCACAGTGCGTTGACGCGGATGCCGCGCGGGCCCAGTTCCTTGGCCATTGCGCGCGAGAACGTCATCACCGCCGCCTTGGCGGTGGCATAGATGGCCGCGCCCGGCCCCCCGCCATCGCGCCCGGCAAGCGAGGCGAAATTGACGATCGCGCCGCCTTCGCGCATATGCGGCGCCACCGCCTGGGTGGTCAGGTAGACCGATTTGAGGTTGAGGTCCATCACCTGATGGAAGAAGGCCTCGTCGATATCGGCCAGCGGCTTGCGCGCCAGCATGCCGCCGGCCACGTTGATCAGCACATCGATGTGCTGGCCGAAGGCGGTGCGCGTGGCGGTCAGCAGGCCGGCCACGGCGGTGGCATCGGTGACGTCGGCGCGGTGCAGGATGCCCTGGCCGCCGGCGGCCTGCAGCTGTGCCAGCGTGTCGCGCGCGCTGGCGTCGTCGTTGGCGTAGTTGATGCAGACCTTGGCGCCGGCAGCGGCCAGCTTGAGCGAGATGGCGCGGCCGATATCGCGGCCGCCGCCGGTGACGATGGCGACCTTGTCGTGGAAATGCATGCGGGTATGTCCTGTTGGTGTGGGGAAAGCGGAGTAGGCAGCGGGCACGGTCAGGTGCCCGGTGCGTCGAGTCGGTGGATGCGGCCGGTGACCAGCCACAGCGCGGCCAGCGAGGCCGGCACCAGCGCGGCGACCAGGATGAACATCGGTGCGTACGAGGTCGCGGTCATCACCGGTACCAGCCAGGTGGTGATCAGGGTGCCGGCCACCGCGGCCATGCCGCCGATGCCGGCCAGCGAGCCGACCGATTTACCGGCGAACAGATCGCCGGGCAGGGTCTGGATATTGCCGATGGCGATCTGGAAGCCGAACAGCACGGCGGCAATCGTCAGCACCGCCATGCGCGGGTCGGCCGCCTGCACGGCGCCCAGCAGCGCCGGCGCCATGATGGCCCCGCCCAGGGTGATGGTCCATTTGCGGGCGCGGTCCACGCTCCAGCCGGCCGCGATCAGGCGCCCGGACAGCCAGCCGCCGCACAGGCTGCCCAGCATCGCGCCGACGAACGGCACCCAGGCGAACGCACCGATCTGCTTGATGTCGAAGTGGAAGGTCTCGGCCAGGTAGATCGGCAGCCACGACACGAACAGCCACCAGATCGGATCCAGGAAGAACCGCGCCAGCACGATGCCCCAGCTTTGCCGGTGCGACATCAGCTGGCGCAGCGTGGGCAGGTAGGCCGGCGGCGGCGCGCTGCCGGCCTCGGGCGCATCCAGGATCAACGCCCGCTCGGCCGCGTCGACCCAGGGATGCCGGTCCGGCCCGGCACGGTAGATCACCAGCCACGGCAGCAACCAGAGCATGCCCAGCACGCCGACCAGCACGAAGGTGCCCTTCCAGCCGAAGGACAGGAACAGCAGCGCGATCAGCGGCGCCGAGACGATCGCGCCGATGGAGGCGCCGGCATTGAAGATGCCCTGCGCCAGCGCACGCTCGCGGGCGGGAAACCATTCCGCATTGGCCTTGACCGCGCCCGGCCAGGCGCCGGCTTCGCTGATGCCCAGCAGCGCGCGCACCACCGAGAACGCCATGATGGAGTGGGTGATGGCATGCAGCGCAATGGAGAGCGACCACACCGCGATGGACAAGGCAAAGCCGAGCCGGGTGCCGATGATGTCGAACAGCCGCCCGAACACGAACTGCCCGGCGGCATAGAACAGCATGAAGATGGTGACCAACAGCGCGTAGTCTTCCTTGGTGGCGCCGATGTCGCGCGAGATCGCCGGCCACATCACCGCCAGCGCGTTGCGGTCGATGTAGTTGATCACCGTGGCCACCGCGATCAGCGCCACGATCAGCCAGCGCACCGCCGAGCGTTTGCCCGCCGGGCGCGTGGGTGTGGTGGAGGTGGAGTCGGTGCTCATTTTTCACCTGCAGCGCGATCGAAGCGCGCGTAACCGCCGCGCCAGCGGTAGTGCTGGCCTCCGGCCTGCACCTGGTGGGCGCGTTGTGCATCGGCGTCGTCGGCCACCGCCAGCGCGATGCGCTGGCCGCCGACCAGGGTGAGCACGATCACCTCGGCATCGTCGCCGCGCACGCGCTCGATGGCGCGGATGCGGCTGTCGGCGCCATGCACGTATTCGGCGGTGCCGTTGTATTCGCCATGCGGTTCCAGCACGCCGAAGAAGCTGACGTTCGCCTGCCCATCGACACGCTGGATCAGCGCCGGTTCGCGGCGCAGGTTGAAGTCCGGATCGTTGGCGCCGCTTTCCACCAGCAGCGCACGCGCAGGCGCGCTGCTGCCGAAGCGGTAGCTGTAGAAGCGGCCGGCGAGCAGCCAGCTCAGGCTGCGCGTGTCGGCGCTCGCATCGCTGGAGGCATCCACCCACAGATGCTGATAGCCGTTGGCCTTGCCCAGCACCGGGCGTTGCGTCAGTGCGCGCTCTGCGGTGAAGCCGACCTGCATGATCTGCCCGTTGAAGTGCAGCGGCAGGTCGTAGCGCGCCGGCGCGCTGCCGCTGACGCGCAGCAGGTCGACCACCACCGGCAGGCGCAGCTGCGGGTGCGACAGCAGCGCCTGGGTGCGGGTGAAGCTGACCCCGTCGTAGGCCTGCTGCATGCGCGCCGAGGCGATCCGGGTGTCGGCACTGCTGGCGAACAGCAGCTGCGTCGGTGCGTGTTGCTCGCCCACCTTCCAGTCGCCATTGAAGTGGCTGGTCTCGTTCACCACCAGCGTGTTGTGCGCGATGGTCTGCTTGGCCCAGCTGCTGTTTTCCGGCAGATAGATGCCGCCGGCCTTGGCTTCCACATTCAGGAAACGCGCCGCGCCGTAGTCGGTGACCACGCGCTGGCCGTTGTCGTAGAACAGCCAGTTCAACTTGTCGAAATGGCCGTGGCCCATGCCTTGCGAGGTGTTCTTCATCACCAGCGTCTGGCCGTCGTCGCCGCCGCTGCGCAGGATCGCCAGCGCGCCCTGGTCGCCCTGTGCGCCATCGCGCAGCAACACGCTGCCGAAGGCGAACGGTTGGGCGCGGTCCTGCGCGAGCGCGCTGGCCACGGCCAGGCCTTCGGGCGTGAGCAGCACGCGGCGCTGGCGTTGTGCGATGGACAGCAGCTGTGCGTCGTGGGTCTGCGCGTAGGCGATGCCGATGCCGGCCACCAGTTCCTCGGTGTCCAGGCCCTTGTCGAGGATGGCGTCGTTGATCGGGAAGAAATAGCCGCCGTAGCTGCTCTGCACCAGGCTGTTTACGGCCTTGAGCAGCACGCCGTCGCGGCGCTGGAAGATGCGCTGCTGCGGCTGGTTGCGCGCGATCGCGTTGGCGAACAGCACGAACGGTGCCAGGGCATAGCGTTGGTAATACGGGCCTTCGGCGTAGTAGCCGTCCGGCGAGAACAGCTGGTCCACCTGGGCCAGGAAGCCGGCCTTGCCATCGCGCTTGCTGCCACGCAGCGCCTTGTCCACCAGCGCCTGGTCGCGCAGCACATAGCCGGTCATGCCGACGGCGGCCACCGCCCAGGTGGCGTGGTTGTGGATCTTGTCGAAGTTGTCTGCGCTTTCGTCGCACAAAAAGTGCGCCATGCGCGCGAACACGTCGCGGTCGATGGTGGCGCGGTCCTGCGCGCTGAGCGTGTCGCGGATGGCGTCGTAGCCCTGGCTTGCGTAGACCAGCCACACCGAGTCGTTCAAGGACTGCCAGAACAGCCGTCCCGGCACCTGGCCGCGCCCGGCCGGGTGTGCGCCCAGCGTGGGATACAGGCGCGCGTAGGCCAGCAACACGTCGCGCGCATAGTCGGCATAGGCGCGGTCGCCGGTGAGCCGGTACAGCGCGCCGGCTGCCTGGATGGCCTGGTAGTTGCGTTTGTGCTGTTCGTGGCTGGCGCCGCCGCCGGGGTCCCTGGGCACCGGCACGTCCACCCCGGCCCGCATCGCTGCGCGCACGCTGGCTTGTGCGCGTGCCTGTTCGCGGGCGAACACCGGCAGCCTGGCGCCATCGCTGGCCATGGCGCGCCATTGCTGGGCGGTGACCAGCACCGGTGCGGCATCGGTCGCGCGCGGTTGCGGCTGCGCCGCTTGCTCGGCCGCCGGTGACGGCGCAGCGATACAGGGCAGGGCGCTGCCGGCGCCGACCAGGACCAGCAGCAACAGGCGGGTGGAACGGGTCATAGCAGGGGCTCCGCTGCGTCGGCATGCAACGCCGGGGTGCGGACGAACCGGTTGCCGCTGGCGATCAGGTGGGGCGTGCCGGTGGTGTGCTGCGCCAGGATCGCGGCGCTGTCGACGAAGCGGTTGTTGCGCAGCGCGACGCGCTGCACGCCGTGCAGGCGCAGCGACGCATCCGCAGCGCGGCCGACCTGCGTGAAGTGCGAGTCGCTCAGCTGCAGCACCGGGCCGAAGGTGCTTTCATCGCGGCCGCCGCGATACAGGTCCAGCACCGGCCCGGCGACGCGGTGAAACTGCGACTGCTGCACCGTCACCTGTTCGACATTGTAGGTGCCACGGTCGTCGGTCTCGGCGCGTGCGGACAGCACCCGGCCGGAGACGTCTTCGACCAGCAATCTGTCCAGCAGGATGTGGTCGGCCAGGCTGCCCTTGCCGAGCGCGATCACATCGAAGCCGGGCTGGGCGTCCAGATGATGCAGGTGGGTGTCGCGCAGCGTGAGCTGGTACTGCGCCACGGCGGTGCCGGGGCTGGTGCGGATCACCGCGTTGCCCGGCTGTGCGGGCGCGGCGCGGCCATCGATCTCGAGCCGGGCCAGGCTGAGTGTGCCGCCAGGCGCGATCTGGAACAGCGCCGGCTGCGAAAAGCGGATCCGCGCACGCCCGTGTTGCGGGCCTTCCAGCGTCAGTGGCCGGTCCACGTCGAGGATGTCATCGACCTGGTAGCGCCCTGCATCCAGCTGCAGGCGATCGCCGGGGGCGGCGTGCGCCACGGCGTCGGTCAGGCTGGTCGGGCCCGGCCGCACGCGCGTACGGCGGCCGCTGTCGGTCACCGCCTGCGGCGCCTGCTTGGGATACCAGCTCACGCCCACCTGGTCGCGTGCGATGTAGCTCAGCGCCGGGTCGGCGCCGACGCCGGTGGCGTTGTCGGCGACCAGCAAGCCGGTGGCGGCGCGGGTCATCGTCACCTGGCGGCTGTCGACGCCGCCGGGCAGGCGGGTGGATGCCAGCGGGCTTTGCAGGTTGCCGGCAAACGCGATGCCGGACAGATCGCCCAGCACGCGCACCGGGTCGGTGGCGGCCACGATCAGGTTGCCGGCAAAGCGGCTGTTGATCGGCGCGGCGGTGCGCTCGGCATCCATGCCGGCACCGAAGAACAGCTGGTTGACGCTGACGAAGGTGTTGCGCTCGATGCGCGCCTGGTCCACCTGCACGTAGCGGTTGGCGGGCGAATTGGGCACCCCGTACATGATGCTCAGCGCCGACGAATAGCCATCCCCGGCCAGGTTTTCCAGGTAGTTGTGGCGCACGGTCTGCCGGCGGTTGATCACGCGGATGCCACCGGTGTTGGCCTTGCCATCGCCGAAGAACACGTTGCGCTCGACCAGGTTGCCATCGCCATGCCGCAGCACCAGCGCGCCGCGCGATTGCTTGAACACATTGCCGCGGTAGGTGTTGCCGCCGGACTTGTTGGAGACCACCTCCACCTCGCCGTCGCAGCTTTCGAACCAGTTGTTGTCCACCACCGAGTTGGAGGCGCTGTCGGCGTCGCTGCTGGTGCCGATGCGCAGCGTCTCGCCGCCATTGGCGCCCAGGTTGGGGCGTGGCCCGAACCAGTTGTGGTCGATGCGATGGCGATTGTCCAGGCCCTGGGTGGCGTCGCGCACCACCACCAAGGTGGGGCCGGCATTGGTCTTGCCGACCAGCTGGTTGTGGTCGAAGCGGTTGTCGCTGTCGTACAGCGCCACCCAGTTGTCCGAATCGTTGCGGGTGGGCTTGCTGAAGCCGTCCACCACCACCCGGGTAATGCGGCTGTGGCGCGCGCGTTCCTTGCTGGAGATGCGGTACGACAGCACCGCATCGCCCGGGCCGTGGCCGTCGCGGAACACCAGGTCCGACACCACCAGGTAGGTGCCGGCCATGCGCAGGTCGGAGGTGCCGCTGATGATCACCTTGCCGGGCGTCTGCGCGGTGAGGGTGATCGGCTGCTCGGCGGTGCCTTGCCCGCGCAGCACGATGGCGAAATCCCGCCACTGCCCATCGGCCAGCACGATGCGATCGCCGGCACGCAGCGCGGCCGCTGCCACGGCGTATTCGCCCTGGTCGTGCACCAGGTACGAGGTGGCCTGGGCCGAGCCGATCCAGGCGGGCGCGCACAGCAGCAACAGGCAGGCAAGGGAAAAGGGGGATCGCATCGGGATGCTCCTGGACGCTGGCGCGTCGGTGATGGCCGAGGGTAACAGTGCAGGCTGGATCGTCAACCAAAAGAGTAGTCCAGTTGGTTGCTATTGAAGCTCGGGAAACGCCGGATGTCATGCTGCATGCGCACAAAAATTGACTCGAAATTGGCCTAGATAGGTGGCTAGCTCGGTAAATCAAAGAAATGATTGACTTGCCGCGGATCCGCATGGAACCTCCACCGCGCTCGGTTTCGAGCATCCTTTGGGAGGAGGAATTGTGCGATACACAGAATTAGTCCAATTGCGTATACCAGTTAGTCGGAACGTCTTGGCGCAGGCACTGCTGGGCGCTGTTGCGCTGGCCAGCACACACGTGGCCATGGCCCAGCAGACCGATGCTGCCCAGTCGCCGCCGCAGCAGGCGCCCACCACGCTGGACCAGGTCAAGGTCACCGGCATCCGCAGCTCGATCCAGTCGTCCATCGACAGCAAGCGCGAGCAGACGGTGGTGGCCGACGTGCTGTCGGCCGAGGACATCGGCGACCTGCCGGCGCTGTCGATCGGCGAGGCGATCGAGACCATCACCGGAGCGGCCACGCACCGCGAAAAGGGCGGCGCGTCGGAGATTTCCATCCGTGGCCTGGGGCCGTTCCTGGGCTCGGCCACCTTCAACGGACGCGAGGCCAGCAACGGCAGCGGCGACCGCTCGGTGAACTTCAACCAGTTCCCCTCCGAACTCATCAACACCGTGGCGATCTACAAGACCCAGCGCGCTGATTTCGTCGAGGGCGGCATCGCCGGCACGGTCAACATGCAGACCGTGCGGCCGCTGGAATTCGGCAAGCGCCGCGTGCAGCTGGACGGGCGGGCGACCTATGCCGACGGCGACAGCAAGCTGCGCGACGCCGATGGCGTGGGCTGGCGCGGCACCGTCAGCTACCTGGACCAGTTCGACCTGCGCGGAGCCGGCAAGCTCGGGGTCTCGCTCGGCCTGCAGCGGCTGGAAGGCACCAACCCGGAAGAGGTGATGAGCAGCAGTTCCACCTGGACGGCCTGCAACGCCAATGAGGTGGTGGGCGCCAGCCGCAACTGCACCGCCGTGACCCCGGCGCAGGTGCAGGCGGGCACGCCGTACTACCTGGCGCCCGGCAGTCGCGTGTACCGCCAGATCAGCGAACACGATCAACGCGACGCGGCCTTCGCAGCGCTGCAATGGCGGCCGTTCGACGGCCTCGACGTGGCCCTGGATTACCAGGACTCGCAGCGCACCGTCACCGAAGACCGCGCCGAGCTCAATTTCTCCGAGACCTTGCGCAACCTCAACAACCGCCAGGTGGGCGACAACGGCGCCTTGCTAGGCCATACCGGCAGCAGCACGGTGGAATCGTCCACCGACTACAAGGTGCGTGACGAGCAGTACCGCGGTGGCGGGCTGCGCGTGGAATGGCGCCCGAACGCGGCCTGGATGCTGTCCACCGACCTGTCGTATTCGCGCACCGAGCGCAGCGAGATCGACCGCATGATGCGGCTGCGCTCCAATGCCACCGACATCAACGGCAACCGCGTGCCCGGGATCAACGGGCAGCGCGTGGACTACACCTATACCTATGCCGGCGATGTGCCGGGGATCGTGGTCGATCCCGCGTTCGACCTGAACAACCCGGACAATTTCAGCGCGGCCGCGCGTGCGCGCCGCGACGAGTTGCGCCGCGAGCACACCATCCGGGCCTGGCGCTTCGATGGCGCCTTCACCCCGGAAAGCGGGCTGCTCACCTCCATCAAGGGTGGCGTGCGCCTGTCCGAGGCGACCTACCGCGACCTGGACGACCGCGTCGAGCGCAACGTCACCGATGCGGCCACGATCCGCGCCGCCAACCTGGCCTGCCGGCAACCGTTCCCGCAGGAGGATTTCCTCTCCGGCGCCAGCGGCAACACCATCCAGCAGTGGGCCACCTTCGACAGCCGCTGTCTGTTCGGCGCCATTACCGGCGTGGACGACACCGGCCGCAATGCCGACCCGCGCGGCACCGCCGACTCCGACGTGGAAGAAAAGACCCGCGCGCTGTACGTGATGGGCGAATTCGCCAGCACGCTGTTCGGGTTGCCGCTGGATGGCAACCTGGGCGTGCGCTGGGTGCGCACCGATGTGAGCTCGGTGGGATTGCGCGGCGAGCTGGACATCATCGACAACCCCGACGGCACCATCCAGCTGGTGGAAACCGGACGCTTCGCCGCGCAGACGGTGCGCGCGTCCAATCGCGTGTTCCTGCCCAGCTTCAACGCCAACATCGGTCTGACCGACCAGACCCAGCTGCGCTTCGGGCTGTACCGGGCCATGGCCCGCCCGGATCTGGTGGCGCTGTCTGCCGGGCGCACCTTCATCCTGGAACCGGGAACCGAGTTCACGAGCGTCGGCGAGGCGATCGGCAGCATCACCGCCACCGGCAACCCGCGCACGCGGCCGCTCCTGTCGTCCAATGCGGACGTGTCGCTGGAGTGGTACCCCAATGCCGACTCCCTGCTCAGCGCCGCGGTCTACTACAAGCAGTTCACCGGGGGCGCGGTGCCCACGGTGGTGGACGAACGCTTCGTCATCGACGGCACGTCGGTGGTGGTGCCGGTGGTGCAGGACGTCACCACCCGGCAGAAGAGCGATCTCACCGGGCTGGAGCTGACCGGCACCCACCGCTTCTCCTACCTGCCGGCACCATTCGACGGCCTGGGCGTCAAGCTGAGCTACAACTACGCCGATTCCAACTACAAGACCCAGGATCTGCGCCTGGGCGACCAGATCGATCCGGCGACCGGGCTGGTGAGCGGCGGCATCGTCGCGCCGGCCAATATCTTCGGCCTGTCGCGGCACGTGTTCTCCGGCCAGCTGTATTACGCCATCGGCGCGGTCGACCTGCAGGCCATCTACAAGTACCGCTCGGAGTATTTCCAGAAGTTCGTCGGTGCCCCGGCGCAGAACCGCTACGTGCGCGACAGCGGCACCCTGGACCTGCGTGCCAGCTACCGTTTCAATGCGCAGCTGTCGGTGTCGCTGGAGGCGTCCAACCTGACCAACGAGCCACGGATCTCCGACATGCCGGTGCCCGGCAGCTTCCGTGAGTACAACACCTACGGGCGACGCTATTATTTGGGGGTGCGCTACCGGTTCTAGCGTCGCCACCGGCGCGGTTTCCGCCGCGCCACCTGTCCGGCACCCGCGTGCCGGGCCGATCACCTTGAGGGTTTGAGTCGCCGATGTCCGAAAACCGCCTGTACCACTCCGTTGCCGCCAAGATCCGCGCGCTGATCGACACGGGCGAATTCCCGGTCGGCTCGCGCCTGCCGGGCGAGCGCGAGTTGGCCGAGCGCTTCGGCGTCAGCCGCGTGACCGTGCGCGAGGCCGAGATCGCCCTGGAGGCGCAGGGCCGCATCGTGATCAAGATCGGCTCGGGCGTGTACGTCAAGCCACGCCTGGCCTCGGACGAAGGCGCCTTGCCGGATGTCAGCGCGTTCGAGCTGACCGCCGCGCGCGCGGTGATCGAGGCGGAAGCGGCCGCGTTGGCGGCCAGCCACATCACCGATGCGGAGCTGGATGAATTGAATGGCATGATCCAGGCGCTGTCGGCGCCTGGGCTCAGCGATGCGGCCGCCGCCGACTACGACCGCGCCTTCCATCTGGCGATCGCGCGGATCAGCGGCAACCCGGTGGTGGCGCACTGCGTGCAGCTGATCTGGCGAATGCGCAACGAGTTGCCGCGCGTGCGCGAGGTGTACGCGCGGGTCTGCCACGACGACGGCGCCACCCGTGTGGACGAACACACCGCCATCCTGCAGGCCCTGCAGCAACGCGACCCGATGGCGGCACGCACGGCTATGCGCAACCACTTCCAGCGCCTGTTCGAATCCATGCTGGAGGCGACCGAGAGCGATGCCCTGGCGGAGATCCGCCGCCGCACCCAGCAGGACCGCGCGCATTTTCTGGCGGCCACGCGCACCTGAGTGCATGGCATGGTCGGTTGGGCGCAATGCGTCCACCGCCAGCGGCACTTTTGTGCCGCTGACACTGGATTCTGCGAAAGACCCATCCTCCAATCAGCTGGACGCGCCGTCTGTCCTGTTCGGCACCACCGACGCGCGGCTGACCGGATTGTTGCGCCTGCGGTTGCCGCAGACGCTGCAGGGATAACACGCTGCCGGCGCGTCCGCCCTCAGGCAGATGGCCCTACCTGAGGCGCGCGCGCGGGCACCTGCAGTGCAGGCCTCAGTCCGCCATCACCTTGTCCGGCGTCATCGGGGTACTGCGGATGCGCTTGCCGGTGGCATGGAAGATCGCATTGCAGATCGCCGCCGAGACGCCGACCAGGCCGATCTCGCCCACGCCCTTGGCACCGAGGCTGCTGACGATGCGGTCGTCCTCGTCGGCGAAGATCACATCGATGTCGTGGATGTCGGCATTGGCCGAGACGTGATACATCGCAAAATCGTGATTCATGAAACGGCCGAAGCGGTGATCGGACTGGGTGTGTTCGTGCAGCGCCTGGCCGATGCCCCAGACCACGCCGCCGACGATCTGGCTGCGCGCGGTGATCGGGTTGAGGATGCGCCCGGCCGCCACGGCGCTGACCACGCGGGTGACCCGCACCGTGCCGAGCTCCTCGTCCACCCGTACTTCCACGAACACCGCGCCATGGGTGGCACGGGTGTAGTTGCGTTGCTTGAGCACATTGGGCAGCAGCAGGAACTTGTCTTCGATCTGTTCGAGCTGGGAAGCACGCAATACCTCGGTCAGGGCGATGGTGGTGCCGGCGTCGGCGCGCAACGCCAGCGTGCCATCGGCAAAGACCACCTCGTCCAGCTTGGCCTTGGTGAAGCGCGAATTCGGTAACGCCTGCGCCAGCCGCAGCAGCCGCGCGCGCAATTTGCCGCACACGCCGTCCACCGCCGAGCCCACCGTGGTCACGTGCGAGGAGCCGCCTTCGATCGGTGCCACCGGCAGCGTCGAATCGCCCAGCTGGAAGGTGACCTGTTCCAGCGGCAGGCCCAGTGCTTCGGCCGCGATCATCGCCATCACCGTATAGGTGCCGGTGCCGATATCGCTGGCTGCGCTGCTCACCACCAGCCGGCCATCGGCGTGCAGCACCGCGTGTGCGCGCGCAAACATCTGCATCGCATCCCATTGCCCGGTGGCCATGCCCCAGCCCACCCATTCGTTGCCTTCCTTGCGTGCGCGCGGCTGCAACGGGCGCTGCGCCCAGCCGAAGCGCTCGGCGCCTTGCTGGTAGCACGCGCGCAGCGCCTTGGTGGAGTAGGGCTTGTCGTCAGCCGGGTTGACCTCGGCGTAGTTCTTCAGGCGCAGCGCCAGCGGATCCATGCCCAATTCATAGGACAGCTCGTCCATTGCCACTTCCAGCGCATGCACGCCGTGTGCGGCGCCGGGAGCGCGCATGTCCATCGGGCTGAACTGGTCCAGGCTCACCAAGTTGTAGCCCAGATGCACGTTGTCGCAGGCGTACAACTGCCCGCTCCAGTTGACCACCACCTCGACGTAGTCCTCGATCCGCGAGGTCTCGGCGATGGCCTCGTGCCAGATCGCGCGCAGGCGGCCATCGCGGTCGGCACCGAGCTTGAGCCGCTGCAGCGTCTCCGGGCGATGGCCGAAGGTGAACATCTGTTGCCGCGTCAGCACCACGCGCACCGAGCGGTCCAGCAGGATCGAGGCCATCACCGCCAGCGGCAACTGATACTGCGGGCGCAGCCCGGAGCCGAAGGCACCGCCCACGTAGGGATTGCGCACGGTGACCTTGCGCTTGCTCAGGCCGAACACATGCGAGACGTACCAGCGGCTGTTCTGCGAGCCCTGGGTCTTGTCGTAGATGGTGAAGTGGCCATCGGCGTCGCGGATCACCGTGGAGGCGAACAGCTCCATCGGATTGTGGTGCTCCACGCCACTGTAATAGTCGGCCTGCACCTGGACGGCGGCATTGGCGAAGGCGCTGTCCGGCTCGCCCTTGTCCTTGGGGGGCGGCGAGAAACCGGCCTTCATGGCCTTGGGCTTGTGCGCACGGTCCAGGTTGGTCATCAGGTTGGTGTCGTGCGGGTCCTGCAGCAGTTCCACTTCCACCAGATGCGCTGCATGGCGCGCCGCTTCGAAGGTGTCGGCCACCACCAGCGCGATCGGCTGGCCGCTGTACAGGATCTTGTTGTCGTACAAGGGACGGAACGGCGAACCGGCCGGTGCGGTCATGTCCTTGTAGAACACGTCCATGCCGCGCATATGCGGCCGGTTTTCATGGGTGACGATCTCCAGCACGCCGGGCACCGCACGCGCGGCGTCGAGATGGAAGGCGACGATCTCGCCCTTGGCGATGCTGCTGTTGACCACCACGCCATAGGCCAGGTCGGGCACCGGCCATTCGGCGGCATAACGCGCCTGGCCGGTGACCTTGGCGCGCCCGTCGATGCGGGTGACGCCGGTGCCGGTGGGGCGATAGCCGGTGCCGCTGTCGGCAACCGGTGGGCTCAGGTCGTTGTCGAGTGCATCGGTGCTGCGTGCATTCATGGCGCTTCCTCCAGCGCGCTGGTTCGCCCGCGGTTGTCGATGGTGCCCTCGCGGGCGACGTCCAGCGCACGCACGATCGCGCGGCGTGCCAGCGGCAGCTTGAAGGCGTTCTTGCCTTGCGGTTGCGCACCCTGCAGCAGGGCATCGGCCAGGATGCCGAAGCTGTCGGCC
Source organism: Xanthomonas sp. BRIP62409 (assembly GCF_003992965.1). NCBI lineage: Bacteria > Pseudomonadati > Pseudomonadota > Gammaproteobacteria > Lysobacterales > Lysobacteraceae > Xanthomonas > Xanthomonas sp. BRIP62409. Next base: position 52,461 of record NZ_QEZJ01000023.1, on the reverse strand, counting down.
GTGGCCGGTTTGCCCACCAGCTGCGCCTCGGCGTCGGGATTGCGCCAGGGCTTGTGCGCCACGCCGCCCAGGGCAACGCGCACCTCGCGGATGCTGCCGTCCTCGGCCAGGTCCAGCGCGGCGGCCACAGACACCAGCGCGAAGGCGTACGACAGCCGCTCACGGATCTTCAGGTAGGCGCTATGCGCGACGAAGCGCTGCGCATCGGGCAGGTCGATATGCACGATCAGCTCGTCCGGGGCCAGCGTGCTGTCCAGCTCCGGGTGCTCGCCGGGCAGGCGGTGGAACTGTGCAAACGGGATGTCGCGCTCGCCATTGGGGCCTTGCACGTGCACCACCGCGTCCAGCGCAGCCAGGGCCACGCACATGTCCGACGGGTGCGTGGCAATGCACTGCGCGCTGGCGCCGAGGATGGCGTTGTAGGTGGTGAGCCCGCCGATGGCCGAGCAGCCGGTACCGGGCTCGCGCTTGTTGCACGGAGTGGCGTGATCGTAGAAATACAGGCAGCGCGTGCGCTGCAGCAGGTTGCCGCCATTGCTGGCCATGTTGCGGATCTGCGGCGAGGCGCCGGCCAGGATCGCCGCGCTCAGCAAGGGGTAACGCGTTTCCACGTCCGGGTGGTAAGCGGTGTCGGCGTTGCGCGCGAGCGCGCCCAGGCGCAGGCCGCCATCGGGTTGGCTGGTGATGCTGACCAGCGGCAGACGATTGATGTCGACCAGGCTGCCCGGCCGCATCAGCTGCAGCTTCATCAGGTCGGTGAGATTGGTGCCACCGGCGATCAGGCGCACCGGGGCTTCGGCAGGCACCGGGTGCTGGTCGCTGCCACGCACCGACAACGCAGTGAGGGCCGCATCGACGGAGTCCGCGCGCGTGTAGGTGAGCGGAATCATGCCGGCACCGTCCCTGGGGTCCATGGCGTGGCGGCGCTGTCGCTGCTGTCGCTGGGCTTGCCCATGACCTGCATCACCGCATCGGTGATCTGCGGATAGGCGCCGCAGCGGCACAGGTTGCCGCTCATCAGTTCGCGTACCTGGTCGCGGTCGTGTGCCTTGCCTTCCTTGATCAGGCCCACCGCCGAACACAACTGCCCGGGCGTGCAATAGCCGCACTGGAAGGCGTCGTTGTCGATGAAGGCGCGCTGCAGCGGATGCAACTGGTCACCCTCGGCCAGGCCTTCGACGGTGGTGATCTCGGCGCCGTCCTGCATGACGGCAAGCGTCAGACAGCTATTGATGCGGCGCCCATCGACCAGCACCGTGCAGGCACCGCACTGGCCGTGGTCGCAGCCTTTCTTGGTGCCGGTGAGGTCGAGCCGGTCGCGCAGCAGGTCGAGCAGGCTGACCCAGGCTTCGAGCTGCAATTGGTAAGGCTGACCATTGATGCGCAGGTTGACCGGGTAGGTCGGCGCGGCAGTGGTGGCGGTGGCCGGCGCCGTGTCACGGGCTGCGGCGGGAGTGGGATTCATGCGAGCCCCGTGGCGATGGCTGAGAGGGCCTTCACCTTGACCACGCGACGGTCAACGCAGGGTGTAGGCAATGCGGTGATGGTGTTCACATCGGTACGTGGGTGATGCCCGGACATGCGCGGCACTGCGCGATGGCAATGGGCCGAGCTCGCCGCGCCGGCGCCAGCGGCCAGCTGGAACTGAACTCGTCAGTTGCGCGTTATTGCGGTCCACGCCAATCGCACGGCGTGCGACGGCGGTCTCGGTATCCTGTGCAGATGACGACGAGGTTGCAATGAGCCGGCGCGGCGGCAGTGCCGATCTTCCGCTGCATGGCGGGCGCGTGCCGCGCTGGTTGGGTGAGCGGATGACGCGCCTGGGCACGGTGATGTGCGAGGCGATCGTGCACACCTATGGGCGCGATGAATTGTTGCGGCGGCTTGCGCATCCGTTCTGGTTCCAGTCCTTTGGCGCGGTAATGGGGATGGACTGGCATTCCTCCGGCATCACCACCAGCGTGATGGGCGCACTCAAGCGCGGGCTCACGCCGTTGTCCGGCGAACTCGGCATCCATGTCTGCGGTGGGCGCGGGCGGCACTCGCGCGCAACGCCGGCCGAATTGCTTGCGGTGGGCGATGGGGTCGGGCTGGATGGCACTGCGCTGGCGCGGGCCAGTCGCCTGGTGGCCAAGGTGGACAGCGCCGCAGTGCAGGATGGCTTCGACCTGTATCTGCACAGTTTCATCGTCAGCGACGACGGGCGCTGGGTGGTGGTGCAGCAGGGCATGAATGGGCAACGCAAGCAGGCGCGCCGCTATCACTGGTTGTCGGAAGGGCTGAGCAGTTTTGTGGATGCGCCGCATGCGGCCATCGACGGGCCGCAGCAGGGCAATATCGTCAACCTGGCCGACCATCGTGCCGCTGCCGCGCGTGCGGCGCAGGTGGCGTTGTTGCAGACGCTGCCGCCGGATCGCCTTGCCCGTGAGTGGCAACGCATCGACGCCGCGCAGGCACCGGTTGCGCCTGCTGTGGCGCAGGCGCCGGTCACCGGTGACCTGTTTGCAGGCCAGGGCTGGGACCCCGCGCAGCAACCGCATCTGAACATGCCCGGCCATCACGACGTGCGCAGCGAAAACGTGATCACCCGCCGGCTGCACGCCAGCCTGGCGGCTGCGGCCGAGTGCGGCCCCGCCGATTTCACCGCGCTGTTGCAGGTGCCGGGCGTGGGCGCGCGCACCGTGCGTTCGCTGGCGATGGTGGCCGAGGTGTTGCATGGCACCCCGTGTCGTTTCAGCGATCCGGCGCGCTTTTCGCTTGCCCACGGCGGCAAGGACCGGCATCCGTTCCCGGTGCCCACGCGCGTGTTCGATCACACCATCGGCGTGCTCAAGCAGGCGATGCAGCAGGCCCGGCTCGGCAACGAGGAGCGGCTGCAGGCCATCGCGCGGCTGGACGCGCAGGCACGTCGGCTGGAGGCCGGCGCACGCGGTCCGTCGGTGGAGGCGTATATCGCGCAGGAACGCGTGGATGCGCACCGCTATGGCGGGCGCAGCGTGTTCGGTTGGGAGCCGCCGGTCGAGGCTCATCAACTGCGTGAGTCGCAGGCGCAGCGCAAGGCAGGCCAATGAGCGCGCAACTGCGCCGTGGCAAGGTGGCCATCGACGGCCGCTGCTTCACCTATGTGTTCCCGTGCCAGTGGGAAGACCATTGCAAGATCGGCTTTTCGCGCGACCCGCTGGGCCGCATCGGCAGCTTGCATCCGCGCTGGTTTGCGTTCTTCGACCTGGAGCGCGGCGTGCTGGTGGAAGCCGAGCGCGAACGCGATGCGCGGGATCTGGAACTGCAACTGCGCCGGCCCCTGGGTGAGCACAACGCACCGGCCCCATTGGCGATTCGCAGTGCGGCGGGCGGGCACACCGAATGGTTTCGTGGTGTGGGGCAGGCGCTCGAGGTGGCAGTGGCGCAGCTGGAGCAGCAGGGATATCGCGTGTTCGCACTCCAGGCCTGGCTGCAGGCGGCAATGGCCCAGCGGATCGATCGCCTGTACGACTGGTCGCTGCTGCAGTTGAGCCAGGATGAACTCGACGGCGTCATCGGGCCCACCGCAGCGCAACAGATGCTGCGCGATGTGCTGGATGGCTACCGCGCACTGGAGCTGCCACTGCAGGCGCATCTGCCCGATGTGATCTGGGACTGGTACTGCCGCAGCCAATAGCCAAGTGCATTGCCGCCGCCTTGACGTGTGCGGCGACAGCATCGGCGCAACCGATGAGGAGACACGCGCATGCAGTACGCAACGCTGGAATTGAGCAACCCCTTCAAGGTGCTGTTTTCGCTGCGCCAGGTGCAGGCGGCCGAAATGGTGATGGCACCGGGCGATCGCGAGGGTGGCCCGGACAATCGCCATCGCGGCGCCGACCAATGGCTGTTCGTGGTGGACGGCGAGGGCGAGGCCATCGTGGATGGCCACACGCAGGCATTGCAGGCCGGCAGCCTGATCGCGATCGAACGTGGCCAGGCGCACGAGATTCGCAATACCGGTGACACGCCGCTGAAGACGGTCAACTTCTATCATCCGCCAGCCTACGATGCGCAGGGCGAGCCATTGCCGGCAGGCGAAGGCTGATACGCAACGCGCTGGATGCAGGCTGGCAGCGTGCTGTTCAACGGCATGCTGTTCAACGGCGTGTTGTTCAATCGCAAGCGCGTTGTCGACCATGCGTTGACGTGGCGGTTGCTTACATCGGCACGTCACAACGCACCGGGAGCACCCCCATGCCAGAAGCCAAGACGCGGCGCGCGGCCGCCCAGGACAAGCGCGAGGGCAAGTCGGCCAGTACCCAGGCCGGCGAATACGTCAAAGAAGAAATCGACCACGTGCGCGAAGGCAAGCATGGTGCCAAGAGCACCAGGCAGGCAATTGCGATTGGCCTGTCCAAGGCGCGCCGCGATGGCGTGGATGCCAAGCCGTCCAAGAGTGCCTCCAGGAGCACCAGGAAACATGCGGCGCAGGACAGCGAGGCGGCCAAGAAGACCACCGCCAAGACCGCAAACAAGACCACCCGCAAAGCGACCAAGCAGACGGCGAAAAAGGCCACCAAGAAGGCCACCACCAAGAAGACCACCACCAAGAAGACCACCACCAAGAAGACGACGAAACAGGCGGCCAAAAAAGCCACCAAGAGGACCTCGCCCACGCGGTCGGCAGGCGCCAAGAAGGCCTTGAAGACGGTCAGCAAGAAGACCACCGCCAAGCAGGTTGCCGGCACCCAGGCGCTGTCGCGCCAGGCCAGGAGTGCAGCGGCCAAACGCAGTTCCAGCAGCCGCTCGGCAGCGGCCAAGAAAGCTGCCAAGACCAAGGGGCCTGGCGTGCGCAAGGCTGCCGCCAGGAAAGCGGCGGCGACGCGGAAGCGGCCGGCGAGCACGCGCGAGAGCTGATCGATGCTGCTGCCGTCTTGGGCGCCCGACGAGAGGGCGGGCGCCTGGCCACGCGCGATGTCCCAGCGCCCCGAGGTTATTCAGAGCAAGGTTCTTCAGAGCAAGGTTCTTGAGAGTGAGCCTGCGCCGTGACCTCGGCGGTAGTGCGCCGCAGGTGGGTGGATCCGCTCTTGGTGCCGGGGTTGCACGGGCGGCCGCAAGCAATCGGCAAAGGCGGGTGCTTCAATCGTGCCGTCGGCCAGCCCGATGTAGCTGCCGTAGAGTTCCGGATCGCCGGCTAACAGCACAGCACCATTGAGCACGATGACGGTTTTGCCGGCGACCGCAGCCGTGCGCTTGTTGCCATCCACCAACGGATGCGTGCGCGATAAACCAGGCGCAAGCGCAGCGGCCCGCGCGGCCAGGCCCGGCGCTGGGTCGTATCCGGCCGGTCGCAGGCCGGTCCTGGCTGAAGCGGCTCAGCAACCTGCACGGGCCAATCTCGCCTGCTGCGACCGATAGGTGTACAAATGTACACCTTGCCCCGTCCGGCCGCTGCACTCCCATGGAACCTCTCTCTCCCAAACGTCTGGCCGTGCTGGCTTTCCTGCAGGAGCAGGCCCACGCAGGGGTGTCGCCCAGCCTGGCCGAGATTGCGCAGGCATTCGGGTTCGCCTCGCGCAATGCCGCGCAAAAGCACGTGCAGGCGCTGGCCGAGGCCGGCTTGATCGAGCTGCTGCCCAATCAGAAGCGGGGCATCCGCATGCCGGGCGGCGCCGCGCGCGATGCGTTGCTGGCCTTGCCGGTGCTGGGGCGGGTGGCGGCCGGCGTGCCGATCGGGGCGGATATCGGCCTGGACCGGCAGCTGTGGCTGGACCGTGCGCTGTTTTCGTTGCGCCCGGACTATCTGCTGCAGGTGCAAGGCGATTCGATGATCGACGACGGCATCCTGGACGGCGATCTGGTCGGCGTGCATCGCAGCAGCGAGGCGCGCGATGGGCAGATCGTGGTGGCGCGGGTGGATGGCGAAATCACCATCAAGCGGCTGGAGCGTGGTGCCGAACGCATCCGCCTGCTGCCGCGCAACCGCGCGCATGCGCCGATCGTGGTGGCCGCCGATGCCGACTTCGCGATCGAAGGGCTGTACTGCGGTCTGATCCGGCAGGGTTGAGATGAGCCAGGAGCCCGCGCGCATCAGGCAGGACGGCAACGCGGCAGTCGCCCTGCCGCTGGACGCCTTGCTGGCCGCACGCACGGTGTGGCGCGCAGGTCACGGCACCGCCATCGCCCATGGCGGCGAATCCACCGGGCATGCGGCACTGGACGCATTGCTGCCCGATGGCGGCTGGCCGCGGCGGGCACTGACCGAGTTGCTGCTGCCCGCGCACGGCGTGGGCGAGATCGCGCTGCTGTTGCCCACGCTGGCGCGCATGACCGGCGCCAGCAGCCGGGTGGTGCTGGTGGCGCCGCCGTTCATTCCCTATGCGCCGGCCTGGCAGGCGGGCGGGGTGGTGCTGGACCATCTGGAAGTGGTGCAGGCCGAGCCGCGCGATGCCTTGTGGGCGTTCGAACAATGCCTGCGCAGCGGCGCCTGCGCGGCGGTACTGGGCTGGCCGCAGACCGGCGATGCACGCGCATTGCGGCGGCTGCAAGTCGCCGCCGACAGCGGCAACTGTTGCGCGTTCGCGCTGCGCGATCGCAAGCATGCGGTCAATGCATCGCCGGCCGCGTTGCGGCTGGAATTTCTGCCCGAGCGCGATGCCTGGCAGGTGCGCAAGTGCCGCGGCGGGCAGGTCCCGTCGCAGCCGTTGCGGCTGGCGCATTGAGGCGCGCGCATGTTGTGGGCCTGCATCTTGCTGCCGCAGCTGGCGCTGGACGCCGTCCTTCGGCGTCTGGAAGAGCCTGACGCACCGCTGGTGCTGGTGGAAGGGCCGGCGCAGTTGCGCAGCCTGCATTCGGTCAATCCAGCGGCGTCCGCCGCCGGCCTGAAAGCCGGCATGCGGCTGTCGGCGGCGCATGCGCTGATGGCCACTGTGCGCACCATCGACTACGAGGCGCAGGCCGAGGCGCGCACCCAGCGGTTTCTTGCGGCATGGGCGTACCGGCACAGTTCGCTGGTGAGCCAGCAATGGTCGCGCGCCATCGTGCTGGAGGCCGGCGCCAGTTTTCAACTGTTCGGGCCGTGGCCGCGTTTCGAGCGTCGGCTGCGCGATGAACTGCAGGCCTTGGGCTTCCAGCACCGGCTTGCCCTGGCACCGACACCGCGCGCCGCGCGCGTACTGGCCGGTTTGCGCGATGGCATGGTGGTGACGCAGTTGCCGGCCTTGCACGCCACGCTGGACCAGGTGCCGGTACGCCGCGCTGCGTTGCCGGGCGATGCCGGCGAGCGCCTGCAACACATGGGCGTGCGCACGCTGGCGGCGGTGCGCGCGTTGCCGCGCGATGGGCTGCGCCGGCGGTTCGGTGCGGGCCTGCTCGAACATCTGGACCGCCTCTACGGCCAAGTCGACGACCCCCTGGAGTGTTACGCACCACCGGATCACTTCGACCAGCGGGTGGAACTCGGCTACGAGGTGGAAATGCATCCGGCGCTGTTGTTCCCGCTGCGGCGCCTGATCGGCGACCTGTGCACCTACCTGTCCATCCGCGACGGCGGCGTGCAACGGTTCCTGCTGCGGCTGGAACACGAAGAAGGCGCCACCGATGTCGAGATCGGCCTGCTCACCCCGGAACGTGCGCCGACGCTGTTGTTCGAGCTTGCGCGCAACCGGCTGGAGCGGGTGGAGATCCCGCGGCCGGTGGTGGCGATGCGCCTGCTGGCGCGGCAGCTGCCACCGTTCGTGCCGGCCATGCGCGATCTGTTCGATCAGCGTGCGCAGCAATCGGTGGAGTGGCCGCAGCTGCGCGAGCGCCTGCGTGCGCGGCTCGGCGACGAGGCGGTGTATCGCGTACTGCCGGCCGACGACCCGCGCCCGGAACGCGCCTGGCGGCGCGCCATTGGCGATGCGGTGCGCGAAACCGGTGCGCCGCCACGTCCGCCGCGCCCGACCTGGCTGCTGCCGCAACCGGTGCCCCTGCACGAGACCCAGCTGCGCATCGTCTCCGGGCCGGAGCGGCTGGAAAGCGGCTGGTGGGACGACGACGAGGCGCGTCGCGATTATTACGTGGTGGAAACCGCACGCGGGCGGCAGGCCTGGGTGTTTGCCGCACCAGGCCGTGTCGATGGCTGGATGCTGCACGGGTGGTTTGCATGATCCGCCCCATCCCCTTGCAGCACCGGCGCACTGCCTGCCGGGCCGGTCGCCGCAGCGGTAGCGCAGGCGTTCGATGCCGCGCAGCGAAGCGGCAACGGCAACGCATCGACCTGCAGCGCACTGAAACACCTGTGCACTGGCAGCGCGAGGCTGACGGCGTGCGCGCATGAGCTGGGATGACGCCGTCGATGGCGTGGACCGCGATACGCCCGGTGGGCGCATGCCGCGCGGCTGGACGGTCGCCGCGCGGTTGCGCGCGGCAAACGACGATATCGCCCATGCCATGGTTGCCGATGGGCTGCCCGCGTATGCCGAGCTGCACTGCCTGTCGGACTTCTCGTTCCTGCGTGGCGCCTCCAGCGCGGAGCAGTTGTTCGCGCGCGCGCAACACTGCGGCTACAGCGCCCTGGCGATCACCGACGAGTGCTCGCTGGCCGGCATCGTGCGCGGGCTGGAAGCCTCGCGCGCCACCGGCGTGCGCCTGATCGTCGGCAGTGAGTTCACCCTGGTCGATGGCACCCGCTTCGTCCTGCTGGTGGAAAACGCGCACGGTTATCCGCAGCTGTGCGCGCTGATCACCACCGCGCGGCGTGCGGCAAGCAAGGGCGCCTATCGGCTGGGGCGTGCCGAGGTGGAGGCACAGTTTCGCGGCGTGGAGCCCGGCGTTTTCGCAGTGTGGTTGCCCGGTGCGCAGCCGCAGGCCGGGCAGGGCACCTGGTTGCAGCAGGTGTTCGGCGCGCGTGCATTCCTGGCGGTGGAGCTGCATCGCGAACAGGACGATGCAGCGCGCTTGCTTGCCCTGCAGGTGCTGGCGCAGCAACTGGGCATGAGCGCACTGGCCAGCGGCGATGTGCACATGGCGCAGCGGCGCGAGCGCATCGTGCAGGACACCTTGACCGCCATCCGCCACGGCTTGCCGTTGGCCGAGTGTGGCGCGCATCTGTTCCGCAACGGCGAGCGCCATCTGCGCACGCGGCGGGCCTTGGGCAACATCTACCCGGATGCGTTGTTGCAGGCCACGGTGGACCTGGCGCAGCGCTGCAGCTTCGATATCTCCAGGCTTGAATACACCTATCCGCGCGAGCTGGTGCCGGAAGGACATACGCCGGCCAGTTATCTGCGACAGCTCACCGAAGAGGGGATGCGTGAGCGGTGGCCGGATGGAACGCCGGCAAAGGTACGCGCCGTCATCGAGAAGGAACTGGCGCTGATCGCGCACAAGAAGTATGAGGCGTTCTTTCTCACCGTGCAGGACGTGGTGCAGTTCGCACGGTCGAAGAAGATTCTCTGCCAGGGCCGTGGCTCATCAGCCAATTCGGCGGTGTGCTATGCGTTGGGCATCACGGCGGTCAACCCGGATGAAACGCGTCTGTTGATGGCGCGCTTCCTGTCCGAACAACGCAACGAACCACCGGACATCGACGTCGATTTCGAGCACGAACGCCGCGAGGAGGTACTGCAGTACGTCTACAGCAAATACGGGCGCGAACGCGCGGCATTGGCGGCGACGGTGATCTGCTATCGCGGCAAGAGCGCGGTGCGCGATGTGGCCAAGGCCTTCGGCCTGCCGCCGGACCAGATCGCGCTGCTGGCCAATTGCTACGGCTGGGGCAATGGCGAAACGCCCATGGAACAGCGCATCGAAGAGGCCGGGTTCGATCTGGCCAACCCGCTGATCAACAAGGTCCTCGTCGTAACCGAACACCTGCGCGATCACCCGCGCCATCTGTCGCAGCATGTGGGCGGATTCGTCATCTCCGATGAGCCCTTGTCGCTGCTGGTGCCGGTGGAAAACGCGGCCATGGCCGACCGCACCATCATCCAGTGGGACAAGGACGACCTGGAGACGATGAAGCTGCTCAAGGTCGATTGCCTGGCGCTGGGCATGCTGACCTGCATCCGCAAGACGCTGGAGCTGGTGCGGGGCCACCGCGGGCGCGATTACAGCATCGCCACGCTGCCAGGCGACGACAAGCCGACCTACAGGATGATCCAGCGCGCCGATACCGTGGGCGTATTCCAGATCGAATCGCGCGCGCAGATGGCGATGCTGCCGCGGCTCAAGCCTGCGGTGTTCTACGACCTGGTGATCGAAGTGGCGATCGTGCGCCCCGGCCCGATCCAGGGCGATATGGTGCACCCGTATCTGCGCAGGCGGCAGGGCCGCGAGGAGGTGAACTATCCCTCGCCGGAGGTGGAGGACATCCTCAAACCGACGCTCGGTGTGCCGCTGTTCCAGGAACAGGTGATGGAACTGCTGATGCATGCTGCCGATTACAGCGAGAGCGAAGCGGACAATCTACGTCGCTCGATGGCGGCTTGGCGGCGCGGCGGCGACATGGAGCAGCACCGTGCGCGGGTGCGTGAGCGCATGCAGGGCAAAGGCTACGCCTCCACTTTCATCGACCAGATCTTCGAGCAGATCAAGGGCTTCGGTTCCTACGGCTTCCCGCAAAGCCACGCCGCCTCGTTCGCCAAGCTTGTCTACGCCAGCTGCTGGCTCAAGCGCCACGAGCCGGCGGCCTTCGCCTGCGGGCTGCTCAATGCGCAGCCGATGGGTTTCTACTCGGCCAGCCAGATCGTGCAGGACGCGCGCCGCGGCAGTGCCGAGCGCGCGCGCGTGGAGGTGTTGCCGGTGGACGTGCTGCACAGCGAGTGGGACAACACGCTGGTCGGTGGCCGGCCCTGGCGCAGCGACCAAGACCCTGGCGAACAACCGGCGATCCGGCTGGGCATGCGCCAGGTCGCCGGGTTATCGGAGGTGGTAGCCAATCGCATTGTCGCCGCGCGCGCGCAGCGGGCCTTCGCCGATATCGGCGATCTGTGCCTGCGCGCCGCACTCGACGAAAAGGCGCGCCTGGCATTGGCCGAAGCTGGCGCCCTGCAGGGCATGGTCGGCAATCGCAATGCCGCGCGCTGGGCGATGGCCGGCGTGGAAGCACGCCGGCCGCTGCTGCCGGGCAGCCCGCAGGAACGCGAGGTGGAGTTTGAAGCACCGCGCGCAGGCGAGGAGATCCTGGCCGATTACCGTTCGGTCGGCCTGAGTCTGCGCCAGCATCCGATGGCGCTGCTGCGCCCGCAGATGCGGCAACGGCGCATCCTCGGCCTGCGCGAATTGCAGGGCCGCCGCCACGGCAGCGGCGTGCATGTCGCCGGCCTGGTCACCCAGCGCCAGCGTCCGGCCACTGCCAAGGGCACCATCTTCGTCACCCTGGAAGACGAGCACGGCATGATCAACGTCATCGTCTGGTCGCACCTGGCGCTGCGCCGCCGCCGCGCACTGCTGGAATCGCGCCTGCTGGCCGTGCGTGGCCGCTGGGAACGCGTGGACGGCGTGGAGCACCTGATCGCCGGCGACCTGCACGACCTCAGCGACCTGCTCGGCGACATGCAGCTGCCCTCGCGCGATTTTCATTGAGCGGGCGGGGCAGGTGGCGGTCGGCTTGCCACGCCGGCATGCCCGCCCACTGGCGTCCGTGCAGTGCCAGGGCCCTTGCCGACCGCGCGGCATGCGCTGCCACGCAGATGTCTACCCGGCAGATGCCGTGCCCGGACTGCCGGTCGTTGACTGGTGCGCCCTGAGCTGCTGGTCGCAGCGGCTTATCCTGTGAAGTACGCTTGCGCAAGGGCTTTCTCGAGAACCCGACTTGCTGCTAACTTGCAGCCTGACATCGCGTAAACATGGAAGATGCAATGCGGAAATGGAGCATTCCGGTCGCCCTGGGGCTGCTGTTGTCGTTGGGCAATGCGGCCGCACAGTCGATGTTGGTGCCTTCATCCGGAAGGATAAGTTCACTGATATCAAGCTCTCGCCCGGCGGCGAGTATTTTGCCGCAACCGTGCCGATGGAAGACAAGACCGCGCTTGCCATCATGCGCCGCGCCGACAACAGCGTAGGTGCCACCTTCCTGCTCGGCAAGAATACCTACGTCAGCGAATTCGCCTGGGTCAGCGATACCCGCGTGGTGATCGCCATCGCCGAAAAGTTCGGCCTGCTCGACAAGCCCCAACCCACCGGCGAGCTTTACGCGATCAATGCTGATGGTTCCGGCGTCGAGCTGCTGGTGGGGTACCGCGCCAAGGGAAGCGGCCTGGGAACCAACATCAAGGTCAAGAAGACCGAGGCGGTGGCCGCCTACCTCACCGATACGCTGCCAGAGGACGACCGCAATGTTGTTGTCGGCATCTGGCCGCTGTCCGGCAACGAGCCCTACACCCGCGCCGAAAAGCTGGACGTGACCAACGGCCACCGGATCCCGCTGGCGCGCGCACCGGTCCAGCGGGCGGCCTTCACCACCGATCATCACGGCCAGGTGCGATTTGCGCTGGGAGCAGGAGCGGACAATGTCAGCAAGCTGTATCACCGTGCCGCTGACGGAGCCGATTGGAGCCTGATCAACGATCAGCGCATCAGCGGGCGTATCGAGACTCCCATCGGCTTTTCGCAGGACGACAGGATCGCTTATCTGCGCGTGCAAAGCGCCACCGGCCCGGATGCGATCGTGGCCTGGGATGTGGCGGCAAACCGGCGCGAGCAGGTGCTGCGTGACGCAGTCGCCGATCCATTGGAGATCATCTATCGCAACGGCACCTCTGTGCCGGTCGGTGCGATCTTCATGGCCGATCGTCCACGTAGCCGATTCTTCGACGAGCAGGGCGCCGAAGCACGCATCTACCATAGCCTGGAAGCCGCGTTTGCCGGGAATACTGTGCGTGTAAGCTCCGGCACCAAGGATGGTCGCTACGTCATGGTGCAGACCGATGCTGGCAACAATCCCGGCGATTTTTACGTTTTCGACACGCAGGAGAAAAAAGCCCAGCACGTCATCAGCCGCCGTGAGTGGTTCGACCCAGAGCGCACGGCTACGGTGCAGCCGATCGCACTGCAGGCCCGTGACGGACTGCCGCTGCACGGCTACCTGACGCTTCCGCATGGCAGCACCGCGAAGAACCTGCCGATGGTTGTCCTGCCGCATGGCGGACCCTTCGGCATCTTCGACAGTTGGCAATTCGACGACGATGCGCAGTTGCTGGCGCAGGCCGGTTACGCGGTCCTGCAAGTCAACTTCCGGGGCTCCGGCAACTACGGGCGCGCCTTTCAACAGGCGGGTGCGCGTCAGTGGGGCGGCACCATGCAGGACGATGTGACCGACGCCACGCGCTGGGCGATCGCACAAGGCTATGCGGATGCCCGTCGCATCTGCATCTTCGGCGCCAGTTATGGGGCGTACGCAGCCTTGATGGGGGTGGCCAAGGAGCCTGGCCTGTACGCCTGTGCAGCCGGCTACGTCGGTGTCTACGATCTACCGATGATGTACAACCGCGGAGACATCCAGCAGGTGCGTTCCGGTGAGTACTTCCTGAAAGAGTGGCTGGGCGACCCGGCCTCGCTGGCGGCGCGCTCACCGGTCAACCTGGCGGGGCAGATCAAGGTGCCGGTCTTCCTGGCGGCCGGAGGAGAGGATCAACGCGCGCCGATCCAGCACAGCAAGCGCATGCAGGCCGCCCTCGTCGGGGCGGGCGTGCCGGTACAGACGCTCTACTACGACACCGAGGGGCACGGCTTCTACACCGAGCCACACCGGCGCGCCTTCTACACCCAGTTGCTGGATTTCCTGTCTGCCTCGTTGGGTGGTGCCAAGGCCAGGTAGCCCGCGCAGCGGCCACCGTGCCGGCGACGGTGTTGTTGGCTGCCAATGCCTATCTCGGCCTGTTCGCCGGCCGGCCACTGCCACCGCTATCGTGGCAGTGATAGCGCGTAGCCCGTATTCCACGATTTGCTGATCGATCAGGAGCAATCAAATGAAGGGACTGTCGCTAAACACGATCATCTCGCTCGCCGCGCTGGCGGTAGCAGGCCTGGCGCTTCACAAGGCCGACCAGGCGGATGACCCATCGCGTGTTGTGCAGGCCCGAGGGTTGGTGATCCGGGATGCGTCTGGCGTGCCGCGCGTCGAGATCGGCGCGCCAGTCGATGGCCCGATGATCCTCGGGAAACGCGAGAAACGCATCGCCCCGGCGTCCGGCATTTTGCTTAATGGACCGGATGGTAATGAGCGCGGTGGCTATCTCACCGTGGATTATGGGGATGAAGCCCTGCTCACCCTGGACGGCGCCGGAAATGGCAGGGAAGTCTTCAAGGTGGTGGCCAACGAAAAGGCGGGTGCGACCCTGGTCGTCACGCATCAAAATGGTGCAGCGGCCATGTTGAGCACCTATCGAGGCCAACCCGAGTTGCAGTTCATCGAACGCGATGGGACGGTCTCCTTTTCCCAGGGCGTCAAGAAGTAGAAGCAGCCGCAGCACGCAGGCCTTGCTCACGCACGCCCGCGCCGGGTTCGAGCTGCCGCCACATCACGCACACTGTCACGCCGCGGCGCAGCTGGACGGAACCCTGCGTAGGCGCTAGCGTGGTGCGGATTTTTTGCCACAGGGGAACTGCCCAATGAGCCATGACGCGCAACCGCGCCAGCTCACCTTCCGCGCCGTCGTGCTGGCCATCGTGCTGGCGGTGGTGCTTTCGGCCGCCAACGCCTATCTGGGCCTGTTTGCCGGCCTGACCATCGCCACCGCCATTCCGGCCGCGGTCGTCTCGATGGGCGTGCTGCGCCTGCTCGGCGGCGGCACCATTCTGGAAAACAACATCGTCCAGACCGGTGCCTCGGCCGGTTCGTCGATCGCGGCCGGGGTGATCTTCACCATTCCCGCGCTGGTGATCATGGGCTATTGGCCGGACTTCAAGTACTGGTGGGTGCTCGGTATCGCCGGAATGGGCGGGTTGCTCGGGGTGCTGTTCTCGGTTCCGCTGCGGCGCTCGATGATCGTCGAAGACCCGCTGCCGTTCCCCGAAGGCAAGGCCGCGGCCGAGGTGCTCAAGGCCGGCGAGAATCCCGGCCCGGGCCTGAAAATCCTGGCCATGTCCGGCGCCATCGGCGCGCTGGTCAAGCTGGGTGCGGCCAGCGGCCTGCGGGTGATCCCGGACACCTGGGCGCAGGCCACCTACCTGGGCAGCAGCCGCCTGGTCGGCTATCTAGGCACCAACCTGTCGCCGGCGCTGCTGGGCGTGGGCTACATCGTCGGGCTGAATGTCGGCATCGTGGTGCTGTCCGGGTCGATCCTGTCCTGGCATATCGCCATTCCGCTGTACCAGCAGTTCTTCATGGGCAGCGACCCGGCACTGGCGCAGAGCCTGGTCGGTGCGCCGGCGGCTGATACGGCATTCGGCATCTGGGGCGCGAAGATCCGTTACCTCGGTGTCGGCGCGATGCTGATCGGCGGCGTGTGGACGCTGTTCTCGCTGCGTAAATCGCTGCTGTCCGGGGTCAAGAGCGGCTTCGCCGCCGCGCGCAAGAGCGGTGGCGGTGTGGTTGCCGAGACCGAACGCGACCTGCCGATGAAGTGGATGCTGGTGGCGCTGGTGCTGTGCACCCTGCCGCTGCTGGGCCTGTACCAGGCAATCGTGCAGCAGTGGCACGTGTCGATCCCGATGACCATCATCATGATCGTGGCCGGCTTCCTGTTCGTGTCGGTGTCCGGCTATCTGGCCGGCTTGATCGGTTCGTCCAACAATCCGGTCTCGGGTATCACCATCTCCACCATCCTGTTCGCCTCGGCAGTGCTGGTGCTGCTGCTGGGCAAGGATGGCCTGGTGCCGGTCGGCATCGGCGCCGCGCCTCTGGGTGCGGTGGCGGCGATCATGATCGGCGCGGTGGTGTGCTGTGCGGCAGCGGTGGGCGGCGACAACCTGCAGGATCTCAAGGCCGGTTATCTGGTCGGCGCCACGCCGTGGAAGCAGCAACTGATGCTGGGCATCGGCGCGTTTTCCTGCGCGCTGATCATGGCGCCGGTGCTGAACCTGCTTGCGCAGGCCTACGGCATCGGCCCGGCTACCCCGCAGCATCCAAATTCGCTCGCTGCGCCGCAGGCCACGCTGATGGCCTCGGTCGCCAAGGGCCTGTTCGGTGGGCAGTTGCCGTGGTCGATGATTGCCATCGGTGCCGGCGTGGGCGCGGCGATCATCGCGCTGGACGAATGGCTGAAGAAGACCGGCAAGCGCTTCCGCGTGCCGGTGCTGGCGGCGGCGATCGGTATCTACCTGCCGCTGGAGCTGATGGTGCCGATCTTCATTGGCGGCCTGATCGCGCATCTGGTGGAACGCTTCCACAAGATCCGCGCCGACGACGAGGAAGGCCGCGACCGCGTGCACCGCCCGGGCGTGCTGTTCGCCGCCGGCCTGATCACCGGCGAGGCGTTGATGGGGATCGCCATCGCGGTGCCGATCGTGCTGTCCAGCCGTGCCGATGTGCTGGCGTTGCCGGCCAGCCTGCAGCTCAACCAATGGTTCGGCCTGGCGATCCTCGCCCTGGTCGGCTGGCTGCTGTACCGCGTTGGCAAGCGCGGCGAACAGACCGCCTGAGGGTGACGCTTCACTAAGGCATGCGCCTGCGCGCTGCCTCTGGACGGACACGCATCGCTGGATGCGTGTCCGTTTTTTTTTGGGGCATTGCGGTCGAATTGCCGCTGTGCCGGGTGCATCGCAGGACGCGCGGTTCGGATGCGGCCCCATGACGAACGCGGCAAGCGGAGCCGCATTCCGGCACGCACGGCCCATCGAATCGGCGATGCCACGCCGTGGCGGGCACGTCCCATTCCGCACGTTTCCGCAAGATCGTATGTTGCCCCGGTGAGCAGATCTGCCTTGTCGATGCAGCGCAACGACATCGGCGCGCCCGGCTGACCTGCTGATCGGCCGACACGCGCGCAGCTGCAATCCGGCGACGCCTCACGCACCTGCGCTCAGGCAACGCACGCCCAACGCCCAGGCCATCGCGTCTGCACCACTGCCGCGCCTTTGCGCCGGCTTTACGCCCTGCGCAGGCCGCGTGCATAGCGACTTTATGCCGCTGCTCCGTATCGTGCCGTCTCCCGCACCGATGGGTGCACCACGGCGACCGCATGCCTCGATCGATCCCGATGACGCGCCACCGCGCACGTCCTCGCACCACGTAACCCCATCCACGATGGGCGTGGAAAAGCGACTCGCATCACGCTGTGCGACATCCGCACACTGTTGAGGCCGCTTTTGTCACCGACGGCGTCTTCAGGCCCGCCGACGCCTATAAGATCGATTGGCAACACGCCGCCATCAGGCGGCCATGCAGTCGTTCGACATCCACGCGCATTCCCCCTCCCCAACGCTGACCGTTCACGCGAGCTGTCCAGCGTCTTGCCATGGAAACCACTGCAATGCTGACTGCCATCTCCCACCGCTCCACCCGCGCACGACGCGTCCCCTTGTTGAGCCTCGCCCTGGCCGGCGTGCTGAGCAGCCTCGCGCTGCAGGCACAGGCACAAGAGGCCACCGAAGCGGCGCTGTGTACCGATCGCCCGACCAAGGCCAATTCCACCTGTACCGTGCCAACCGGCGCCTGGCAGCTGGAGACCGATATCGGCAGCTACACCCGCGACAGCCAGCCCGCCACCCGCGTCGAAACGGCGTACTTCACCAATCCCACGCTCAAATACGGCGTCAGCGACCGCATCGATCTGCAGCTGAACTGGGCACCGCAGCTGCAGGTCAAGACCACTGACCGCGCCACCGGTGCGCGCAGCAGCCTGAGCGGCGGCGGAGATATCTTCCTGCGCATGAAGGCGCGTTTCTACGAAAGCGATACCGCCAGCGTGGCGTTGCTGCCGTTCGTCAAGGCACCGACCGCGCGCACCGGCCTGGGCAACGACGAGTGGGAAGGCGGCGTCGCCTTGCCGATCAATTTCGTGCTGCCTAACAGCTTCTCGCTGACCTTCGGGCCCGAGGTGGATTGGTTGGCCGACAGCGATGGCAGCGGCAAGCATGTCGCCATCGTCAACGCGATCAACCTGGCGCATCCGTTCACCGCAAAGTTGTCGATGGCGGTGGAAGTGTGGTCGTCGATCAACCGCGACCCGGTGCAGACCATCGAGCAGTATTCGGCCGACATCGCCGCTGCGTATCTGCTCAATCCGCTGTTGCAGCTGGATGTGGGCGCCAACTTCGGCCTCAACGACCGCACCCCGGACGCGCAGGTGTATGTGGGCATGTCGCACCGCTTCTGAGGCGCGCAGCGCGCGCTGCGCACACAAAAGCCGCTGCGGTCCGCGCCTGTGCGGACTGCAGTGTTCTGTAGGCAATCGCTTCAGATATGTAATAAATGCCCGGTGCGGTGCGACACTATGTCGTCAGTCTGCCGGGCATGCCGGTGCCGGTCCCACCAGCGGTACGTGGGCCGGGGAGGGGAGTGACGGAAAGTGGGCAGTGATGCTGCCTCTACTGGCCGCCGTGCGGGCACCTTGCAGCATCCAGATCGGAATGCCGGGCGCGGTGCAGGGCGGAATCTCCTGATCGAGGTGTTGCAACGTGGAAACGAAATCGAAGTTGCCGGTCCCGGGCCGGGCATTGCTGCTGGTGCTGGGCATGCTGATTGCGCTGGTGGGGCTGATTTTTCTGCTGGGTGGCGCAAGGTTGGCCAGCCTGGGCGGCAGCTGGTACTTCCTGCTGATGGGCCTGGCGACCGCCGTGGCCGGCGTGCTGATCGTGCTGCGTCGGCCGGCCGGTGCGCTGGTGTACGGCGCCGCCTTCGTGCTGACGCTGGTCTGGGCGCTGTGGGATGCGGGGCTGGAGTTCTGGCCGCTGATCTCGCGGCTGATGCTGCCTGCGGCGTTCGCCGTGCTGGTGGCGCTGGCCTGGCCGGCGCTGCGGCGTAGCCGGGCCTTGCCGGCCGGGCGTACTGCCTATGGCGTGGCAACGGTTCTGGCGCTGGCGGTCGTGGCCGGTATCGGCGGCATGTTCGTGCCGCATCCGCCGGTGGCAGGCGAGCACGGGCCCGGCATGACGGCGGTGCAGCCGGCAAGCGCGCAACGGAACTGGTCCGCCTACGGCAATACCGATGGCGGTAGCCGCTTCGCTGCGCTGGACCAGATCAACCGCAGTAATGTCGGCCAGCTGCAGGTCGCCTGGACCTACCACACCGGCGAGATCGCCAACAGCGACGGCAACGGTGCCGAAGACCAGTTGACCCCGCTGCAGGTGGGCGAGACCGTGTTCCTGTGCACACCGCACAACAATCTGATTGCGCTCGACGCCAGCACCGGCAAGCAGCTGTGGCGGCGCGAGATCAATGCGACCTCGTCGGTGTGGCAGCGCTGCCGTGGCCTGGGCTACTTCGATGCCGATGCGGCGTTGCCGACGCCGAGCGTGGCCAATCCCTCGCCGATCACCGCAGTGGCGGTGGCGCAGGATGCCAACTGCCGTCGCCGCCTGTTCACCAACACCATTGATGGTCGCCTGATCGCGGTGGATGCGGACACCGGTGCGTTCTGCCAGGGCTTCGGCAGCAACGGCCAGGTCGATCTCAAGGCTGGCCTGGGCGCTGCGCCGGATCCGTTCTACCAGCTGACCTCGCCGCCACTGGTGGCCGGCACCACCGTGGTGGTGGGCGGACGCGTGGCCGACAACGTGCAGACCGACATGCCCGGTGGCGTGGTGCGCGGTTTCGATGTGGTCACCGGCGCGCAGCGCTGGGCCTTCGACCCGGGCAATCCGCGTGATCGCCAGGCGCCGGCCGCCGGCAGCAGCTATGTGCGCAGCACGCCGAACGTGTGGGCACCGATGTCCTACGACGCGGCGATGAACACCGTGTTCCTGCCGCTGGGCGGGCCATCGACCGATCTGTACGGCGCCGAGCGCACCGCGCTCGATCACCGTTACGGCGCCTCGGTGCTGGCACTGGATGCCACCACCGGTGCGGAGAAGTGGGTCTACCAGACCGTGCACAACGATCTGTGGGACTTCGACCTGCCGATGCAGCCCAGCCTGATCGACTTCCCCAACCAGGACGGCAGCCACACCCCGGCCGTGGTCATCGGCACCAAGGCCGGGCAGATCTACGTGCTCGATCGCGCCACCGGCAAGCCGCTGACCGAGGTCAGGGAAGTGCCGGTGAAAGGCTCGGATATTGCGCACGAGCAGTACGCGCCGACCCAGCCGCTGTCGGTCGGCATGCCGCAGATCGGCACTAAGCACCTGACCGAATCGGATATGTGGGGCGCCACTGCGATCGACCAGATGCTGTGCCGCATCGCGTTCAAGCAGATGCGGTATGAAGGCCTGTACACCGCGCCGGGCACCGATGTGTCGCTGAGCTTTCCCGGCTCGTTGGGCGGCATGAACTGGGGTGGCCTGTCGACCGACCCGGTGCATGACGTCATCTTCGCCAACGACATGCGCCTGGGCTTGTGGGTGCAGATGATTCCTGCCGACACCCGCAAGGCCGAGGCGTCCGGTGGTGGCGAGGCAGTCAATACCGGCATGGGCGCCGTGCCGCTGAAGGGCACGCCGTATGCGGTCAACAAGAACCGCTTCCTGTCGGCGCTGGGCATTCCATGCCAGGCGCCGCCGTACGGCACGCTCAGCGCCATCGATCTCAAGACGCGCAGCATCGCCTGGCAGGTGCCGGTGGGGACGGTGCAGGACACCGGCCCGTTCGGCATCAAGATGCATCTGCCGATCCCGATCGGCATGCCGACGCTGGGTGGCACGCTGTCCACGCAGGGCGGGCTCGTGTTCATCGCCGGCACCCAGGACTACTACCTGCGCGCGTTCGACAGCGGCACCGGCAAGGAGCTCTGGAAGGGCCGCCTGCCGGTCGGCAGTCAGGGCGGGCCGATGACCTACGTCTCGCACAAGACCGGCAAACAGTACGTGGTGATCAGTGCCGGCGGTGCGCGGCAGTCGCCCGATCGTGGCGATAACGTCATCGCCTACAGCTTGCCCGACGCGCACTGACCCACCGCCCACGCAGGACCATGCAGGCATCTGCCTCGCGTGGTCCTGGAGCGGCCAACACACCGCGCGCGCCTGACGGCTGCGCACCGGCGTGTCAGCCGCGCTTGGCGCAACCCGACGGCCGGGTGCCTGGCGCATCCGGCCAACGGTCCCGTTACCGCAGCGGCGCCCGGGCATCACCGCCCTGCATCGCCACCGCCGGCGGTGCACGCTGCCCCGACTCAGAGAACCACGATGCATCGTCTGACTTTTTTCCCGCGCCGCAGTGCGCTGGGCTACGCCTTGCTGCTGGCACTGCCGGCCACCGCAGTCGCCGCGGGCGACACCACGCTGACCGGCGACTGGGGCGGGCGTCGGTCCGCCTGGGCCGAGCACGGAGTGAGCGTTCGCGGCGACTACGTGTCCGAGACCTTCGGCGTGGTGGACGGCGGCTACGAAAAAAACAGTGCGCGCTATGCGCAGCAACTGCGGGTGGGCGTGGATCTGGACATGGCCACACTCGCCGGCTGGGACGGTGGCAGCCTGCATGTCACCATCAATGACCGCCGCGGCCGCAGCACTTCCGCCGACCTGGTGGGCAATCGCTTCCCCATCCAGGAAGTGTACGGCGGCCAGTACACCCGCCTGAGTGAGTTCAGCTACGACCGCAGCTTCCACCAGGGCGGCACGTATCTGAAACTGGGCTTCTATGCGATGGGCAACCAGTTCGCCTCGCACACGCTGCTGGTGAACTTCGTCAATGCCGCGTTCTGCGCGCATCCGCTGGCGTTTTCGGCCAACAGTGGCTGGTACAACTACCCGGCCGCGCGCTGGGGCATCGAAGGCGCGCAGCAGCTGACCCCGCAGCTCAACCTGCATGCCGGCTGGTTCCAGGTCAATCCGAATCTGGGCTTCGGCGCCCGCGACACCTACGCGTTCAAACCGTTCGCCAGCGGCACCACCGGTGCGATCTTCCCGCTCGAATTCACCTGGAAGCCGGCCGCCTCGCGCTATCCGGGCGTGTACAAGTTCGGTGGCTATTACGACTCCTCGACGGTCGCCAGGCGTGGGCTGGATACCAGCCGCAGCACCGGACGCGACGGCGCCTATCTGCTGGTCGAACAGAAGCTGGTCACTCCCGGAGCGGACGCCAGCATCGGCCTGACCGGATTCGCCCAGTTCATGGCCAGCGACCACGACAGTGCGTTGATGACCCGCTGGTATTCGGTCGGTGGGGTGTACCAGGGCATTGGCGCACGCACGCAGGACCGCATCGCCCTGGGTTATGTGGCCGGCCGGATCAATCATCGGCTGCTCGATGCACGCCGCGCCGAGTCGATCGATGCCGGCGTGCCGGCCGACTCGCCACTGATCGGCCTGAGCGCTGCCGAGGAGCTCTACGAGCTCGCCTATAGCGCGCAGCTCACGCCGTGGCTGATGCTGCGCCCGGACGTGCAATACATCGTCAACCCCGGAACCTACGCCTATACCCGCACGCACAACGCACTGGTGGTCGGGCTGCAGGCCAAGCTCACGTTCTGAGCGCCACCTGCGCTGCAGCGTAGGGCGCCGTTGCCAGACCTCCAATGCGCACGGCGCGCATCGGCCGCTACCGCGCAGCAACGTGCGGCACCTGCGCGCGCATGACCTCCTACCTTTGCGCGTGCGCTGCAGCAACGCCTACCATCGACGTTTTGCCGTTGCGGGAATCTCGATGAAGCTGCGTCACGCCGTATTGCCCCTGTGTTTGCTGGCTACCTTGCCAAGTCTTGCCGCCGCGCGCGGATTCGATGTGCGCGACATGGTCGCGCTGGACCGGGTGTCGTCGCCCACGCTCAGCCCCGACGGCAGCGTGCTGGTGTTTGCCAAGCGGCAGGCCAAGAGCAGCAACGGCAAGCCGTCCACCGGCCTGTGGACGCGCAACCTGCGTACCCGCGATGCAGCGCCGCCCAGGCGGCTCACGCCCGACGGCTGGAACGTCAACAGTCCGGCGCTGTCGCCGGACGGCAAGACGGTGTATTTCCTCAGCAGTAAATCCGGCACGCAGCAGTTGTACGCACAGCCGATGACTGGCGGCACGCCGCAGCAAGTGACCGCGTTCGCAGTGGATGTGGACAGCTACAAGCTCTCGCCCGATGGCAAGCGCATCGCCTTCAGTGCCGGCGTGTTCCAGGACTGCGGTTCGGACCTGGCGTGCACCAAGACCAAACTCGCCAGCGTCAAGAACGCCAAGGCCAGCGGCGTGGTCTACGACCAGTTGTTCGTGCGGCACTGGGATACCTGGAACGACGGCCGCCGCAATACGCTGTTCGTCGCCGAGCTGCCGGCTGCCGGCGCCAAGGCCGTGGTCGGCGCCTCGGCGATCAGCGCCACGCTGGCCGGCGATGCGCCGTCCAAGCCGTTCGGCGGCAACGACGACTACACCTGGTCGCCCGATGGTGCCAGCGTGGTGGCCAGCGTGCGCATCCCGCAGCCACATGGCCCGGAAGCGGGCAAGAACGCCAAGGCCGCCGGCAAGCCCACCGGCAACGACGAGCCGTGGCAGACCAACTTCGACCTGTACCGCCTGGATGCGGCCGGCAAGGCAGCGCCGGTCAACCTGACCGCGGCCAACCCGGCCTGGGATGCCGGCCCGGTGTTCAGCAGCGACGGCAGGACGCTGTACTACCGCGCGATGAAGCGCCCCGGTTTCGAAGCCGACCGCTTCGGCCTGATGGCGATGGACGTGGCCAGCGGCAAGACGCGCGAGATCGCGCCCAAGTGGGACCGCTCGGCCGGCGAGATCGTGTTGAGCGATGACGGCGCAAGCATCTACACCAGCGCCGACGACCTCGGCGAGCATCCGTTGTTCAAGATCGACATCGCCACCGGCACCCCGACCAAACTGGTCGGCGAGGGCGTTGTGCATGCACCGACGCTGGCCGGCACCACGCTGGCGTTCACCCGCAACTCGCTCAAGAGCGGCGACCAGGTGTTTGTCAGCGACGTGCAGGGCCGGGGCCTGCGTGCGATCACCCAGAGCGCCGGTGAGCTGCTGCCGGACGTGCAGTTCGGCGACTATGAGCAGTTCCAGTTCAAGGGCTGGAACAACGACACCGTGCACGGCTACGTGGTCAAGCCGTACAACTACCAGGAAGGCAAGACCTACCCGGTGGCATTCCTGATCCACGGCGGGCCGCAGGGCAGCTTCGGCAACGGCTGGAGCAACCGCTGGAATCCGCAGACCTATGCCGGGCAGGGCTACGCGGTGGTGATGATCGACTTCCACGGCTCCACCGGCTACGGCCAGGAGTTCACCGACGCGATCAGCCAGCATTGGGGCGACCGCCCGCTGGAAGACCTGCAGAAGGGCTGGGCCGCCGCGCAGAAGCAGTACGGCTTCCTCAACGGCGACAAGGCCTGCGCGCTGGGCGCCAGCTACGGCGGCTACATGGTCTACTGGATGGCAGGCAACTGGAACCAGCCGTGGAAGTGCCTGGTCGACCACGACGGCGTGTTCGACAACCGCACCATGGGCTATGCCACCGAGGAGCTGTGGTTCAGCGAATGGGAAAACGGCGGCACGCCGTGGCAGAACCCGGCCGGCTACGAGAAGTTCAACCCGGTGCTGCATGTGGACAAGTGGAAGGTGCCGATGCTGGTCATCCACGGCCAGCAGGATTTCCGCATCCCGGTCGAGCAGGGCCTGGCCGCGTTCACCGCGCTGCAGCGCAAGGGCATCGACTCCAAGTTCCTGTACTTCCCGGACGAGAACCACTGGGTGCTCAAGCCGGACAACAGCGTGCTGTGGCACGACACCGTCAACAGCTGGCTGAAGCAGCATATCGGCCAGTGAGGGTGCGACCGGCACGCCGCCTGGAGCGGCGTGCCGGTTGGTGGGCTGATGCAGCGTGACGGCCCGGCCTTCAGTGTTTCGACAGGCGCCGGGCTTGGTCAGTGTCGCTGCTGATCGCGCCTGGCCAACTGGCCTTCCACGATCTGCAGGATCTCCGCCACCGCGATCCCGAACGAGCCGGCATTGCCGGCGTCGAAGGCGGCTTTCCATTCTGCATAGCCCGGCAGGTAATCCTGGGTGGGCGCGGCATCGCCGACGTATTCGGCGGCGCTGCGCTCCAGGGTCTGCGCAATCACCGGGATGTGTGGCAGCGTGTCGAGGATTCCATCGGGCAATCCCGCGTGACGCACCTGGATGTCGCTGATGCTCACGTGCAGGATCTGGCCGCCGTGGGGATGCACGTCGATCTGGTTGATCAGCAGCAACGGCGTCTCCGTCGCGGTGCGCCCACGGCAGCGCCACAGTTGGCCAACCGCATAAGCGGGAGAGGTGGTGTCGGGCATCGGGTACTCCACGCGCAAACCGCAATGATGCAACGCGCTCGCAAGGATGGCGACCGAGCGCGGTGCCCGCCCTGGATGGGATGGTTCGATCTCCCACCCGTCGCAAGTGCAGTCGCGCGTTGCCTGCCGGACGATATTCACAGGTAGGCGTCAAGGTCGATGACGCCTGAAGGATGAGTCCGCTTGTGGCTAATAGACTTGGCCTGGATCACTGCGCCCGGCTGAATGGCCGGCGCCAGCAGTGCCGCAGCGCAGGCGCGCCATGTCAAAATAGCGATTCTTTAACTTCCCCAGTTCCCTGCAGGCCGCAAGGACCGTTCGCATGCGCACGCTGTTCCGCCCCTCATTGTGGGCGCTCGCCCTAGTCTGTAGTCCTGCCCTGAATGCCGCATCGCGGCCCACGGTGTCCGCGCGTGCGCCCGTTTCGGCATCCGCGACTGTCGCCAGTACCGACGCGGCCAGCGACCCGAGCGTGCCGCTGCCGGCCACGCTGAAGTCCGGCATGGGCTACCGCGCATTCGCACAGGCGGTGATGGAGCAGGGCTGGCAGCTGGTGGATCCGCTGGCCGCCGACAGCTGCATGGCCGCCGGCGATTGTGCCGTCGAGTTCATCGCGCCCGGCGGCAGTGCACGCCTGCAGGTGCAGGTCGGCTCGCAGTCCGGTGCGGCGGTGGTCAGTGGCTGGCGCGCGCAGCAGGTGCCGTTGGATCGCATCGGCAATCCCACGGCTGCGGCGGTGGACAGCAAGGCCGCGCCGGCCGCGGCCAACGTGGCCGACAACCCGCGCTGAGCGCGGGCGCCGGCGTCTGATGCGCGCGGCGTATCATGGCGTGGCATGCGCTGCGGCCTGCATCGGCGGCAGGTGTCATCGCCAGCTGCGTCTTTCCTGATCCTGAGTCCAGTCCTGCATGACGTCCTGCATGAAGAGCATCGATCCTGCCGATCTGGAAGCGTTGTTCGATGCCGTGCCGGACGTGCTGTTCTTCGTCAAGGATCGCGAGGGCCGCTATACCCACGTCAACCAGACCATGCTGCGGCGGTTGGGGCTGAAGTCGCGCAAGGACCTGATCGGCAAGCGCGTTGCCGAGGTCTATCCCAGCGGTCTGGGCACCAACTACGCCAACCAGGACGAGCAGGTGCTGGCCGGCGAAGTGATCGACAACCTGCTGGAACTGCATCTGTTCGCCAATCGCGAACCGGGCTGGTGCCTGACCTGCAAACGTCCGCTGCTGGTCGACGGCAAGGTGCAGGGCATCATCGGTATCTCGCGTGATCTGGGGCCGCAGGACGGGCACGAATCGCAGTACGAAAAACTGCGGCTCGCGCTGGCGTACCTCAACGCCAACTACGCGCAGAACGTGCGCATGCAGGCACTGGTGGAGATCACCGGGTTTTCGATGTCCAAGTTGCAGCGCTCGTTCCGCAAGGTGTTCCAACTCACCCCGCAACAGGTGCTGGCCAAGCTGCGTTTGCAGATGGCGATGCACCTGCTGCACGGAAACAAGAGCCTGACCGAAATCGGGCATGCCTGCGGCTTCAGCGATCAAAGCGCCTTTGCGCGGCAATTCAAGCTGGCGGTGGGCATGACGCCACGCGAGTACCGCGCGCTGGCGAACGCTGCGCAGTTTCCCGCCGAACCGTCCTAGCGCATCTGACAGGACGACAACTGCTACACGGACGTACTTGCGGCGTGTCCTGCGATGGTGGGCGGGCAAGGGCCTTGCAGCCAAACCGCAGCCCGCGGCTCTATGCCGACCTGGCCGCGCGCGCCGACACCCCAAAGACACGACCGCGCAACGACGTAAAGACAGCCGGATTCCAAATCGCAGCGTCGTTTATGAGACGCGGCCAAAAGACGGGTTGAAGGCTGGCCGTTGCGGAGGATGCGCTGGTTTTCCGTTGATGAATTGCTGCCCGCATAAACGCCTTGGGCGCGAACGACGTGGAAGTCGTTCGCGCCCGAGCCTGTGCAGCCTATGCGGATGCGGTTACGCCAGCATGCGCACCTTCGGTTCGCGTGCCCACTGGCGGGTCTTGGCGGCAGTGATGAAGGCCTTGGTATCTGCCGCGGCGATCACGCCGGCGTCCTTGCCGACATTGCCGGCCTTCAGCAGCAGCTGCGCGCCGTCGTCGAAGGCGATCGCCTTCAGATGGGCCCAGGCATTGCTGACGAAATCCAGCGCTGCCGATTCGCGTGTCAGCGCCTTGGCTGCTTCCGACGACAGCAGCACCGCCACCGCATCGAACATCACCGACGGCGTGCCGGCCAGCTGACCATCGGCGGCCAGCTGCTTGCCGTCGCTGAGCTTGGCGCCGCCCAGTTTCGGCGCGACGATCTTGACCGTGGCACCGGCGGCTTCGGCGGCCTTGCGCACGGCCTTGATCGTCGCCGCGTCGGAGCCATCGTGAATCAGGATGCCCACGGTGCGGCCCTGCAAGGTGTCCTTCATCTTGCCGATCAACTGCAGGGCGGGCGACAACGGCATGTCGGTCGGAGCGACCGCAGCCGGCGGTGCCGGCGGCAATGCGGTCATCCCCATGCCATCGGCCACACGCTGCGCCAACGTCGGGTCGATGTGACGCAGGTGACCGACGATGGCTTCGCGTACGTGCGGGGTTTCCACTTTGGACAGCTCGAACACCAGCGCCGATGCCATGTGCGCCTGTTCCGGTGCGGTCTGGCTGCGGAAGAACATGCGCGCCTGGCTGTAATGATCGGCAAAGCTCTCTGCGCGTACGCGGCCCTTGGCGCCGTCTTCGGCCGGGGTTGCGTGGCTGGGGAATCCACGCAGCGCCTCACGCGGCGCATCGGCCTGCAGCGAGCTGGGCTCGTAGGCGACACGGCCCTTGGGCACGCC
Organism: Xanthomonas sp. BRIP62409; assembly: GCF_003992965.1. NCBI lineage: Bacteria > Pseudomonadati > Pseudomonadota > Gammaproteobacteria > Lysobacterales > Lysobacteraceae > Xanthomonas > Xanthomonas sp. BRIP62409. Next base: position 24,352 of record NZ_QEZJ01000023.1, on the reverse strand, counting down.
CATCTGCATGTGGCCGTCGCGCTGGTTATTGGCGAACGGGCACTTGGGCGCATTGACCGGGATCTGATGGAAGTTCGGTCCACCCAGACGGCTCAGCTGCGTATCCAGATACGAGAACAGGCGGCCCTGCAGCAGCGGATCGTTGCTGAAGTCGATGCCGGGCACGATGTTGGCCGGGCAGTACGCCACCTGCTCGGTCTCTGCGAAGAAGTTGTCCGGCCAGCGGTCCAGCACCATGCGGCCGACGATCTGCAGCGGCACCAGTTCTTCCGGGATGACCTTGGTCGAATCCAGGTGATCGAACGGGAATGCATCGGCTTCCGCCTCGGTGAACAGCTGCACGCCCAGCTCCCACTCGGGGAAGTCGCCGCTCTGGATCGCCTCGAACAGATCGCGACGATGGAAGTCCTGGTCGGCGCCGGCGATCTTCACCGCCTCGTCCCAGATCGTGGACTGCAGGCCAAGCTTGGGGCGCCAATGAAACTTGACGAAGGTGCTGTCGCCATTTTCATTGAGGAAACGGAAGCTGTGGATGCCGAAGCCTTCGATCATGCGCAGCGAGCGCGGGATCGTGCGGTCGCTCATCGCCCACATGATCATGTGCATCGATTCCGGGCTCAGCGAGATGAAATCCCAGAAGGTGTCGTGCGCACTGGCGGCCTGCGGGAAACCGCGGTCCGGCTCCATCTTCACCGCGTGGATCAGGTCGGGGAACTTCATCGAATCCTGGATGAAGAACACCGGGATGTTGTTGCCCACCAGATCCCAGTTGCCTTCCTTGGTGTAGAACTTCACCGCGAACCCGCGCACGTCGCGCGGCGTGTCCACCGAGCCGGCGCCGCCGGCGACGGTGGAAAAACGCGTGAACAACGGGGTCTTTTCGCCGACCTCGGTAAAGATCTTGGCGGTGGTGTACTGGCTCAACGACTTGGTCAGCTCGAAATAGCCGTGCGCCGCGCTACCGCGCGCATGCACGATGCGCTCGGGAATGCGCTCGTGGTCGAAGTGGGTGATCTTCTCGCGCAGGATGAAGTCTTCCAGCAACGTCGGCCCGCGCGGCGTGGCGCGCAGCGAGTTCTGGTTGTCGCCAACCGGAATGCCCTGGTTGGTGGTCAGCTGCGGATGCGTGCCGCCCGCCTTCTGGTGCAATTCGTCGCCCGTACCGCGCAGCGTCTCGGGAGTTGCGCTGACAGCAGCGGTGGATGGAAGTTGCGCGGGCTTGCTGGGGGACTTGGCCATGGGGACTCCACTCTGGCGGGCTGGGATGCGGGCTGATCCGTTCAGCGTGGGAGTGGCGCTGTTAAATGCACGTGTCTGCATGCGAACGAATACTCACATGCAGCCGAAAGCTTGCGTTGGATCGCAGCGGGCTGATGCGTAGGTCACGCAATGATCCGGCGCGCTGTCTGCGAACGCATGTAGCGGACCCAAGCGTTACGTGTCGGCTACAGCAGATCCAATGGCTGTTTGCGTGTCGGCGGCGGGAATGCACGGTCCAGGTCGGCAAGATCCTGCGCGTCCAACTGCAGCGTGCACGCTGCTGCATTCTCGCGCACATGGGCAGGCGTTCCCGATTCGGGAATGGCAATGACCTGCCCGCTGCGGATCGCCCAGGCCAGCGCCACGGCGGTTGCAGCCACGCCGCGTCGCTCGCCGATCGCGTGCAGCACCGGATGGTCCAGCAATGCGCGGCTGCCCAATGGCGAATACGCCATCACCGTTACCTCGTGCTGTGCACACCACGGCAGCAGATCGAACTCGATGCCGCGGCTACCGGCGTGATACAGCACCTGATTGACCAGGCAGTGTTGCCCGCCATCGATGCGCCACAGGTCCTGCAGATCATCGACATCGAAGTTCGATACGCCCCAGTTGCGGATCTTGCCGGCATCGCGCAACGCCTCGAAGGCATCGACCACTTCGTGCAGATCGCTGCCGCCGCGCCAATGCAGCAGATACAGGTCCAGTGTACGCACGCCGAGCCGCTGCAGGCTGGCCTCGCAGGCACGCGCGATACCGCGCGCGCTGGCATTGCTCGGCAGGACCTTGGACACCAGATAAGGCCGCTGCACGCTATCCATCGCCTGGCCGATCAGTTGCTCCGACCGGCCATTGCCGTACATCTCGGCGGTGTCGATCAGGCGCATGCCCAGCTGCTGACCCGTCTGCAGCGCATCGATCTCCTGCTGCGGCGCGTGGCGGCCCTGGCCCAGGTTCCATGAGCCGAGCCCGAGTGCCGGCACGCTGCGTCCGTTGCGCAGGCGCACCGTAGGGCAGGGGGATGAAGTGGAAACGGACATGGGTGGCTCCTGATGATGCGATCAATGCGAGGGTGACTGTGCCGGCGTTGCGGTCGCGTGCGGTGGTGTCAGCGTTGCCTGTGCATCCCAGAACGCGCAGCGGTGCCGTTGCGCGAAGTCGGGCGTTGCGCCGATCCTGCCGGGCGACAGCGTCAACGGAGCGTCGCCATCGAAGCGTGGCCACGGCGGACGGCCGCCCCCATTGGGATCGCCGGTGCGCGCGAACGCGCCCCAGTAATCCTGCAGCGTATCGGCAAAGGCCTGTTGCGCCGGAGTGAACGCCGGCTCGCCACTGAGCACCCACGGCCGCTGGAACAGGTACACCAGTTCGGAGGCGTGATACGCGCCCAGCGGATGCGAGAACGGCAGACGCCACAGGCCGTACGGCGCCTGCGGGTCGTCGAATTCGTACGCATACACCGGCGTGCGGGTACGCAAGGCCTGGCCCAGCCGACGCGTCGGGCAGGCGAAGCCGCCATCGGTGACGACGTCGGCGAATGCATCCCAGCGCGATTGCCCGGCAATGTCTGCATAGCGCGCCATGATCGCTGTCGGGTTGGCATGCATGCGCTGCAGGCGTGCCTCATAGCCGCTGCGCAGGTTGAGCTTGCCGACGTAGGACAGCAACTGCGCAAACAGCCGCCCCTCGTTGCGGTTGGTGCCCATCAGCACCGGCACCTGCACATGGTGCAGGTTGGCGATCGCCTCGGTGGGCGGCAACGGCAAGACGTCACCGCCAGACATCGGCGCCCAGGCATCGCTGCCGGTCAGGCCACGTCGCTGGGATTTCGCATCGGCCACGGTATCGGCAGGCAATGCGCGCAGGCACGCGCCCACATCGCTTGCATGCGCGCAGCCAAGCGTCTGCGCCATGCGCGCACCGCCGCGCTCGGCCTCGGCGCGCGGCACGCTGGAATCGCTGGCCAGGCAGCTGCCGCTCTGCAGGATTGCGCGTTGGAACAGACCGGCCGCGCCCGGCGAGGCGAGTTGATAGCAGATGCTCCAGGCGCCGGCCGATTCACCGAACACGGTGACGTTGTGGGCATCGCCACCGAAGGCGGCGATATTGCGTTGCACCCAGCGCAACGCGGCCTGTTGGTCGAGCAATGCATAGGCCCCTTCGCCTTCGCCACGCAGCGCCGGATGCGCGAAGAAACCGAACACCCCCAGCCGGTAATTGGGCGCCACCACGATGACGTCCTGCCGCGCCGCCAAGGCACTCAGGTCGTAGTCGACATTGCTGCCCAGCTCCAGCGCGCCACCGTAGATCCACACCATCACTGCGCGCGGATGCACCGGCGCCGGGCCGGGCGGCGCATAGATGTTGAGGGTGAGGCAATCCTCCGATATCTGCTTCTGCCCGAAGCGATACCGCGGCAGGCAGGCCGGCCCGGCCCGGGTGGCATCGCGGACGCCCTTCCATGCTGGCACAGCTTGCGGGGCGCGAAAGCGCAACGCGCCCACCGGCGGCGCGGCGAACGGCACGCCCAAAAACACCCGCCCCTGCGCGCCGGCGACACCGCGGACTGCACCGGCATCGGTCTGCACCACCTCGGCCTGCGCATCGGCCGCATGCACCAGCGCCGGCACCTCGCCAGGGCGGCGTGGCGCGCATGCGGTCAACGCAAGGCCTGCAAGCAGCAGGCAGGCCAGATTGCGTTTCAATGAACCTCTGTCGCGCTTGATCACTGTCTGTCGTGTCCTATCCCGGACACACATCATCGCGAGTGCACGTGTAGGGAAGGAAAACGTGCAGGCCGCCCGACCAAGGGCGGCTGACACACGCTTTCGAACGCCGTGGATGGTGAGCGGCAAGAACCTGCAGCCAGGCTGCAGATCAGCCGCCCTGCCACTGACGCCTTCGCCGTTCAATCACCTTTCGCAGTGACCGCGACAGTGAGCCTTGGCGTCGCTTGATGGCCTTACCCAAGCCGTGCCAGGCTACGGCGCAGGCGCTTGCCAGCAACGCGCGATGTGGCCAGACACTGACTGCTGCCGCCAGAAACGAAAAACCCAGCCCGGCAATTCCCGGGCTGGGTTTGAATGCCACACGTCAGCGCGACAGGGCAGCGCTTACGCCTCCACATCGTCCTTGTAGGCATCCACCGGGATGCAGGCGCACATCACGTTCTTGTCGCCGTAGACGTTGTCCACGCGCGCGACCGGCGGCCAGTACTTCTGCTGCTTGAGGCTGGGCAGCGGGAAGGCGGCCAGTTCGCGCGGGTAGGCGTGGGTCCACTCGCTGGCCGATACCTGCGTGGCGGTGTGCGGGGCATGCTTGAGCGGGTTGTCGTCGCGGTCCAGGCGGCCGTCTTCGATGGCGCGGATTTCCTCGCGGATCTGGATCATCGCGTCGATGAAGCGGTCCAGCTCATGCTGCGATTCGCTTTCGGTCGGTTCCACCATCAAGGTGCCGGCGACCGGGAAGCTCAAGGTCGGTGCGTGGAAGCCGAAGTCGATCAGGCGCTTGGCGATGTCTTCAGCACCGATGCCGCTGGTCTTTTCCAGCGGGCGGATGTCCAGGATGCACTCGTGTGCCACCAGGCCGTTGCGGCCGGTGTACAGCGTCTTGTAGTGCGGCGCCAAGCGCTTGGCGATGTAGTTGGCGTTGAGCAGGGCCACCTGGGTTGCCTTGCGCAGGCCGGCGCTGCCCATCATGGTCACGTACATCCAGCTGATCGGCAGGATCGAGGCCGAGCCGTAGCTGGCGGCGCTGACCATGCCGACGTCGCCTTCGCCGCCCAGCGTGCGCGGTAAAAACGGCGCCAGGTGCGACTTCACTGCGCACGGACCCACGCCCGGACCGCCGCCGCCATGCGGAATGCAGAAGGTCTTGTGCAGGTTCAGATGCGACACGTCCGAGCCCCACTTGCCGGGCTTGGCCACGCCGACCAGGGCATTCATGTTGGCGCCGTCGGTATAGACCTGGCCGCCATGCGCATGCACCGCTTCGCAGATCGCCACCACGTCCTCTTCGAACACGCCGTGGGTGGACGGGTAGGTGATCATCAACGCGGCCAGGCGCCCGGAGTACTTCTCTGCCTTGGCGCGGATGTCGTCGACATCGACATTGCCGTTGGCATCGCACTTGGTCACGACCACGGTCATGCCGCACATCTGCGCCGAGGCCGGATTGGTGCCGTGCGCGGATTCGGGAATCAGGCAGATATCGCGGTGCGCCTCACCGCGCGCGCGGTGATAGGCGCGGATCGCCAGCAGGCCGGCGTACTCGCCCTGGGCACCGGAGTTGGGCTGCAGGCTCACCGCGTCGTAGCCGGTGCATTCGACCAGCATCGCTTCCAGCTCATCGATCAGCTGCGCGTAGCCGGCCGATTGCTCGGCCGGTGCCAGCGGATGGATCGCACCAAACTCGGGCCAGGTCACCGGGATCATCTCGGCGGTGGCGTTGAGCTTCATCGTGCAGCTGCCCAGCGGGATCATGGTGCGATCCATCGCCAGGTCCTTGTCGGCCAGCGAGCGCATGTAGCGCAGCAGTTCGTGCTCGCTGTGGTGGGTGTTGAACACCGGGTGGGTCAGGAAGGGCGTGCTGCGCAGCAGGCCCTGCGGCAACGCGTCGGCGGTGGCGGCATCGAGGGCGTCCACATCTGCCTGCGCGCCGAACAACGCGGCCAGTGCGACCACGTCGGCGCGCGTGCTGGTTTCATCCAGGCTGATGCCGACCGCTTCGCTGTCGATCGCGCGCAGGTTGATGCCGGCCGCACGGGCCTTGGCGTGGATGGCATCGGCATCGATCGCCTTGACGTGCAGGGTGTCGAAGAAATGCTCGCCCACACTGACGCCGGCGCCGCGCAAGGCGGCGGCCAGGATCGCGGCCAGGCGATGGGTACGCCGCGCGATGCGGGTCAGGCCCGCGGGGCCGTGGTAGACCGCATACATCGAGGCCATCACCGCCAGCAGCACCTGCGCGGTGCAGATGTTGGAGGTGGCCTTCTCGCGGCGGATATGTTGTTCGCGCGTCTGCAAGGTGAGGCGGTAGGCCGGGTTGCCGGCGGCATCGATCGACACGCCGATCAGCCGGCCCGGCATCGAGCGCTTGTAGGCATCGCGGCAGGCCATGAAGGCCGCATGCGGGCCGCCGAAACCGAACGGCACGCCGAAGCGCTGCGAATTGCCGACCACGATGTCCGCGCCCCATTCGCCGGGCGCGGCGATCAGGGTCAGCGCCAGCAGATCGGTCGCCACCGCGACCAGCCCGCCTTGCGCGTGCACTGCATCGGCCAGCGCGGCGTGATCGCCGATATGCCCGAAGCTGTCCGGGTACTGCAGCAGCACGCCGAAGCACTCGGCCTGCAGCGCTTCCTCCGGCGTGCCGACGCGCAGCACGATGCCCAGCGGCTCGGCGCGGGTGCGCAGCAGTTCCTGGGTCTGCGGATGCACCGCGTCGTGCACGAAGAAGGTCTCCGACTTCGACTTGGCCGAGCGCTTGGCCAGCGTCATCGCTTCGGCCGCGGCAGTGGCTTCGTCCAGCAGCGAGGCGTTGGCGATCTGCATGCCGGTGAGATCGGCGCACAGGGTCTGGAAGTTGATCAGCGCTTCCATGCGGCCTTGCGAAATCTCCGCCTGGTACGGCGTATAGGCGGTGTACCAGGCCGGGTTTTCCAGGATGTTGCGCAGGATCACCTTCGGCGTATGGGTGCCGTAGTAGCCCTGGCCGATGAAGCTGCGCTGCACCTGGTTCTTGCGGGCAATGGCGCGGATCTTGGCCAGCGCCTCTTCTTCGGTGATCGCCTCGGGCAGCGCCAGCGCCGCCGGCGACTTGATGTTGCCCGGCACGATCGCATCGGTCATCGCATCCAGCGAGGCGTGGCCGACCACGTCCAGCATCTGTGCGATTTCTGCGTCGTTGGGGCCGATATGGCGTTCGACGAACGCGCTGTGGTGTTCGAGGTCGCGCAAGGAAGACGTGGTCTGGGACATGGCGGGCATCCGGGGCAGGGGGCAGACGAATGGTCGACAACCACCGGACCGGCGTGACGCGCGCAGCGCATCACCTCCTGTCGCAGCGACAGTCTTCCTCGCGCCCCTCTGTCCTTTTGCCTGAGAGTTTAAGAACGCGGCATGGCGCTGGGCCTGCCTGCGTTCCGTGCCCCTTCGGCGCCGGCATCGGCCGGTCTCTCCAGAGTTGTACTGCGGATGGTATCGGGCCTGAGCGATTACGGGCTGTTGCGCCTTCGGCAGCGGCAGTGCCGCTTCTCCCACCGTGTTGCCGGCCGATTATAGCCTGCGTGCGCAGCGGCGGGCGCGTCCGCCAGGGCGGGCGCACGCCCCATGCACTCGGGCCTGCTTAACCTTGCAACGGCGAGCGCCTATCATCGACGCCCTTGTGCCCATCCCGACGCGCCCCCCCAGGCCAGCGTCGGCGTGCGTCCCCCGGTGCACCACGTTTCGGATCCCTGCATGCCCCCCACCACGCCTTCCACCCGTCGCATGGCGCTGCTGCTCGCCGGGCTGGCGATGTTTGGTCCGTTTTCCATCGACACCATCTTCCCGGCGTTCTCGCGGCTCAGCCGCAGCCTGGCGGTGGACGAGGTGGCGATCCAGCAGACCATCAGCGTCTATCTGCTCGCCTACGGGCTGATGAGCATCGCGCACGGCCCGCTGTCCGATGCCTGGGGCCGCAAGCGGGTGATCCTGGGCGGGCTGGTGCTGTTCATCGCCGGCTCGGTGGGCTGCGCGCTGTCGCAGGATCTGCCCACCCTGCTGGCGTTCCGCGCGTTGCAGGGCCTGTCGGCCGGGGTCGGCATGATCGTCGGGCGGGCGGTGATCCGCGACCTGTTCCAGGGCCCGGACGCGCAACGGCTGATGAGCCAGGTGTCGATGATCTTCGGCATCGCCCCGGCGATCGCGCCGATCATCGGCGGCTGGATCCTGCTCAGCGGTGCCGGCTGGCCGCTGATCTTCTGGTTTCTGGTGGCGTTCGGGCTGGTGCTGCTGGTGGCCACGCTGACCTGGCTGCCGGAGACCCACCCGGTGGAGGCGCGCACGCCGCTGCAGCTCAAGCGCCTGCTGCACGACTACGTGCGGATCGGCTTCAACCCGCGCTTCCAGCGCCTGGCCGCGGCCGGTGCGTTCAACTTCGCCGGCATCTTCCTGTACATCGCCTCGGCGCCGGTGCTGATCATGCGCCACCTGCACCTGGGCGAAGGCGACTTCGCCTGGCTGTTCATTCCCACCATCGGCGGCATGACGCTGGGCTCGTTCCTGTCCGGGCGCATGGCCGGCAGCATGGACCCGGTGCGGCAGATCCGCATCGGCTTCATCTGCTGCGGCGTGGCGGCGCTGGCGAACCTGGGCTACACCATGACGGCAGCGCAGATCGCCCTGCCATGGGCGGTGCTGCCGATCTTCCTGGCCGGCGTGGGCATGGCGCTGATCTTTCCGATCCTGGCGCTGGCGGTGCTGGACATGTACCCGCACCAGCGCGGCCTGGCGTCCTCGCTGCAGGCCTTCACCCAGTTGATGACCAATACGCTGGTGGCCGGGGTGCTGTCGCCGCTGCTGAGTGAACACCCGCGCCACCTGGCGATCGGCATGACCGGTTTTTTCCTGCTGGGCTGGCTATTCTGGCGCTGGGAGCGCCGCAGCGGCCGCCGTCTACGCCGCCGCCAGGCCGAAGAGGCCGTGCCTCTGGAGCCGGCCGACCATCTCTGACCTCACAGGAGCCTGCATGTCCACCGATTCCAAGCTGCGCCGCGACGCCCGCAAGCGCGCCGCCGAGCGCCTGCGCAACCAGGCCGCCGCCAATCCCGTGCCGGTTTCGCCGATCGAGCCACATGCCGAACTGCGCGACCAGCAGCGCACGCTACTGGCCGGCATCGTCCGCCGCGACGGCGAATGGGTGCTGGGCATGGACGGCCGCATCGCCGGCGAGAGCACCAGTGCCGCCCAGGTGCTGGCCCTGATCATGCGCGCGGCCGAGTTGCACGAACGCCAGGGCACGCCGGTACGGCTGACCTACTCGGACACGCTCAAGGATGCGGCGCATGCCGAGGCCGCTGCCGACGGCAGGGATTTCGAGGCGTTCCGGATCGAGTTCGCGCAGAAGCTGGTGCCCGCGCGTCCCAACTGAGGCCATACACGCAGCGGTGTCGGCGAAGCCGATTCCGACCACTGCCCATTCCGCGTGGATGGGCAGTGGTCGGGCTGAACTGCGCCAGCGCCTGGCTGCGGATCAGCCAGTGCGCCGGATCAGCGCGCCGGTGCCTGTCGCTGCAGGTCCTGTTGCTGCGTCTGTTCCTGCGCGGCGGCGTTGCGATCCTGCCCGGCGCCCAGCGCCTGCGCGCGCTGCAGACTGTGGTCCACCGGCGTCTGCTGCGCGGCCTGCGCATCGAAGGGTCCGCGCAAGTGGGCCGGCGAATCCAGCGCCCCCTGGACCACGAAGCCCTGTGCCGGGTCGCGCCCCAGCACCACGTGATCCACGCGCTGCAGCCCATGCTCGCGCGCGGCCACCAGCGCTCCGGCTGCCAGGCGCTCGCTGTCCGCATCGGGCACGCGGCCACGCGCGGTCTCCAGCTGCTCCACCGCTGCGGTGCATTGGTTCAGCAGCGCATGGTCCGGATTGGCCGGATGGCGTGCATCCGAGGCGGCGGTCGCCGTCGCTGCCTGGCGCGGAACGACCTCGGCATCGATGCGCTGCAACTGGCCGTCGTATGTCCCATCGGCACCGTCGGCGATGCGCTGCAGCCGCTCGACGAATGGATACGGCGTGCTGCCCACATTGCGGGCCATCGCGATCGCGAAGCGTTCGGGTGACTGCGGCGCGGCGCCGCGGTCGCCGACCAGCGAGCTCAGCGAGCTGCCGCCGATCCTGCTGGCCTCGACGCTGGCCTGGGTCTGCTCCATCAGCGCCTGCATCTGCGCCTCGCTGAAGGCCAGCGTGGTCTTCTGCCCTGGCGCGATCGCACCGGTGCCCGCCATCTCGCCGCTCAGCGCACTGTTGAGATTCTGCGCGATCGCCTTTTCCTCGCTGGCCTCGTTGCGCCCGCCCAGGCGTTGCAGCAGCCCCGGCGTGGCAACGTCGCCATCGATCTCGAAGCGGTAGCTGCGGTCCTGCACGCGTTCGGTGTCGTTGCCGTCGTACTGGCGCACGATCGTCAGCGGCACGTTGTCTGCGTATTGCAGCTGTTGCACCACCGTGTAGCCATCCTGGCCCGGTGTGCTGATGCGCACCTGGCTGCCCTGGTTGCGGTTGCCGGCCACATCGGCGCTGAGCGGGCCCAGTTCCAGCTGCAGCCGCTGCTGCGAGCTGAAGTTGATGCGCTCCAGCGTCTGTTGTTCGTCGACGCCGGGCACGCCCGGTGCCAGCGTGCCCTCGCGCACGAACTGGCCCATCGCCGCGAGCGCACGCGGATCGGCCAGGTCGAACTGCGCACTCTCCACCCGCGACTGTCCCAGCGAGTCGGCACGCCCCAGCAGGGCCTGCGCCGGTCCCACCTTCAGGCCAACGGCGTTCACTGCCTCGATGGCTGCGTTGGGCCCGGTCACCACCCGCACGTGGCGCTCGTCCACACGCTCGATCAGGTAGCTGCGGCCGCTGGCTTCGGTGATCTCGCTCTGCATGCTGAGGTGTTGCAGGCTCGCCGAGGAATCGCGCTGGGTATAGGTCTGAGCGTCCATCACCGCGCGCGCGCCGATCGGAAGGCTCTCCGGCTGTAGCGGATTGACGCGCGTGGCAGCCTCTGCAGGCTGGTCGGCACCGGGCAGCGTCAGTGCGTAGCGCATGCGCTGCCCGCCACTGACACCAGCTTCGATGTTCAATTTGCCGTCGCCGAGCTTGGTCTGCAGGCTTTGCTGCTGGCCGGTACGCGCGTCGGCCTCCAGATTGAAGGTGGTGGTCTTCGCGTCCGCATCGCTGAGCTTGCCCAGGCCCAGCGAGGTGCTGGTCTGCAGGCTGTTCTCGCCCAGTGGCCGGGCCTGGCTGCCGTTGCCCTGCTCACTGGTATGGGAATACTTGACCGACTGATCTTCGGGGTTGAGCTCCACGGTGCTGCTGCCCAGTTCCACCGAATAGTCGCTGTTCTTGCTGCTGTAGGTCGGGTCGAACGCGCGGTCGTTCGCGTCGTCGATGAGCTGCTTGTTGGGGTCCGCGTCGCGCGGGTCCGGGCCGGTGGAGGCGTTATTCATTGGATGCGTCCTGCATGCTGCGCCGGTGCAGCGGGCGCGCAGTATATCGCCGGCGTTTTCGGCATTTATCAAATCAATGTTATGCGGCGGCCAGGGCGACGGCCGCCGTATGCCGCAGGGAAAGCGGCGCGTCAGTGCATCGCGGCAGGTGGCGGCGCGTTGCCGGCGGCAGCGGGCGCGGTCGCCTGCCAGCCGCACAATTTCCCCTGGTTCTGCTGCTTCAGCCACTCGTTCATCGGTGCGAAATATTCCAGCATCGGGCCGGCGTCCAGGCGCTCGTTGCCGGTGAGTTCCTTCAGCGTGGTCTGCCAGGGTTGGCTGGCGCCACGTTGCAGCATCGACCAGAACTTCTGCCCGGCGTCCTTGTTGCCGTAGAAGCTGCACTCGTACAACGGGCCTTGGTGGCCTGCGGCTTCGCACAGGCCCTTGTAGAACTGGAACTGCAGGATGTGCGCCAGAAAATAGCGCGTGTACGGCGTATTGCCCGGCACGTGGTACTTGGCGCCGGCATCGAAGAACTCCTCGCCGCGCGGGGTCACCGGCGCCACGCCCTGGTATTTGGCTTTCAGCTCCCACCAGGCCTGGTTGTAGTGCTCGGGGGTGATCGAGCCATCGAACACGCCCCAGCGCCAGCGATCGATCATCAAACCGAATGGCAGGAAGGCAACCTTGCTCAGCGCCATGCGCATCTGCGAATTGATCAGCGCCTCGCGGCCGGCCTGTTGTTCGCCCACCATGCCGATCGACTGCAGATACTTGGGCGTCATCGCCAGCACGATGGTGTCGCCGATCGCTTCGTGGAAGCCATCGTTGGCGCCGTTCTGGAACAGGGGCGGCAGCGGGTTGTAGGCCAGGTCGTAATAGATGTGGCCGAGCTCGTGGTAGATGGTGGTGAAATCCTCTTCGGTTGGCTTGATGCACATCTTGGTGCGCACGTCCGCGTCGATATTCTGGTTTGGCTCGCCGCCCATGTTCATGTCCCACGCGCTGGCATGGCAGACCACGTCGCGGTCCAGGGGCTTGATGAACTGCGACCGCTGCCAATAGCTGTCGGGAAGCTTGGGCATGCCGAGCGAGGTGTAGAAGCCCTGCGCACGCTCGGTCATCTGTTTTGCGGTGCGCAGTTGCGCTTCACGTTCGGCCTGGAAGCGGGCGCCGCTGCCGCCTTCGGTGCCCGTGGTGCGTGCCAGCACCGCACTCAGGTTGCCCTGGTATTGTTTTTCCAGCGCGGCGGTGATGTCCAGGTCGCCGGCACCCGGGTATGGCTGCAGCAGGTCCCACAGATTGCTCCAGTCCTGCTGCCACATATTGCCCATCAGATGTGCGGGCAACATGCCGCCGGCAAGCTCGCCCTTGTCCTTGCCGTATTGCGTAGCGAGCTTGCCGCGCGCATAGCACTGCAGTTGTGCGTACAGCGGTTTGACCTGCTCCCAGAGACGGTCGGTTTCGCTGGCCAGTTGCGCCGGCGGCATGTCGTAGCCGCTGCGCCATAGCACCCCGACATCGGCAAAGCCCAGTCCGCGCGCGCCCTCGTTGGCGAGCTCGACAAATCGCTGGTAGTCCTTGCGCATCGGGATTGCGGTGCCATGCCAGCCCTGCCAGGCATCCAGTTGCTCTGCGTAATCGCGGCTGCTGGCCAGCACCTGCTCCAGCTCGCCGAGCTGGCGGCAGCGGCGTTGCTCGCCATCGCCCACGCAATAGCTGCCGGCGCCGTAGTCGCCTTCCATCTTGGCGGCGATCCGGGTGAGCTCCGCCAGCTTGGCTGGGTCGCGTGGCGCGGGCAGGGCGCTCATCAGTTTCAGCAGTTGCAATGCACGCGCGCTGTCGGCCGACATCGGGGTACCTGCGTACTGCTTGGATTGTTCGATCCAGCGGTCCAGCTGCGCCAGCGAGCGCTCGTTGGCCTTGGCGGCCAGCAACTGGGAATCGCCATTGATGTAGGTCGAAGACAACCACTGCGCGGCAGTGACTTCCGGGTACGCGGCCTTGTACTCGGCGCTGATGCGAGCAACAAACTGGTCGGCGCTTTCCTGCAGCGCGGTTTTGGCCGCAGCGGGCCTGGCGGGTGCTGCCGTATCCCGACGGCAGGCCGACAACGACAGCGTGCCGGCGGCTACGGCCAGTGCCAGCCACAACAAACGAGGATTCACGGGTGGTCCTTGCGGTGAAGTCCGACGCAGGCTAGAACGCAGCGCGGTCTACCGCAAGCACTGTCACTGCGCACGCGACGCGGACGTCTGCAGGTGCATATCTGCTGATCAGGGGAGACGAAGGTCCCGCGACGATGGGTGGCAAGGACCCGTCGAGATGGTCGGTGTGCATGGCTTTCAGTAAAACAATCAGCACACTGTCTGGTGCGGTGTCCTCGCCGATTGCGGGACCGTGTGGCGGCATGGATGCCGCCACCGAGCCCCCAGGGACGGGTTTACGGCGTGTCCTGCAAGCGGTGAGGGCACCGCGCCCTCGACGCTGCAAGTTTACTGCAGGGCCCTTGCCCGCCCACCATCGCAGGACGCGCCGCAAGTACGTCCGTGTAGGCTCTGGCGCGGCATCCATGCCGCTCAAGGTCCCGCGACGGTGGGCGGGCAAGGACCCGTCGAGATGGTCGGTGTGCATGGCTTTCAGTAAAACAATCAGCACACTGTCTGGTGCGGTGAGGGCACCGCGCCCTCGGACTGCGGGTTTGCTGCGGGGCCCTTGCCCGCCCACCATCGCGGGACACGCTGCAAGTACGTCCATGTAAGCTCTTACGCGGCATCCATGCCGCGTAAGGTCCCGCGACGGTGAGCGGGCAAGGACCCGTCGAGATGGTCGGTGTGCATGGCTTTCAGTAAAACAGTCAGCACACTGTCTGGTGCGGTGTCCTCGCCGATTGCGGGACCGTGTGGCGGCATGGATGCCGCCACCGAGCCCCCAGGGACGGGTTCACGGCGTGTCCCGCGAGCGGTGAGGACGCCGCGCCCTCTACTGACTAAGCTTTTGACTCAAGCATTTGATCGCACTTAAACGATGCCAGTGTTCTAAGTCCCGATTGCTTTGGATGTCGTGCTTTAAGCCTGGATAGCATGGATAGATTAGTTGTATGGCGGCTGATCTGCGACTTGGCTGCAGGGCCCTTGCCCGCCCACCATCGCAGGACACGCCGCAAGTACGTCCTTGTAGGCTCTTACGCGGCATCCATGCCGCGTAAGGTCCCGCGACGGTGGGCGGGCAAGGACCAGTCGAGATGGTCGGTGCGCATGGAAGAGCAGTGCTGGATGCGCCCTGTTCGATCATGACGTATTGGCTCCATGTCTGAGGGGCGCTGCGCACTCGATAACCAAGTTCGGAGTATCCAACCGCGTTTATCCCGTGCATTGCGCAAATAGATCGCGTTCGCGTGCATAGGCGCTGGTCTTGACCTGCATCAGCCCGAGCACCGATGGGAACAGCGCGTCCTGGTCGGTGTATTGGCCGGCACGGTGGCGCAGGCAGGTTTCGTCCAGGCCGCGGTCACGTGCGAACTCCGGCGAGAACCACATCACCATCGGCACGTGGGTCTGTTCCTTGGGCGCGATCGCGTAGGGCACGCCATGCAGGTAGAGGCCTTTTTCGCCCAGTGATTCCCCGTGATCGGAGAGGTAGATCATCGCGGTGTCGTAGTCCTGCAGCCCGCGCAGCGTGTGGATGGCCTGGTTGAGGAAGTGATCGGTATAGGTGATGGAATTGTCGTAGGCGTTGACGATGTTCTGGCGGCTGCAACTGCCCAGGTCGGCGGTCTTGCACACCGGCTTGAAGCGCTCGAACTGTGCCGGGTAGCGCTCGAAGTAACTCGGCCCGTGGCTGCCGAGTTGATGTAGCACCACCACGCGGTCGCCGGGCTTTGCGCGGACTTGCGCAGCCAGGTCGCTCAGCAGGATCTCGTCCATGCAACGGCCATCGGCGCACAGCCCTGGCGTGGTGGCATCGTCCAGCTTCTGGATGTCCAGGCCATCGCAGACGCCCTTGCAGCCGGACTGGTTGTCGCGCCACAGCGTGGAAATGCCGGCATGTTCGAGCACATGCAGCAGCGACTGGTGGCTGCGGATCATGTCCTCGTTGTAATCGCGGCGGCCGAATGGCGAAAACATGCACGGCACCGAGACCTCGGTGCTGGTGCCGCACGAATGCATGTCGGGGAAATTGATCACCCCGGCCTGCGCCAGCTCGGGTGTGGTCTGGCGCGCATAGCCGTTGAGGCCCCAGTTCTGCGCACGCGCGGTTTCGCCCAGTACCACCAGCAGCAGGCGCGGACGACTTCCCGGTGCGCGTGGCGTGGCCATGGCATCGTGCTCGACCGGTTGCCTGGGCGCGTGCTTGATCGGCGAATCGGACTTGAGGTTCTGCCGCAGCGCCACGATGTAATTGATCGGCGTGGCCAGGTAACGCACCTCGCGGTGATTGCGCATCAACGCGGAGACGTCTTGCGAGGACAGCATCGCGCCGGCCGCGCCGAGCACTGCCACCACCAGCAAAAAGCCAGCGCGGGTTGCCAGTGATCTGCCGATGCTGCGCGCGTGCAGGCGGGTGCGCCACAACAGCGTGGTCGGAATCAGGAAGTAGCACAGCAGCGGCAGGATCAAGCCGGGCGTGAGCAGCTCGCGCGATTCCTTGTGGTCGGTATGCAGCACGTTGCGCAGCATGTCCGCATCCAGATAGACGTTGTAGCTGTCCATGTAGTGCGCAGCCAGCGCTGTGGTGAACAGCAGCAGCGTCAGCAGTGGCTTGGCGTTCCAGCGCCAGACCAGCAGGCCCAGCAACAACGCATGCACGGCCACCAGCAGCGCCATCAACGAGATGGCAAACCCGAGGCTGCCCGGATGCGTGGCCATGGCCGTGTGCCAGAACAGCTGATTGCACACCAGTGCAAAGAACACACTCGACAGCAGCACCAGCGTCTCGGTCGATACCGTGGGGCGCGTTGTCCAGGTCAGTGCGCGCAGGCGCTTGCGCCCACGCGATTGCGGTAGATAGGTACTCATGCTGCATCCCCCGATTGCAACACCACTTCATTGGCGCGATGCGGTCGAGCCAGCATCCCCCAGTACAGTGCAAGTGCGGTTCCCCAACACACCGCCAGCGACCACAGGTCGTGCGACAGGAAATGCGCGCCGCGCAGTTGCTGCGCAATCCCGAACAACAGCCCTGCCGCGATGCCCAGCCACAATGCAGGAACACGCCATGCAGGACGCAGTGCCAGCGCACAGAAATACAACGCCACCCACGCATAACCGGCACTGGCGTGACCTGCCGGAAAACAACCGGACGCGGCAATGCCATGGCGCGATTCGAACAGCCCGATCATCGGCTGGGTGCCGCCATAACGGCTCAAATCCCAGGGGCAATCCATCGCCGTCCACGACTTGAGCAAGGACACCAGCGAGGTCGACAGTGCGATCGATGTAGCCAGATAGGTCAGCGGCCAGCGCAGCACACGCAGGCGTGGCCGGCACCAGGCCACCAGCGCCAGCACCAGCACGCTGACAGCGGCTGCGGTGCTCAGCCATTTGCCGACGCGGTGAATCACGCCGCTGGTGAACCAGTGGTCCTTGAGCAGCCAATGCCCGCCTTCCAGCCGATACAGCGCATCGGCAATCCACTGGTCGCCACCGGCACTCATCAACAACGCGCTGAGCACTAGCACGCCGGCCAACGGTAGCCACAGATGCCGAACCAGGAAGCGGGTTTGCGCAGCAGTGGCTGTGCGCGTCAGGGCAGGTGCGTATACGGGAAACGTGGTCATCGAAGCATCGGCCGGTGGTCTATGCCCGGCATCTTCGAAAGCGGCATGTCGGAAAGCGGTCGGACCGGGGTTGCTCGGCCGTTAACACGCTATCCGGCGTTCAGTCTGTCTCGCTGTCGCCGGCACCAGGATCAGTAGCGGTATCGGTATCGGCGGCAACGCAGCCGGCATGCCATGCCGTGCCCGGCACCAACTGCCATTGATTGCGATTGGATTCGCCAACATCGAAACGTTGCGCCGGATCGATGCAGGCCGGTACTGCCTGCTTGAGGACGAACAACCAACGACGCTCGGGGGCGTGTGCAAGCCAGGGGCCTGCCTTGGCCCATTGCTGCTGCCAGCTTGCCTTGAAGCCGAAGTCGGTCACCGCCCGGTCCGCCTGCAGCATGTTCTGTTCGCGCCAGGCCAGCATGCCCAGCTCGGCATCCGGGCCGATGTGCTGCCCCACGCGCTGCATCACCCGCGCAGCAGAGCTGTAGGGATCCAGTGCAGGCATCAAGCCCAGGCCGTAGACGATCCATAGCGCGGCGGTCACCGCCACCACCGCGGTGCCGGTGCGCTTGCCGCGCGACCACGCAAGTGCCGCCAGGCCGACCACGCCCAGGCCGATCAACCACACGCCGACCGACTGCAGCGAGGCCAACGCCATGCCACGCTTCAATGCAGTGTTTTCCGCCCAGTGCAGATGCAGTGCGATGCCGCTGCCCAATGCAAGAGCGGCCAGCGCAAGCAGCAGCAGGTAGCCGGTCAGCAACATGCGGACGCCACGCTTGCGCAGCAGCCCGGCCAGCAGCGGTGCGGCGGCGATGCACAGGGCCGGCAGCATCGGAAAGATGTAGACCTCGCGCTTGCCCGGGCTGGCACTGAAAAACACCAGCACCAGCAGGCTCCAGGCAAGCAGCAACAGATAGCGCGGGTCGCCGCGCCGCAGCCGTCGCCACCACGCCGGCAGCAACCATGGCAACACCAGGCAGCCCGGCAACCACAGCGTGGCGATCACCTGCAGGTAGTACCAGGCCGGTTTGAGGTGATGCCAGGCGTGCGCGTAGCGGGTGCCGGTCTGCTTGAACAACAACTCGTGCGCGTAGGCGTGCAGCGCCGGCTCGTTGCTCTGCCACAACGCGATGCCGAGCGGACCAAGCCAAACCGCAGTGCCGGCCAGAAACGCCGGCAGCACCAGCAACCAGCTGCGCCCAGCTTGTGCGCGTGCCGGCAGCACGCTCCAGTGCCTGCGCGGCAGCGCCATCCACGGCAGCAACAGCAGCAATGGCAGAAAGCCCACGCCCTTGGTCACCGTACCCACGCCGGCTGCGAACACCCCCAGCATCCATGCGCGCCAGTCCGGCCCGCGTAGCAGATGCCGCAGCATCCCCCACAACGACAGCGTGGTCAGCGCCACCAGCACCATGTCGATCTGCGCACGCTTGGCCATCAGGCCGAACTGCAGCACCGCAAACAACCCCAGCACCGCATGACGCGCCACGCGCCTGTTCCATAGACGCCGTGCGATGTCCCAGGTCAGCCACAAGGTGGCGAGCGCAGCCAGCAGCGAAGGCAGCAGGAAGGCGACGGTCCAGTGCGGCACCAGCTCGTAGCTGGCCGCCTGCAACCACATGAACACCGGCGGCTTTTCGGCATACAGGTCGCGGCCGCGATGCGGCAGCAACCACTGGCCGGTCTCGACCATGCTGCGTGCGGCCAGCACAAAGCGCGGCTCATCCGGTGGGTTGGGCTGGCGCAGGCCCAGGCCTGCCAGCAGGCTGACGATGATCAGCACCACGGCGGCAAGCAGTGCGCGCTGGCGGGAAGTGGCGGCGGAGATGGCAGGCGACACGCGCACGCCCCGAGCGGTGGGGCGCCACACTATCCGGCTGGCAGGTCGGAATTTTGTCGGAACCCTCCAGAGCGGCCGTGTTCGGCCAGGCTCGGTTAGGATGCGCACATCGTCCCTGCCGGGCCGCCCTGGAAACGCGCTCATGCGGCTGCTGGTCATCGAAGACAACCGCAACATGGTTGCCAACCTGTTCGACTATTTCGAAGCGCGCGGGCACACCCTGGACGCCGCGCCCGATGGCGTCACCGGCCTGCACCTGGCCACCACCCAGCACTACGATGTGCTGGTGCTGGACTGGATGATGCCGCGCATGGACGGCCCGGAAGTACTGCGCCGCCTGCGCGAGCAGCACCAGTCCGAATTGCCGGTGATCATGCTCACCGCCCGCGACGAGTTGCCCGACAAGATCGCCGGCTTCCGCGCCGGTGCCGACGACTACCTGACCAAGCCGTTCGCGCTGCCGGAACTGGAGGTTCGCATCGAGGCCCTGCTGGCGCGTGCGCATGGGCGCCGACGCGGCAAGTTGCTGCAGGTGGCCGATCTGCGCCTGGACCTGTCCACCCTGGAAGCCACCCGCGCCGGCCAGGTGCTGCACCTGTATCCGGCCTGCCGCAAGTTGCTGGAAGTGCTGATGCAGGCCAGCCCCGCCGCCGTCACCCGGCAGCGTCTTGAGCAATCGCTCTGGGGCGACGATCCGCCCGATGGCGACATGCTGCGCTCGCATATTTACGAGTTGCGCCGCAGCGTGGATGGCCCATTCGCGCAGAAACTGATCCATACGCTGCCGCGGCTGGGCTATCGCCTGGCGCCATTGGAAGGCGCCGGCGATCAGTCCACGGGCGAGTGCAGCGATGCTTAGGCAGCGCCCGTTGGGCCGTCGCGTGCTGGTGTGGTTGTTCGGCTACACGCTGCTGATGGTGCTGGCGGTGTTCGGCACCGCGCAGTATCTGCACGAGCGCGCGGAACACGGCGTGTGGCGCTCGTTGTTGAATTCGGAACTGGACAGCATCCTGGACCGCAGTGCGCAGAATCCGGATTACCGCTGGCAGGACTCGGACACCCTGCGGTTGTATCGCGTCGACGGCAGCGCGACGGTGCCGCCGGTCCTGCGCACGCTGCATCCCGGCCTGCACGACGAGCTGGAGATCGCCGGCCGCCAGAGCGCGGTGATGGTGCGCGACACCCCGCATGCCGGGCGCCTGGCGCTGGTGCTGGATATCACCGACTTCGAAGCGCTGGAGCAGTTCATCACCCGCTGGATGCTGGCGGCAGGCGTCGCGCTGATCGGCATCACCTTGCTGATGGGCACGTATGCGATGGCGCGGCTGGTGCGCCCGCTGGTGGAGCTGGCGCGCGATATCGGCGCGCTGCGTCCCGAGCGGCGCGCGCAACGCATTGCTGTTGGCCCGCAGGGCAGCGCCGAGCTGTACGTGATTGCCGATGCACTCAACGACTATCTCGATCGCAACGGCCAGTTCGTCGAACGCGAACGCGCCTTCATCGACAGCGCCAGCCACGAGTTACGCACCCCGCTGGCGGTGATCGGCAACGCCGCCGAACTGGCGCTGGAACAACCCGGCACACCGCCGGCAGTGCGCCACCAGCTGGAGCGCATCGCGCAGACCAGCGCCGCGGTGGAGCAGCTGATCACCTTGTTGCTGGTGCTGGCCAAGGATCCCGGCCGGCTGACGCGCAGCAGCGATACGCTGCGCCTGGATCTGTTGCTGCCGGAGATCGTCGCCGACCACGCACATCTGCTCGCCGACAAGGATCTGCAGGTACTCACCGACCCGCTTCCGCCATGCAGCCTCACCGCTCCAGTGGCGATCGTGCACACCGCCATCGGCAACCTGTTGCGCAATGCGATCGAGAACAGCGACCGCGGCATCATCCGCGTCTCGCTATCGGCACCAGGGGTGGTGCGCATTGCCGACCCGGGCCACGGCATGACGCCGGAGGAGATCAGTGCGATCTACGCGCGCCTGGCGCGCGACAACGCACGCCAGGGCAACGGCATCGGGCTGGAGCTGATCGGGAGGCTCTGCGAGCATCTGGGCTGGCATCTGCACCTGGATTCCAGCGCGGGGCAGGGCACGGTGGTGACGCTGGATCTCAGCGGCGCGCAGCGCAGCTAAGCGCCGGCACGCTCAAGGCAGCTGCGCAGTGCGGCCATCGCCGCCGCCGCGGTGGCCGGAGCAGCGGCCGCCTTGCGGGCATCGTTGAAGACCTCGATGCCGATCGGCCCTGTGTAGCCCATGCCGGCCAGGCGCCGCAATAGCGCCGACAGCGGAAAGCAGCCTTCGCCCGGCAGCAGGCGCGCATGCCGCGCCACCGCGGCCAGCGCACCTGGCGCCACTGGCTGCGCCACATCGCATAACTGCACATTGGCGATGCGCGTGGCCGGGATGGCGTCCAGGTCGTCCAGCCCACGGCCTGGCGCGAACAGGTGGTAGGCATCCACCACCAGATCGATGTTGTCCGCGCCGCTGGCACGCACGCTTGCCCACGCAGCAGGCAGGGTGTGATTGACCGTGCTCCACGCCATCGGTTCGTAGGCGATGCGCAGGCCGTGCTCCGCCGCGGCACGGCCCAGCCAGCGCAGATCCTCGACGATCCGTGCAGGCACGACGTCGGCACGCGTGTTGGCCGGTGCCTGCACCACACCCGCGCCCAACGCGGCGGCGGTTTCCAGCATCTGCAGCGCGTGCGCGCGGCAACGGTCGCGTTGCGCGTCAGCGGCACCGTCCACATCGCGCAGCACCTGGTAGTCGGTCAGTCCAAGCCCGAGCTGGTGGAGGGCGCCGCGCACCTGCGCCGGCGATCGCGCCAACTGCTGCAGATCCTGTTCCCACAATTCGACCGCATCGAAGCCGGCCGCCTGCGCAGCCGACAATTTATCTGCTGCGGTGCCGCCCAGCAGCACCGTGTTGAGAAACAGGCTATGCATGCGCTGCAGCCTACGCGGCGTGGCGTTGAGGAGATGTCTGCGCCGTCGTGATGCTGCGCGGCGTGACCTGCAGTGCTACGAAACACCGCGCCTGGCGATGCGCGCGACCTGCACGGAGACGGCAGCCGGCATGTTTTACACGCGAGCATTCGGCATGGTCTATGCGGATGCTGACGACCCCGTCGTCTGCGGCCTGCTTATGCCACGCAGTGAAGCGGCACTGCAGTGCGTGGCCACTGGCTCGATTCGGGGAGGTATGCTGGCAGCCTGTGCATGCCGGCCTGCAGGTACGCCACGGCCTGACGATCAGGCAGCGGCGATCCGGCGTTACTGCGGCAACAGGTTGCGCGCGAGCAGCCAGCTGCGCGCATTGTCCGCGTCCTGCTCGAACCAGGCGCGCGTGGATCCGAGCCGGTAGGTGTAGCCCCAGGTGTCCATGTCGGTCATCAGGCGCGCGCTGCCCACGCCGGGCAACTGCTCGGCCAGCAGGATCTGCAGGTAACAGGTGGCGTCTTCCTCATCCACCGAATCGGTCGCGTCGGTATGCACGGCCGCGCGTTTGTCGGCCGGCAGGACGATCAGGTGCCCGGCCTCGTGCAGCAGCGAATGCACCGGCGTGTCGTCACGCACATAGACATCGCAGCCGATGATGCCGGCCTCCGGTTCGCCCCAGAAACTGCCGGGGATCGGCGCGCCGGCGTCCACGCGATGCAGGCGCAAACCATAACCTGAGAGCAGGGCAGTGGGTGCATCCAGGCCGATATCGCCCACGCACAACACGCGGGCTGGCTCGGCGCTGGAGGAAGAATCGATGGTCACACGCAAGGGCTCGCGGTCGGTTCGGGCCGTCACCGCAGCACCGTGCAGGCACGGTGCCACGGCGATCGCTTACTTGTCGCCGTCTTCGGGCAAGGCGACGGAAATATCGAGCACGTCATGCTCGCCATCCTTGACCAGGTCCACCCGCACCGCATCGGCGTCGATGTTGACGTACTTCTTGATCACTTCCAGCAATTCACGCTGCAGCAGCGGCAGGTAGTCCGGACCGCCGCGGTGGTTGCGCTCCTGCGCAATGATGATCTGCAGGCGGTTCTTGGCCGTCTCGGCGGTGTTCTTCTTGCTCTTGAGAAAATCGAGCAGGCCCATGCTTACCCTCCGAACAGCTTGCTGAAGAAGCCTTTCTTCTCCACGGATGTGAATCGCATCGGGCGCTCTTCGCCCATGATGCGGGCGACCGCGTCGTCGTAGGCCTGGCCGGCCGGGGACTCGGCATCCAGGATCACCGGCTCGCCCTTGTTGGAGGCATTGAGCACGTCGCCGGATTCGGGGATCACGCCGATGGCCTTCAGGCCGAGCACTTCTTCCACGTCGGTGATGCTGAGCATCTCGCCGCCTTCCACGCGTCCCGGGCTGTAGCGGGTCAGCAGCAGGAAGGCCGGCACGGTCTGGCCTTGCTCGGCCTTGCGGGTCTTGGAATCGAGCAGGCCGATGATGCGGTCCGAGTCGCGGACCGAAGAGACTTCCGGATTGACCACCACCACCGCGCGGTCGGCGAAGTACATCGCCAGGAATGCGCCTTTCTCGATACCGGCCGGCGAATCGCAGACGATGTAGTCGAAGCCGTCGGCGGCCAGGTCCTTGAGCACCTTCTCCACGCCTTCCTGGGTCAGCGCGTCCTTGTCGCGGGTCTGCGAGGCAGCCAGCACGTACAGGTTGTCGAAGCGCTTGTCCTTGATCAGCGACTGCTTGAGCGTGGCTTCGCCATGCACGACGTTGACGAAGTCGTACACCACGCGCCGCTCGCAGCCCATGATCAGGTCCAGGTTGCGCAGACCGACGTCGAAGTCGATGACGGCGACCTTCTTGCCGCGCCGTGCCAGCCCGCAGGCCAGGCTCGCGCTGGTGGTGGTCTTGCCGACGCCGCCCTTGCCGGAGGTGACTACGATGATTTCAGCCAAAGGATTTCTCCGAAATATTTCTGTGGTTGGGCTGCGTCAATCCAGCGCAGCGATCTTGATCTGATCCTGCTCCAGCCAGACCTGGACGGCCTTGCCACGCAGGTCCATGGGAACATCGTCCAGCACCTTGTAGTGGCCAGCTATGGCAACCAGTTCGGCGTGGAAGTCGCGGCAGAAGATGCGCGCGTCAGGGTTGCCCTGGGCGCCGGCCAACGCGCGGCCACGCAGGGTACCGTAGATATGGATGCTGCCGTCGGCGATGACCTCCGCTCCGGCACCGACCGTACTGAGGACAGTCAGGTCGCAGTTCTCCGCATACAGCTGCTGGCCCGAGCGCACCGCGTTGCGTTGCATGCGTCCAGGTGCCGGCCGCGCGGCAGGCGCTGCGGGTTCGGCACGCGGCGGGGG